>JAGWND010000140.1 GCA_028873075.1 Bacteroidota bacterium
TTCTTCAACCTTCGTGCAAAGTTTGTGGCTGAAGCGGGGGAGTAGGAGAGAGACTGTTGTTTTTCCGGTTTTGTTAAGATTCGGAATTTCTGTAAGCCGATTGTTTAAAGTTGAAAAAAGGGAAAACTGAGCACTGCTTGTTTTCCCCTTTTTGCTTTTCTGATAAAAAGAGTTATTTTAGTTAATATGAAATTCAGACTGACCGAACAAACGGTACTTTTTTTCAGCGTGTTGAAGTGGTTTGTTGTGGCAACAATTGTCGGTACCGTTACGGGTTTCGTCAGTTCTGTTTTTTTGAAGTTGCTCGACCTGGGAACGGATCTTTTTTTTCAAAATCATTACCTCTTCCTTCTGCTTCCGGTCGGATTGTTCGTCAATGCAATCATCGGTCATGTTCTGGTGCCTTCCGCCGATGCGCACACGACAGATAGAGTGATTGACGCAATTCATGATACGCGCAGGCTTGGCATTATCTCGCCGTTGAAAGCATTCGTTCTTCCGCTCATTACGATCACGGTCGGCGGTTCGGCAGGTAAAGAAGCTCCGTGCGCGGATATGGGCGCAGGTATCGGCTCACTTCTTGCGGATATTTTCCGCTTTGATAAGGAGGACCGGAAAAAGATTATGATCTGCGGTGTCAGCGCCGGCTTTGCAAGCGTTTTCGGTGTACCGATTTCCGGCGCAATTTTTGGCGTCGAGGTGCTGTTTGTCGGAAGCATGTTATATGATGTATTGCTTCCGTCATTCATTGCCGGCATTACCGGGTACCAGGTTTCACGCGCTCTCGGAATTACCTATTTTTACCACCCGCTGAATTTTGTGCCGGTGTTCAGCGAGTCGTTTCTGGTGATCGTTGTTTTTGCGGGAATTTTTTTCGGATTGTGTTCGGGCCTTTTGATCACAGTGCTGAAATGGGGAGAGCGTTTCGCCAACAAATTGAAATGGTGGCTTCCGTTGAAAGGATTTGTCGGCGGCGTTATTCTCATTGCGCTGGCGTTTATCCTTTCGAACCAGTTCCTCGGGCTCGGCTTGCGCACTATTGAATCGTCGCTCGAAGGCGAGAAGGTTGTGTGGTATGCGTTTCTTGCAAAGATCGTTACGACAAGTCTGACATTGAATTTCGGCGGCAGCGGCGGAATTGTGACGCCGATTTTCTTTATCGGCTCGACAGCCGGGGCGTTATTTGCACAGCTTTTTGATCTGAATGTGGCAACATTTGCCGCTATCGGACTTGTCAGCGTGCTGGCGGGCGCGGCGAACACGCCGATCGCTGCCAGCATTATGTCGGTCGAACTTTTCGGCCCGCAGATAGCTCCGTATGCTGTTGTTGCGTGTATCATCAGCTTTCTTGTTACCGGGCATCGCAGCGTGTTTCCGTCGCAGGTGCTCGCAATTGCAAAATCGTCTTCGATTCAGGTCGAGATCGGGAAAGAAATCGAGGACCTTGTTCCACTATATCAGCGAAGGGAAATCGGTGTTGTGCAGTGGTATCTCGCCGCTCTTCGGGTGTTGAAACGGATGAAGTGGAAGAAGAATCCTGAGGAATGAGCAGCCTCGTTGTAATCCTTCCGAATTTTTTGTATACTTCTTCAAGCGTGAACATAAACCATCCCGACATTGTGGGGATGGTTTTTCTCTATCATTTCATTATGATTGACAACAAACAGGTATTGTTTGAAGGGCTGCGAAGGAGCGCTTTTTGGCAGTTATTATGAATCCTCTATGGGGATGCTGCGGCGAAGACAAGAGTGTATGACAACAATGCTGCCTCTACGAGGCAGTAAAAATATCGTAGATGTTTTATTTTGTAGAAAAACCCGGTGTTCCTTTTTCCAGATGCTCGTAGAGCATCAATAACATAGTATTCTAATAGCAAACGGTTTTTCAGATAGTCTCTAAACATCCTTCCTCATGCCAAAACGAACCGACATTAAATCTATTCTCATCATCGGCAGCGGGCCGATTGTTATCGGTCAGGCGTGCGAGTTTGATTATTCGGGAACACAGGCGTGCAAAGTCCTGCGCGAGCAGGGATACCGCGTCGTTTTGATCAATAGCAATCCTGCAACGATCATGACCGACCCCGAGCTTGCCGACGCAACGTACGTTGAACCGATCACACCGGAGTTTGTCGAGCTGATTATCGAAAAAGAAAAACCCGACGCAATCCTTCCCACGATGGGTGGGCAAACTGCGTTGAATACCGCTGTTGCTCTCGCCGAGCGAGGCGTTTTAGAAAAGCACGGCGTCGAGCTTATCGGCGCGAAGCTTGATGCAATTAAAAAGGCGGAAGATCGCCAGCTTTTTCAGAAGACGATGCACGAAGCCGGATTTGAAATGCCGCACGGCGGATTCGTGTACAGTTTTGAAGAAGCGCTGAAGATCGTTGACAACATCGGATTCCCGATCATCATTCGTCCTTCGTTCACGCTCGGCGGCACCGGCGGAAGCATCGCCTACAATGTGGAGGAATTCCGGACGCTCGTCGAACACGGATTGACGAACAGTCCGATTCATGAAGTGCTGGTGGAAGAATCTGTGATCGGCTGGAAAGAATACGAGCTTGAAGTGATGCGCGACAGAAAAGATAATGTCGTCATTATTTGTTCGATTGAAAATCTCGATCCGATGGGCGTGCATACGGGCGATTCGATCACTGTCGCGCCCGCGCAGACGTTGACAGACAAAGAATACCAATATATGCGTGACGGGGCGCTGCGCGTCATGCGCGCCATCGGCGTTGATACCGGCGGATCGAACGTGCAGTTTGCCATCAATCCCGCGAATGGAAAGATGTACGTCATCGAAATGAACCCGCGCGTGTCGCGAAGTTCGGCGCTTGCATCGAAAGCGACGGGATTTCCGATTGCAAAAATTGCGGCGATGCTCGCTGTCGGCTACACGCTCGATGAAATTCCGAACGACATTACAAAGCAGACGCCGGCATCGTTCGAGCCGACGATTGATTACACGGTCGTGAAAATTCCGCGATGGGATTTCGAGAAATTCAAAGGCGTTGACGACACGCTCGGCATTCAAATGAAATCCGTCGGCGAGGTGATGGCGTTCGGACGGACGTTCAAAGAGGCGCTGCAGAAAGCGCTTCGATCGCTGGAAACGGGGCGTTTCGGCTTTGGCGCAGACGGCAAAGATCCGTTCGACGTGAAAAAAATGTCGCCGCGCTCGAGAACAGAATGGATAAAGAAAATTAAAACTCATCTGCGCAAACCGAAACCGTCCAATATTTTCTACCTGCGTTATGCGTTGAAGTTGGACATTTCAATTGAAGAGCTTCATGATCTCACAAAAATTGATCCGTGGTTTCTTTTCAACATGAAACAAATTGTTGAGATGGAAAATGAGCTATCATCACTGGTGAATGGTGAGAGCCTTGCTTCGGCGGAGAAAAAATTTTCGAAGTGCACGCCCGAGGTTTTTCAGAAGGCGAAGCAATACGGATTTTCCGACTACCAGCTTGCGCACTTGTGGAAAACTGACGAGGATACTGTTCGCACACTGCGGAAAGAACGCGGCATCATTCCTGTATTTAAAACTGTTGATACTTGTGCGGCGGAATTTGAAGCGCACACGCCGTACCACTATTCAACCTATGAGCGGGAAAATGAATCGGAGAGATCGCCGCGGAAAAAAGTCGTCATTCTCGGCGGCGGGCCGAACCGTATCGGACAAGGAATTGAATTCGATTACTGCTGTGTACACGGTGTG
This sequence comes from Bacteroidota bacterium, assembly GCA_028873075.1. GTDB lineage: Bacteria > Bacteroidota > Ignavibacteria > UBA10030 > UBA8401 > JAJYOI01. The sequence continues at coordinate 3,727 of JAGWND010000140.1, forward strand.
TACGCGCTGCGCGAAGAAGGCTACGAAACCATCATGATCAACTGCAACCCCGAAACGGTTTCGACGGATTATGACACGACCGATAAATTGTATTTCGAGCCGCTCACGGTAGAAGATGTGCTGAACATCTGCGATCATGAAAAGCCGGATGGCGTCATTGTCAGTTTCGGCGGGCAAACGCCGCTGAAGATTGCGAAGGCGCTCGAATCTCACGGCGTCAACATCCTCGGTACGTCACCGGAAGGAATTGATCTTGCAGAAGACCGCCAGCGATTCGGTGCACTGCTGCGCCAGCATCAGATTCCGCATCCGAAATACGGAACGGCGTTCTCCGTGAAAGATGCTGTGCTTGTCGCAGAAGAAATAGGTTTTCCGGTGCTTGTGCGCCCGTCCTACGTGCTCGGCGGCAGAGCGATGGAGATTTGCTACAATACAGAATCGCTGAAAGAGTATATGAAAAAAGCGGTGGACGTTTCTCCCGAAAAGCCGATTCTCATTGACAACTTTTTGGAAGACGCGTTCGAATTCGACGTTGATGCCGTGTGCGACGGAACCGAGGTACTCATCGGCGGAGTGATGGAGCATATTGAAGAAGCGGGAATTCATTCCGGCGACAGCTCGTGTGTTCTTCCGCCGTTCATGATCAGTAAAGAAAATCTTGAAGTCATCATTGATTACACGAAGAAGCTCGCGTACGCGCTCAATGTTGTCGGCTTGATCAATGTGCAGTACGCGATGAAGGATAATGTCGTATATGTGCTTGAAGTGAATCCGCGCGCATCGCGCACTGTGCCGTTTGTGAGCAAAGCAACGGGCGTGCCGCTCGCGAAAATTGCCGCGCGAGTCATGGTAGGGAAAAAATTGAAAGACCTCGGTGTAATGGATTTCGATTTCAGAAAAGTGAAGTACGTGTCGGTGAAAGAAGCCGTCTTTCCGTTCTCGAAATTTCCGAAAGTAAAGGTCTTTCTCGGTCCCGAGATGCGCTCGACCGGCGAAGTGATGGGCATTTCAAACCATTTCGGTTCCTCGGTCGCAAAGGCTCAAATGAGTGCAGGGAATACGCTGCCGATGAACGGAACAGTATTTGTCAGCGTGAATGATAACGACAAAAACGAGAAGACGTTGGAGATTGTGCGCGGCTTTCGCAATCTTGGCTTCAAGATCATTGCAACTGAAGGGACATCGGAGTTTCTTGCCAAATACAATATTCAGAACAAGCAGGTGTTCAAAGTGCAGCAGGGGAGGCCGAATATTGTTGACCACATCAAAAACGGAGAAGTAGATTTGGTGATCAACACGCCGTTGGGCGAGGAATCGCGCTACGATGAATATTCCATCGGCTGGGCGGCGATTGAATACAAAGTGGCGTTCATCACGACGCTCTCTGCGGCGGCGACTGCGCTGAAAGCGATCGAACAAATCCGCGAGGGCAAGTTAACGGTACAGAGCTTGCAGGAATATCACACCTTTGCTCTTCAAATGTGAGCGCTGTATCTTTTCTACGAACGCAGAACAGAAGAGTAAAAATCACGGCTACGTTTGAAACCAAGATAAAGGTTTGAGGATTGACGTCGGGTGAGTTCGGCGAGCCGAATGCATCGCCGCTGCTTGGAGCAACAATGCTGGAGCTGTCCGATCTTGCAGTTGATCCGGTTAATAAACGGCTGCTTCCGGTTGCCGGAGTGCTTAAAATTTGTGTCCCTTCGCGCTCTTCCTGGATGTAAGTCTTTTCTAAAGCTTCCCGATCTTTACCACCGTATTCCAATTCCGTGTCGTAACATTTTTCCCGAATTCCTTTTCAAGAAAGCTCATCGCCTCCGGAGTGTTCGCCTTCGAAAGATCGAGCACGCTGAACGCCGCATTTTCTGTGCCGGATATGATTCTAAATGATTTGTCCGGCGAAACGTAGGCGGATATTTTTCCTTTCGGTTTCTCCGAAAGGAAAGTAACGTACAACCGTATTTGCGGCGTTATTTTTATTCCCCTAAACGGATCGAGCGCGATCATCTTTTCGATGTCGGAAAATGTTCTCAGTAAAACGGGGATTGAGAATTGAAATTTCTTTTCCAGCGCAGCCGAGATGTCCGCCGTCAGTTTGTCTACGCTTTCTATTTCGGATTCAAACACGGCATTCCCCGATGCAAGGATTGTTACAACATTTTTAAGTCCAATTTTCTCGAGAACTTTTTTCATCTCCGCCATCGGGACTTTTTTGTTTCCACCGACATTGATGCCGCGCAATAAAGCAACATATTTTGGCACGATGTGGTCTTTCTTTTTTGATTGAAGTTGTTTATGCTGATGCAAGCGCTTGGAATATTGGAATAATGAAATCGCTCTGTCAAGAAATTCCAACATTCCATTATTCCACGATTCCGGTTTTTTTCATTAAAATTATGGAACGATATCTGTTAATGGAATTTTTTCCCCTGTGAAAGCATCTCAAGTATGTGCGTCATTCTTTTCTCCCTCGTCTCCGGTTTTTTCGCGGTCTGCAAGCGCCACGCGATGGCATATTTGTTTGCTCTGTTGAGCGACTCGAAAAATTCCGAAGTTTTTTTATTCCTCGAAAGCTTTTTCAGAAAATCATCCGGGAACGTCATGCGACCCGGCGAGTCGTACGCCCGTTCCCATCGTCCGTCGGCTTTGGCTTTTTCTATTTCCTGCAGTCCCGCCGGTTTCATTTTGCCGAGCTTTATCAATTGCTCGGCACGCTCGGCGTTTTTCTTCGACCAGATGCTTTTTGCACGCCGCGGTGTAAATTTCTGCAGCCACGAGTGTTCATCATACTTTTGTAATTGCCCGTCAATCCAGCCGTAGCACAGCGCTTCATCCAATGCCTCTTCATGTGTAATGGAATGCGCGCCGGCATTTTTTTTGTAAAATCTCATCCAAATGCCGGGCGTTGCAGCATGGTTTTTCTTTAACCACGCTGCCCATTCTTTCTGATGTTTGAATAGTATGATCGGTGCGTCATTCCGTATTTTTCTCATAAATAAATTTCCAGCAATGACAATGACTTTCGGGAAAATTTCTTCGTCTAAAATATTATCCCCACTTCTGCTCCCCACGTTGTAATCGTGCTTGTCATCGCAACGGAAGGAGAAACAAGAAGTTGTGTTGAAGGTGATGTTGTGAAAGAAAAAGTCAGTCCGATACTATGCAGCCACGATTCAACATCCGTTTCCGTTGTTTGCGATGCGGATTCATAGGCAACACCTGAGTAACTCAAACGATAATTACCAGAAACGTCTTGAGCCTGAGCCAAACCTCTCGTATAATGCAATTCATACGCGGGCTGTACGACGATTCCTTTGCCAAGGGAAAAGTTGTGGTAAATATTCCCGAAGAAAGAAAGGTCGGCGGTTGATATTTCATTTTGAGAGTTGTAGTCGTCAGAGTACGTTGCCACTTCGGCTGAAAAACCTGCAGCGATTGCCACAGGGTGGTCGGGGGTGCTTTTCATGATTTGAAATTCGAACGTTGGTGCAAACGCTGTTCTCGAATAATTGATCCCGGAATAAAAGGTCTCTCCTATAGTTAGTCGAAGGTCAACTCTCCCTTTTATTGAAAACGCTATTGTGCCTCCGGCAGAAAAAGCATCCTTGTTGAGTGCTGATCCCGCAGAAACAGCCGTTGCGCTTTGGTTATCTTCCAGAAAAGCACTTTGTGCAAACGTCATACCGTGTAAACAAAAAAGCAGAACGATAATATTAGGCAGAGATTTCATTATTCTCACTTTTTTCTCAACAAGATACAAAATTTTGGGTAGTGTTACAGTTTGATAAGTTTGGATCAAAAACGAATGTCATGCCAGCGAAAGCTGGCATCCAGTGCTCAATTTTCTGGATTCCGGCGAAAGCCGGAATGACACAGATGCGAAACTGTAACACTACTAAATTTTGCACTTCCTTTCCCCTTTCTTTATATTATTGCAAATGAAACAAATTACGACACGAACAGAACACGCGCCCGAAATTTACGCCGATTTTTGGTTCAATTCACGGCCGCTTTCAATTCAATCGCTTCAGGGAAGCGTTGTGCTTCTTCTGTTTTGGAACTTTACTTCGGAAGCGTCGCTCCGCGCTGTTCGTATTGCTGAAGCGTTTCACGGGCAGTATGCAGAAATGGGCTTGACGGTGATCGGCATTCACACGCCGGAATTTCATTTTGCAAAAGATCCGCGCCGCGTTGAAGAAACTATTCGCCGGCTTGATCTTCATTTTGCAATTGCAACGGATAATACGCGGACGATGTGGGATGCGTATCGCGTGCGTGAAATTCCGACGATGATTTTGATTGACCGCGAAAATATTTTGTACGCGATTCACACGGGCGAAACCGGCTACGAACATCTTGAGCGCTCGGTTCAAGCGCTGCTGAGGGATGCCGGCTATCGTGGAATTCTTCCTCCGCTGTTCAGCATTGTGCAGAAACCGGTTGACTACCCGTCGGTGCCAATACCGGCAATGCAAACCGGGTATCTTCACGGTGCGCTCGGCAATGTTGAAGGCTACAGTCCTGAGCTTCCCGCGCATTACACCGACCCCGGTGTGCATGTTGAAAGGAAATTTTACGCGCAAGGTTTGTGGCGCGCCGGGAAGAATTCATTCGAATATTGCGGCGAATCTGCGGAAGGCGGAGACGGATATTTGACGTTCACTTTTTCAGGAAGCGACGTGAATGCCGTGATCGGCGCGGACCAGCCGGCGGCTGTTCGCCTCGAAATGGATCGCGCTTCGGTTCCGCCTGCAAGTCTTGGACACGATGTTGTGATTGACGGAAACGGAAAATCGTTCGTGCAGGTGAGTGAAGCGAAGCTGGTCTATCTTATTCGGAGCAACGATGCGGCGAAACACATATTGAAAATTTCTCCCGGAGTAAGGGGAACGATTATCTATTCGATTTCTTTTGATACTCCGTCCGGCTTACAGGAACATGAGCAGAGGGAGGAGAAGTTTAGGAATAATTGATTGTCGTTACACAAGATAATGTTTTTGACAACCGAACCAGAGGATTGTCATTCCCGCGAAAGCGGGAATCTATTATAAACTTTCTTCTTTATTAATTCTCTATGGAGGTTATACCGTGAGAGAGAGGATTCTACTGCCGATGAAATTGTGAATTCATGGCAAGACGATGAGAAGAAGTTTGAAGAAGTGCAGGCGAAATATTTGTTATTTCGAATTTGAGGTGGTTAGGTGGTATAATTAGCCAATATTTGCCAGTATACGGAAATTCCTAAAGCACGAGATATGTTAAGGAAATATTTTTTGAATCGCTTTCTTAACATACTGAAACAAAGAAACATCGTCTTCGACGGCGCGATGGGAACGAACATCCAGTCGCAGAATCTTTCGGCGGCGAGTAGTTGAACGGGTGCAACGAGACGAAATTTGTGAAAAAATTTCTACCACTATTAGTCTTTTTATTGGCAACGCAATCTCCTGCTCAAGAGAAAAGTCAGTTATCTGTTTGGGGAGGTGTCGGTTTA
>JAGWND010000141.1 GCA_028873075.1 Bacteroidota bacterium
AAGTTATTTTTTACACTCTATCGTTATTTTTCAAGAACGATGGAGTTTTTTGTTTCTGCACCAGGGAATGAAAAACAAGCGCTTCCACATTATTTTTTTCTCAACATTCTTCGCCATCCTGCTGTGGCTCTCGATCGTTTTGACGTACGACTACCAAAGCATCGAGTCGGTTCCGTTGGTGCTCGAAAACATGAAACCGTCACGCGCACTTGCTCAGCCTGTTCCTGAAACGGTGAACATGAAAGTGCGCGGAACGGGCTGGCAATTGATTGTGCTCTCCTTTTCACCCGACAAAAAATACGTACTCGATATCTCCGGGGTCTCCAACCGCTATTCATTCCTGACAAACCAGGATGTGATGGGACGGTTCGCCGTTCCACAAGGCATTCGAGTTGTGGAAGTTCTTCCCGAAACAGTGACAGTGGTACTCGATGAAAAAATTACGAAGAACATCAGCTTGATTCCCACAACGCTGCTTGACTTTCGCGAGGGATATGATATTGCCGGAGAAATGAAACTGACACCCGACAGCGTTGAAGTTACAGGTGCCCGCTCGAGAATTGAAGAAATCAAAGAATGGCATACAGCGGCAGTGCAGCTTTCCGAGCTTCGTTCGGCTGTGAACATGCGGGTTGCGGTTCCCGATTCGCCGTACCTCGGCATCACAGTATCCCCGCATTCAGCAACGCTGCAGTTCGATGTTCAATTGACAGCGGAGAAAATATTCAAAGGCGTCACAGTTGTGTTGAATCAGGTTCCCGAAAACCGGGCGGTTGTTCTTCTTCCGCCGAACATAGATGTGACAATCCGCGGTGGAGTTGACCAGGTGGCAAAGATTGAGCACCAAAATGTGTCGGCGTATGTGGATTACCGCACGATTCTCCTCGACACCACCGGAGCGGTGCAGCCGACAATTGTGTATCCGAAAGAAGTGAAAGTCATCGGCGTCAATCCGCCGAAAGTGCAGTACGTCATCCGAAAGTAAAAGGAGCGGAAGATTGGAATAATGGATTTTTGGAATTATTCCACTATGCCAATATTCCTTCGTCGTTCTAAACTCCAGAACAATAGAGTCAAAACGGCTTGCTGAATCTCAAAAAGATACTGACGGGTTTCGCAGCATCTGTTCTCCAGGCGAAACCGAGCCGCGCGTTCTCAGTCCAACCTATGGCAAAACCAACATCGGACTTCAACGTCGAAGAAGTGATACCGCTGAATCCTTCAATGATATTTTTTGAAGGTGCAACGGTTTGTGCGGCTCCGGCATCGAAGAAAACAATCATGCTGAAGCTTGAGGGCCAGAAAAAGATGCCGCTGAACGCACGACCGTGAAGTACATATTCCACATTGCCGAGCACCATCCTGTTTCCGGAAAATTCTTTGAAGCCGTACGCCGGCAGCGTGTTTGCACCGCCAAGCTCAAACGACTTCTGAACAATATGATCGCCTTCCAACGAACCGACCCGTAAGCGCACGTTCAGATTATCAAAGCCCGAGAGCGGCTGGAATCTTCGAAGATCGAATATCGTTTGCGTAAAATTGAAATCACCTTTCAGTGCATCTCCTCCCTTTTCAGCACTGACGAAAATATTCCAGCCGACGGTCTGCCGGCGCTCTTTTGCGAGCGTGCTGAGACCGAACGACCAGCGAATGCTGTGCATCACACCTTCATTGACGGCGGGGTTTTCACGAAACGATCTGCTTTGCCGAAAGATTGACCAGTTTGTCCCATTCGGCAGCGATGCATACTTGTCAACAAGGTATTCGAGCATAAATTGCGTCGAGAAATCTTTTTCTTTCGAATAGCGCGCTGCATGAACCGACGCGCCTTGGCGAGTGTAGTAGTCGCGGTAATCTTCATGCCAGAGAAGCGCCACGGCGTTATTTTCACCGAGTCCCATGATCCATTCATCTTTTGTTGAAGTGCTGTTGTGCCCTTCGATCCCGATTTCGTAGAGCGCACTAGCGGTGGCAAACTGCCGGTCTATCCCGAGATTCGCACGCCAGCGGTGAATCTTAAACCCGTAGCCGACCGAACCGTAGCCGGAAATCTGCCTGCTGCCGTCCCAATAAAATTTCTTTTCGGAGCCAAGCCCGAAGAAAAACCCTTCAACACGATTGTAACGGAAAATAAAATTATCCGAGAGCGTCTGTTCATCGAGCCACAGATCATTGAACGTGCGGCTGCTTCTCGGCTTATGGGGCGGCCATGACGAATACTCGGCATCGCTTGCAGAGGATTTCTCTTCCATATAGCCGCCGATTACTCCGCGATCTTCCTTAGTAACCTTCCCGTTGATTGCACGTGCGTTGCCGGTGATTTTTCCACCGTCCTTCACTACAATATTACCGTTGACAACAAGCGCGTCGCCGTCCACAACGCCAAGAACTGTCAGCGTTCCCCCCTTGACCACAATGTCGCCGTCAATTTTATCGTCAACACCGATTTCTGTGTTGCCGTTGAAAGTGATGGCTCCTTCTTTTCCCTTCTCGATATTTTTGGTCGAATCATCTTCGCCGTGCCATCCGTCTTTTTCTGCGAACCGCGCAGCGCGCGATTCGATGCGCTGGAGCAAGTCGTCAATAAATAAATTGATGCTGTGCTCATCGAACGCGTTTCGGACAGATTCATTCCCTGCAGTTTTATCGGAATCATCTCCGTCATTCATGCTGCTGAAAGAAAATGCAGTCGTGCTGCCGGTCAAGACAACACACAGAGCGAAAACGGTAAAATATTTTTTCATAACGCACCTATGAACAATAAGGAGTGAAGAAAATTGCCTTGTTCTTTCCTACGACTCCATTGCCGAAAAGTTACATATTGCTCTTGATTCTCTCCACTTTTTTTGTAGTTTTCTGAAGAAGGTTTTTTATTGAGAAACCCCGCCAGCGTTCTGAACGCAGGCGGGATCATTCTGTCAGCGATTCACATGAGACTCTCCATCAATATTGACCATATCGCCACACTGCGTCAAGCGCGGCGCGGCGACGAACCCGATCCGGTGTCAGCAGCAGTGCTGTGCGAGCTTGCGGGCGCCGACGGTATTGTCTGTCACTTGCGGGAAGACCGGCGTCATATTAACGATCGCGATGTGCGGCTTCTCCGCCAGACGATCAAAACCAAATTGGATTTGGAAATGGCGGCGACGGAAGAAATCATCTCCATTGCACTCGACGTTGTTCCGGAACTTGTTACTCTCGTTCCGGAAAAGCGACGGGAATTAACGACTGAAGGCGGTTTAAATGTTGCGGAACAGAAGCAGCATCTTTCAAAAGCGATCGAGCGCTTTCATGCCAAGAACATCTCCGTCAGCCTTTTTGTCGATCCGGTGAAAGCGCAGCTTGATGCCGCGGCAGAAATTCATTCGGACATGATCGAGCTTCACACGGGAGAGTACACAAACGCAAAAAACGAAAACGAACAGAAAAAGCTTCTTCACACCATTCGGTCAATCGCTGAATACGGAAAAAAGATCGGCATGGGGGTGAATGCCGGGCACGGGTTGAATTATCAGAACGTAGAAGCCGTCGCGGCCATTGGGGCGATTGACGAGATGAGCATCGGTCATGCCGTCATCTCACGCGCGGCGCTTGTCGGATTGGACCGGGCAGTACGGGAAATGGCGGAATTAGTGAAGCATCCGCTTGGCCGGTAGGTAGGTTACGCGCCCATCTGAAGCTTACGAATTTCATCCCGCATTTTTGCCGCTTTCTCGTAATCCTCTTTTTCGATAGCTTCTTTCAGTGACGCCTGCAGTTGTTCTAACTTGGAGAGGTGTTTCTTCACAGGCTCAGACGGTTTTGTTTTTGCGGTGTCGGACGATTCCTCTTCCTCTTCCGGAATAATGCCCGCTTCTTCCATCACCGAATCGGCAACAAAAATCGGTGCACCGAAGCGTACGGCGAGTGCGATCGCATCGCTCGGACGGGAATCAACTTCCTGCGCTGTTGTTCCTTCAAGATTGATCTTCGCGTAAAATGTTCCGTCGCGCAGCTCGTTGATGCACACATCCTGAATCGAAGCGCCGAACGTATCAATAATGTTTCTCAGCAAATCATGAGTCAGCGGACGCGGCGGTTTGATTCCTTCCATCTCGATAGCGATTGCCTGCGCCTCGAAGCCTCCGATGATGATCGGTAGACGCCGGTTACCCGAAATCTCTTTTAAGATCAGTGCGTACGCTCCGCCGCTTGACGGGCTTGTTGACAATCCTAAAATATCAACCTGAATTTTTTCCACAGCGATCATTCCTCTCGAACATTGTTACCGACTGTATCAGCCGAAGCTGACTTCAGCCAGCGCAGGCTGAACGCCCTGCCGTACGTATATTATCAAAACTATTACTTCTTGTCAACGGTTCAGCACTCTTTTTAGTTCGGCAGTGAGAGCGGGCACAATCTCGAATGCATCTCCTACAATGCCGTAATCGGCAACGGAAAAAATCGGCGCATCTTTATCTTTGTTGATGGCAACAATATATTTCGACGACGACATTCCTGCAAGGTGCTGCACAGCTCCTGAAATTGCAACGGCGATATAAAGCGACGGTGAAACCGTCTTCCCCGTTTGTCCGACTTGTTCATCGTGCGGACGCCAGCCTGCGTCAACCACTGCACGGGAAGCGCCCACTGCAGCGCCAAGCGACGAGGCAAGCTCTTCAATCATCGAAAAGTTTTCCGGTGCCTTCAATCCGCGTCCGCCGGAAACGATGATGTCGGCTTCTGCAACATCTTTTTTCCCGCCGGCAATTTTTATTTCTTTCACCGCTGAGCTGAAATCCGCTTCGCTCAGCGCAACTTCTTTCTTTCCAACAACAGCGCTTCCTGAGGGAGTTCCTGAGGAAAAAACATTCGGCCGAAGCGTAAATAATTTTAGTGCAGAACGAATCGTCACCTCGACAAATGCTTTTCCCGCATACACCGGCCGGGTCGCAATCACCACTCCATTCTCGACGCGAAGCGCCGTGCAATCTGCGGCAAGTCCTGCGTCGAGCTTTGCTGCAACGCGGGGCGCAAAATCTTTCCCCATGGCGCTCGCCGGAAAGAAGAGAATATCGGCGGCTTCAGCATGCGCGATCTCCGCAACAATTTTCGCAAACGCTGTTGTCGAATAATGTTCCAACCGTGCATCTTCGACAACAAATACTTTTGCTGCACCGTACCCGCCCAACTGCGGTGCAATCGAAGAAACTTTGCCCCCTATGACCAGCGCGCAGCATTCGGCACCAAGTTGATCCGCGATAGTTCGCGCTGCCCGAACAACTTCAAATGCAGTTTTCTTAAACTGATTGTTCCTTTGTTCAGCAAATGCGATAATTTTCATTGTTGTTTCTTTCTCTGATCGGAAAAACAGACTGTCAAATAACTTTTGCTTCTTCATGAAGCAATCGAACAAGCTCCGGCACGGCAGAGACATCGGTGCCGACAATTTTCCCCGGATTTTTTGCCGGCGGCTTGCGCATTGACAATACTTCAACTTTCGATTCAACGAACGATGCCGCGCGCTCTTCAATGACTTTCCGCTTCGCGTCCATTATTCCTTTCAGCGACGGATAGCGCGGTTGGTTCAATCCTTTTTGCGCCATGACCACTGCCGGCAATGTTGAACAAACAACTTCGTGCCCGCCTTCGATCTCCCTCTCGGCAACAATCGCACCGTCATTGATCTCCAATTTGACGACAACAGAAATTGACGGCATACTTAATATTTCCGCAACAAGAGAACCGACCTGCCCGTTATCGTAATCAATGGATTGCTTGCCGAATAAAATAATATCGGGAGAAAGCTCTTTCGCAAAGTCAGCGAGCGAGCGCGCAACAGCAAATGAATCCCGAACGGAAGCATCTTTCAGCAAGACCGCTTTGTTGCAGCCCATTGCCAGGGCTTTACGTAGCGTTTCTTTGTTGGCATCGCCGCCGAGCGAAGCTACGGTAACTTCACCGGTAAATTTTTCACGCAACTTCAATCCTTCCTCAACGGCAAATTCGTCGTACGGACTCAGCATGTAATTAATACCCGCCGGATCAATCGTTTTGCCGTCGGCGCCGACTTTCACTTTCGTTTCTGTATCCGGGACATGATTGACAAAGACAAGGATGTTCATCGTTCAGCCTTTCTTCGAAGGGGTTCCTGTGGAAAAAATTGTTCGGAGTGTCGCAAGAAATTTTTTGTTTTCTTTTTCCGTGCCGACATTGACGCGCAGCGTCCGTTCCAGCATCGGATAGGAGCTGACGTCGCGAACGAGCACGTTGCGTTCGAGAAGCTGTTGAAACAACGCGACGGCATCGAGCGGCGTTCTAAAGATAAAAAAATTTGTGTCGGAAGGAAAGGCTTCTACGGAAGGAATCGTTTGAACCGCATCCCACATTGCCTTCTTTTGCTGTTTGATTTCTGCGATGCGGCTTGTTACGAGATATGTGTGTTTCATCAGCGTCATTGCCGTAGCGGCTGAAAAATTATTCACTGTGAACGGGATTTTCGGCTTGAGCAGTTCGCTGCGCAGCCCGGGATTCGTGAGAAGATATCCGATACGCAGTCCCGCCATGCTGAAGGCTTTCGAAAATGTCCGCAACACAACCAGATTGTCGTACCGGCTCAGCAATGATTGTACGCTCTGTTTCTCGGAGAACTCGACGTACGCTTCATCAACAATGACCAGTGAAGAATTTAATTTCAGAATCTCTTCAACACCTGCGACAGGCATTGATTGCCCCGTCGGACTGTTCGGTGAAACAAGAACGATCACAGAGGGCTTGGCACGATGCGCGGCATCAAGAATTTTCTGCGTTGGAAAAGAGAAATCGCCGTTCATCAAAATCGGGATAACTTCTCCATCGAACACGCGCACGGCTTTTTCATAAAGAAAAAAAGAAGGCTGCGGAATCAGCACTTTCGTTCCCTTGGTTACCGTCGCCATGAGAATCGTGTACATCAGTTCGTTGGAACCGTTGCCGGCGATGATGCCCTCGACAGGGTGTTTCGTAAATTCTGAAAGTGCTTTGAGCAGAGTAAGAGGGAAGGTTTCCGGGTAACGATTCCATGAAGATAAAGCAAACGCCGAAAGAATTTCTTTCTTAATGGATTCGGGAACGTCAAACGGGTTTTCGTTCTGATTCAATTTAATAAGCCCCGCTTGAAGCGGTTTCCCTTTCACCGCGTACGTCTCCAGCGCGCGTACACTCGGTTTTATGAAATTAATGAAGCTCATGTTCGATCGTTCTTTCCCCGAAGCCTGAGAGAAAACGCGTGAGCAGTAAGACCTTCACGTTCAGCAAAATAGGCAATGTCCTCACTCACAGAGTTCATTTTCTTCTTCGAATAATTCGTCACGCTCGACTTTTTCACAAAATCATCTACCGACAAGGGGGAAGAAAACCGCGCTGTGCGCCCCGTCGGAAGAACGTGGTTTGTGCCGGCAAAATAATCGCCAAGTGCAACCGGAGAATAATTCCCGAGAAAAATCGAGCCGGCATGCTTGATCATTTTCAGTGTTTGTTCCTGATTTTTCGTGACAATCTCAAGGTGCTCAGGGGCAAGAAGATTCACAATCTCCACACCTTGCGTAAGCGACCGCACAAGTATAATTGCGCCGTGCTGTTTGAGCGATGTTTCAATGATTTTCCGGCGCGGAAGAAAGCGCACTATCTTTTGTATTTCAGCTTCCACGTGAGATGCCGACGATCCGCTTGTTGTCACAAGAATTGAGGAAGCGCGCTCATCATGCTCTGCCTGTGCAATCATATCCGAAGCGATGAATTCAGTGCGCGCGGAATCATCGGCAAGAATGACAACTTCGCTCGGTCCTGCAAAGCTGTCAATGCCGACAATACCGAACACAAGACGCTTTGCCGTTGCAACAAAAATATTCCCCGGCCCGACAATCTTATCAACCGCAGGAATCGCTTCCGTGCCGAAAGCGAGCGCTGCAATTGCCTGTGCGCCGCCGGCACAATACACATTCCTTACGTTTAGAATTGCTGCGGCAAGTAACACATCAGAATTCACTTTTCCGTTTTTATCCGGCGGAGAAACAAGATGAATTTCTTTCACCCCTGCCACTTGCGCCGGAATGACATTCATTAAGACGGTGGAAGGATAGGCAGCGCGCCCGCCGGGCACATACACACCGACGCGCTCGATCGGAAGATACAATTGCCGAAGATCGGAGTTAAACTGTTCACGAATCTTCCACGATGAGCGGCGTTGATGCAGATGAAAACGGCGGATGTTCGCCGCGGCTTTCTTGAGAATAGCTACAAATTTCGGGTTTGCATTTTTCAGCGCGCTTCGGATTTCTTTTTCAGGGATTTTTATGGAAGCAAGTCTGACTCCGCTGAATTTCTTTTCATAATATCGAAGTGCATGATCCCCGTCACGCTGTACACGATGAAGGATTGCGCGAACAGCCTGCTCTACTGACTCTGATGACGAGTCCCTGTCGTGTAAAAAATTCTTGGGAAGTCCTGCTCTGCGGGATGAAGAGCGCAGATCGAATTGTCGTATCATAGAGACAATATACCGAGACTGCGCTGAAGAATCAACGAAATTACTGCGAGTGCGACTCGCCTTTCACATGAGCCGCAGTTTGAAATGAGAAAACGTTCTTATTTCACGGCTAACAATTCTTCAATCTTGCCCGTTATCTCTTTCGAGCTTGGCACAATGTTGGACGCGTACCGCGCAACAACATTGCCGTTTCTGTCAACCAAAAATTTTGTAAAATTCCAGCCAATGTCGCCTTTGAAATCTGTCCCAGTTGTCAGATAATGATACAGCGGGTCCTGGTCCTCTCCTTTAACACTGATTTTAGAAAACATATCAAAGGTAACGTTGTAATTGCGCGTGCAGAATGCTTTGATCTCGCCATTTGTGCCGGGTTCTTGCGAACCGAAATTGTTTGCAGGAAAAGCAAGAATTTTGAATCCCCTGGCTTTGTATTTCTCATACACTGCTTCCAAATCTTTGTACTGCGGTGTATAGCCGCAGAACGACGCCACGTTGACGATCATCAGCACATCGCCTTTGTAATCTGAAAGAGGCTTTTCTTTCCCGTCTATTGTCTTCATTGTGAAGTTGAAAACGGATTGTGCTTCCGAATTTTTCTTTTCGCTTCCATCGTCCTTTGCAATTACAAATGACGAACCGACAACCATTCCTATAACAAACAATGCGAACATTTTCATAACAATCTCCTCGGTTGATGAATTCTTCT
>JAGWND010000142.1 GCA_028873075.1 Bacteroidota bacterium
CAATAAACCTGCCGAATTTTGCAGTACGGTTCGTATCGTCCAGCACAATTCCGTCGGGCATTTGAAAGTTAACAGTACTCATGAGTTCCACTCACTTTCGCACTTAATTGAATGAAAAAATAAATGAATTACTTGGAATACAACTCGACGACAAGCTGCTCGTTTGCCGGCAGAGGAATATCTGCACGCTCGGGCACTTGCAGAAACGTTCCCATCAAATTTGCTTTATCCAAGCTCAGCCACGGAAGCATGGTGTTGTCCTTCATGCGCTTCATTGAGCTATGAATAACGTCAAGCTTTCGACTCCGCTCGTTCACCTGAATCACGTCCCCGGCGCTTAAGAGAAGCGACGGGACGTTGCACAATTTGTTGTTGACGGAAAAATGCCCGTGGCGAATCAACTGCCGTGCGGCTTTACGGGACGACGCAAAACCGAGGCGATAAACGACATTATCGAACCGACGTTCGAGCGTCTTTACAAGAATCTCGCCCGTTTTTCCTGTTTGCGACAATGCTTTCTCGAAATAATTGCGGAATTGCGTTTCCACCAAACCGTAGTGGCGGCGGATTTTCTGTTTTTCCCGGAGCTGAATGCCGTATTCAGAGACTTTCTGCCGGCGCGATTGACCGTGCGGTCCCGGCGGATAGTTGCGCCGCTCAAGAGGGCACTTTTCAGTGAAACATTTTGTGCCTTTGAGGAACAACTTCTGTCGTTCACGTCGGCACAGTTTACAACTGGCATCAATATATCTTGCCATAATTCTCCTGCTAATTTTCGATTGACGATTTCCGATTGACGATTGCTTCCGAGTTTTATAAAATCGAAAATCGGCAATAATTTTACACTCTTCGCCGTTTCGGCGGACGGCATCCGTTGTGCGGAATCGGTGTGATGTCGCGGATAATCGTGACTTCCAGCCCGGCAGTCTGCAAAGAACGGATCGCAGCTTCTCTGCCTGAGCCGGGACCTTTCACAAAGACCTCTACCTTGCGCAGACCGAGATCGAATGCTTCTTTTGCCGCGGCTTCGGCAGAAGTCTGTGCGGCGTACGGCGTATTTTTCCGCGAGCCCTTGAAGCCGTTTTTTCCTGCAGACGACCATGCAATGGTATTGCCGTACGTGTCGGTCAGGGTTACGATCACATTGTTGAATGTCGCTTTGATGAACGCTTTGCCGTTGACATCAACGTGAATTTTCTTCTTCTTTTTCGCGACCGCTGCCGGTGCAGCAGCGGTTTGCGTTGCTTTTGCTTTTGCCACTGTTGTTATCCCTTCACACTAATTTTCACTTCTCTGCATCTCAACGACTCTGCGTTCGGTATTTCCGTATGAACGCTGAGCTGGAGAAGCGCCGAATACTATTTCTTGGCGACCGCTTTCTTCCTCCCTGCTACAGTTTTGCGTTTCCCTTTGCGCGTGCGCGAATTGGTGCGCGTGCGCTGTCCGCGAACGGGAAGGCCCTTGCGATGGCGCAAACCGCGGTACGAACCGATATCCATCAGCCGCTTGATATTCATCTGCATTTCCGAACGCATCGCGCCTTCAACTTTATATTCTGCTTGAAGGAGCGTGCGGATGCTGCCGACCTCCTCATCGTTCAGCTCGCCGATATGTTTGTTCGGATCAATATTGGTCTTGCGCAAAATCTCGAGCGCCGTCGGACGGCCGATGCCGTAGATATAGGTCAATCCGATTTCGGCGCGCTTATTTTTTGGTAAATCTACTCCAGCGATACGAGCCACATGTTCTCCGAATTAAGAGTGAAAAATTAAAAATGAAAAAACAAAACAAGAGCTGCCGCCGTTAATGTTCTTTTTTTCATCTTTCATTTTAAATTTTTTAATTTATTTTATCCTTGACGTTGTTTATGTTTCGGATTCTTGCAGATCACTTTCACGACACCTTTGCGGCGGATGATCTTGCAGTTGTCGCATAATTTTTTTACCGATGCTCTGACTTTCATAATGTCCCTCTTTCAATCACTTGTAGCGGTACGTAATTCTTCCTTTTGTTAAATCGTATGGCGATAGCTCCACCGTTACTTTATCGCCGACCAAAATTTTTATGTAATTCATTCTCATTTTACCAGAGATGTGGGCAAGAATTTCATGTCCGTTGTCGAGCTTCACTCTGAACGAAGCATTCGGCAGCGTTTCTGTAATCGTTCCGTCAACTTTTATTGCATCTTGCTTTGCCATTCCAGTTCATCCGGCGGCTAATATGTTAAAATTTCTGCATTGTCTTTCCGCACAACAACGGTATGCTCGAAATGAGCCGACGGCTCTGCGTCGAGCGTCTGCACGGTCCATCCGTCGTCGGCAATACGTACTTTGTACGTCCCCGCATTGACCATCGGTTCAATCGCCAGCGTCCATCCTTCTTTCAGCCTTACTCCGGTTTTCGCTTTGCCGAAATTCGGTACTGTCGGCTCTTCGTGAAGCTCGGTTCCGACACCGTGTCCGACAAGATCGCGGACAACCGAGAAACCCGCCGCTTCAACATGCTCCTGCACCGCAGCAGAAATATCGTGGAGATGATTTCCTGCAACCGCCTTCTCGATTCCTTTTGCGAGCGATTCCTTCGTCACCCGCATCAAGCGTTCTTTTTTTTCGGAAATTTTTCCAACAGCGAATGTCGCGGCACCGTCTCCGTAATAGCCGTTCTTCCGAACGCCGACCTCGATCGAGATAATTTCTCCTTCCCGCAACGTGCGGTTGCCCGGAATGCCGTGAACAACTTCATCATCAATCGAAGCGCAGATTGTTGCAGGAAAACGATTGAAACGGTCCTGTCCGTAGCCTTTGAATGCCGGAACGCCGCCGTTGCTGCGAATGAAATCTTCCGCCGCCCGATCCAACTCGATCGTTGTGACACCGGGTTTAACCTGCGATTCCAACAGCCTCAGTACCTCGGCAACAATTTTGCTGCTTTCACGGATAAGGGCAATCTCACGTTCAGTTTTTGTCTTCACCATCAAGTCATACCGAGCACCGGCGCTATCCTCGTCCGATGCGCCCGCGGATTTTTCCGCTCTTCATAAATCCGTCGTAGTGGCGCATGAGCAGATGCGATTCAATTTGCTGAAGCGTGTCGAGCGCAACGCCGACAATAATGAGCAGGCTTGTTCCGCCGAAGAACGATGCGAAGCTTGAGGTAACGCCGAACCGCACCATGAACGCCGGCAATATTGCAATCACGGCAAGGAAGAATGACGCAGGCAAAGTAATTTTCGTTAAAATATTGTCAATAAAGTCCGATGTGTTCTTCCCCGGACGAATGCCGGGAATAAATCCGCCCTGTTTCTGCATGTTGTCGGACACATCTTTCGGGTTGAACGCAATCGCCGTATAAAAATATGTGAAAAACACAATCATCAATCCGTACACTACCGAATAGGTGAACGATGTGTACTGAAAGTAGCCAGCGATTGAGGCAACAAACTCGCTGTTCGGAAAGAACGACAACACCGTGCTTGGGATAAACATGATAGACTGCGCGAAAATAATCGGCATCACACCGGCGGTATTGACGCGCATCGGAATATATTGCGTTACGCCGCCGTACACTTTCCTGCCGACAACGCGCTTCGCATATTGCACCGGGATCCTTCGCGTTCCTTCCGTGACAAGCACAACACCGGCAACAATCAGGATCATCAGCGCCCAAATGATCAGCTCAACGATGATGGGCCTCACGCCGGAGCCGACCAGTTGAAACTCGTCGAGAATTGCATGCGGGAAACGGGCAAGAATACCGATAAAAATAATCAGCGAAATTCCGTTGCCGATTCCGCGGTCGGTAATCTGCTCGCCTAACCACATCATAAAAATCGTTCCCGTCGTCAGAATAATGACGGTGCTCAACGTGAAACCGATGCCCTGCACCGCTTCCGGCACAATCGGGACGCCTCCCGCATTCAGGTTCACCAAACGCACGCTCACGCCCCAGCCTTGGAGCGCAGAGATCAGCACTGTTCCATAGCGGGTCAACTGCGTAATTTTCTTTCTGCCGTTCTCGCCTTCCTTTTGTAATTTTTGGAAGTAGGGAACAACTGCACCGAGAAGCTGTATAATAATAGAGGCGCTGATGTACGGCATGATGCCTTCGGCAAAAATCGCCGCGTTGCTGAACGCACCGCCTACAAACAAATCGTACAATCCGAAGAGCGTGTTCGATGCCTGATTGCGCATTGATTCGGCAAGCACGGCGGCATCTACCCCCGGGAGCGTAACGTGCGCACCGATGCGGACAACGATCAGAAGCCCCGCCGTGAACAGCACGCGCTGCCGCAATTCCTGAATCTTGAAAATATTTCGAAAGCTTTCGTTAAATCTGCTCATGTGCCCTTACGATTTTATCTCGAAGCTGCCGCCGCGTCTGCTTTCAATTCATTCACCGAACCGCCTGCGGCAGTAATTTTCTCGACAGCAGACTTGCTGAATTTATGTGCCGAAACATTCAGCTTTGCTTTCAACGAACCGTTGCCGAGAATTTTTACCAAATCTGTTTTCTTTGAAACCGCGCCAGCAGCATATAATACTTCCGGTGTAACTGTCTCGTTGATCTTTCCATCCGCTGCAAGCTTTTCAAGTGTTTCAACATTCACAACCCGGTATTCGGTCCTGAACGGGCTGGTGAAACCGAATTTGGGCAGACGCCGCGACAGCGGCATTTGTCCGCCTTCGAATCCGCGCTTGAAGCCCGAGCCGGAGCGGGAATGATAACCTTTGTTTCCACGTGTTGCGGTTCCGCCGTGTCCCGATCCTTGTCCGCGTCCGATGCGTTTTGCTTTTCTTCGCGAGCCTTTCGCGTACCGTAAACTGCTGAGTGTTACTGTCATATCCTATCCTTATTTCACTTCTTCCACTTTCACGAGATGGCGCACCGTTTTCACCATACCCCGGATCTGCGGCGTGTCGGAATGAATAACGGAATAATTCGGTCTGCCGAGCCCGAGCGCCTTGATCGTGCGCTTGTGCACTTCGAGGGTATGAATTGCGCTCCTAATTTGGGTAATCTTGATTTTATGTGCTGCCATAATTTTTCGCAGGTGTTAGTTTTGAAATAATTCCTGAACCGAAACTCCTCGTACTTCCGCTGTCGTTTGCGCATCGCGGAGGCTTAACAACCCCTGCAATGTCGCCTTCACAACATTGTGGGGGTTTGACGAGCCCATTTGTTTCGTCAGCACATCGCGCACGCCGGCAGATTCGAGCAGTGCGCGCACGCCGCCGCCTGCGATCAGTCCGGTTCCGGGAGACGCCGGCTTCAAAAGAACTCTTCCCGCACCGAACTTCCCGATCACCGCGTGCGGAATCGTGCCGTTCACAATCGGAACTTTCACGACATTTTTCTTCGCATCGTCAACGCCTTTGGAAATTGCATCGGCAACTTCGTTTGCTTTGCCAAGACCGATGCCGACATGACCGTTGCCGTCGCCGACAACAACGATCGCGTTGAAGCTGAAGCGCCGTCCTCCCTTCACCACTTTTGCAACGCGGTTAATATGAACCAATTTGTCTTTTAATTCAAGCTCGCTTGCTTTAATGCGTGCCACGAATACTCCGTAAAAAATGAAAATTGAACATTGAAAAAAATTGAATATCGAGCATTTCAATTGTTTGCTGTCGGGAGAGGATTCGAACCTCTACAGACGCCTCCAAAGGGCGTTGTCCTGCCATTAGACGACCCGACAATAGTTTGCGGCATCGGCTGTCGTATTCGGCGCTTCCCGAATGATTAAAATTTCAAGCCGCCTTCCCGCGCGCCGTCGGCAAAGGCTTTCACCCTGCCGTGATAGAGATAACCGCTTCGGTCAAATACGACGTTCTTGATATTTTTCTCCAACGCTTTCTTCGCCATCAACTTTCCGACAAGAACGCTTTTGGAGACTTTCCCTTGTACTGCGGCAGCTTCTTCTTTCACTTCTTTTGAAAGCGACGATGCTGCGGCGAGCGTTGTTCCGGTTGTGTCGTCAACAATCTGGCCGAAAATATTGTTCAGGCTCCGGTACACATTGAGCCGCGGACGTTCCGCTGTGCCTGTGATTTGTTTGCGGATGTGCTGCTGAATTTTCTTTCGCCGCAGTGCAGTATTTTTATTGATCATAACGTTATTAATTTATTTCGTGCCGGCAGTTGCAGCAGTTTTTCCTGCTTTGCGGCGGATATATTCACCTTCGTACTTAATTCCTTTGCCCTTATACGGTTCCGGCGGACGCAACGATCGGATTTTCGCCGCCACCAATCCGACCAATTGCTTATTGCTTCCACTGACGGTGATATTGGTTTGCGTCGGCGCTTCCAGTTTGATTCCGTCCGGTGCACGGAAGACAATTGAATGCGAATAGCCGAGCGCAAGCTGAAGAACTTTCCCTTTCATCTCAGCGCGATAGCCGACGCCGACCAGTTCAAGCTTCTTCGAATACCCTTCCGTCACTCCTTTGATCATGTCGGCAATCAATGCGCGGAATAATCCGTGCAGGGCACGATGTTCTTTCACATCGCTCTTGCGCGTAACAACGACTTCCTCACCCTTCACTGCAACAGTAATGTCGGGATGCATCACGGTGCTAAGCGCTCCTTTCGTCCCGCTCACTTTTATTGCACCGTTATTCACCTCCACTTTCACGCCCGCCGGTATCGGGACAGGCTTTTTTCCAATTCGTGACACTGTTTGCTCCTTAGCGCTCCAATGCAAAAATAGAATTCACCATACAAGGCACATCACTTCGCCGCCGAGATGTTCCTTCAGCGCCTGCTTGTTCGTCATAATGCCTTTCGATGTCGAAATAATTGCAACACCCAATCCGTTGTTCACACGCGGCAAGGCATCGGCAGAGCGGTACTGGCGAATGCCGGGGCGGCTCACACGGCGTAATCCGGTAATGACGTTCTGGCCGTTGTAGTATTTCAGTTGAATCCGTATCACGCCCTGCTTGTTATCTTCAACGACAGCATAGTTCGAGATAAATTTCTGCTCGTGAAGAATGCGCGTCATCTCTCTTTTCAGATTCGACGCCGGAATATCAACGCGCTTGTGATGTGCGCGTACCGCATTGCGAAGCCGCGTAAGATAATCTGCGATTGGATCAGACATTGACATTGAATGTTACCTTTTTTTAAAAAATTCTTCTTTCGAGCTAAACACTTTCATAAGCTTGTTATTTTACCAACTTGCTTTCAGTACGCCGGGAATTTTTCCTTCGAGCGCCATCGAGCGGAAGCAGAGCCGGCACACGCCGAACTTCCGGATGTACGCCCGCGGTCTGCCGCAAATACTGCAGCGATTATGCTGGCGTGTCGTAAATTTCGCCTTTCTCTTTGCTTTCACTACCATTGCTAAACGTGCCACAATAACTCCTTTTATCGTTGAAGTTGTTCCCGTTTCACGAACGGCATGCCGAAGCCTTTCAACAGTTCCATCGCTTCAAGATCGGTTTTCGCCGTTGTGACGAATGTGATATCCATTCCGTTCAACCGTGTAATTTTGTCAGCATCAATCTCACGGAAAATAATCTGCTCTTTAATCCCCATCGTATAATTGCCGCGTCCGTCGAACGATTTATCCGATACGCCGCGGAAGTCGCGGATCTGCGGCATGGCAGTGCTGATCAAACGGTCAAGAAACTCGTACATCCTGTTCGAGCGCAGCGTTACACGCGCCCCGATGGGAACTCCTTGCCGCAATTTAAAATTCGAGATGGCTTTTTTCGCTTTGGTGACCGCCGGTTTCTGTCCCGTGATCATCGCTAATTCCTGCACGGCAGTTTCCAAAAGCTTTGCATCCTGCGTTGCCACTCCGATGCCGCTGTTCACCGAAATCTTTTCAAGCCGGGGAACCTGCATGATGCTTTTGTACGAAAAGCGTTTCATCAATGCTGGAACGATTTCCTTCCTGTACAATTCGAACAAGCGTGGCGGAACGCCCTTCTCTTCGCCGTGCGGAGACTTTTTTTCTTTCGCTTCCGCTTTCTGTGATGGTTTCTTTTCTCTTTCTTTTGCCATACGTATAAAATAATATGTGCTATGTTATGCGCATAACACCGATGAATATCAATCCGCCCAAAAAAGTGACGGACAGGTTTAAAACATTTCTCCGCAATTACGGCAAATTCTCATCGTCGTTTTTTTGCCGGAAGAAGAATTTGTAACATGCTCGTGACCGATGCGTGTCGGCGTGCTACATTTCGGGCATTTCACCATCACGTTCGATGCGTGGATCGGCGCTTCTTTCTGTACTACGCCGCCCTGCGGATTCGTTTGCGATGGCTTTGTGTGCCGCTTGATGATATTCACACCTTCGATGAGCACTCTGTTTGTGGAAGGAAACACTTTCAACACTTTTCCTTCTTTGGTAAGGTAGTTGCCGGTTTTTACAACAACGGTATCATTTTTGTGAACGAACATAATCTCTTTCTTCTTTTTAGTTCTGATCGTCGAAACCCGATGCCCGAGCCTTTACAACACTTCCGGCGCAAGCGAAACGATTTTCATAAACTGCTTTTCGCGCAGCTCGCGCGCAACAGGACCGAAGATACGCGTTCCGCGCGGCTCGTTTTGCTGGTTGATGAGTACAACGGCATTTTCATCAAACCGGATGTACGAGCCGTCTTTACGCCCGACCTCTTTTTTCGTTCGAACAACCACGGCACGGGAAACTTCGCCTTTCTTCACACCCGCTCCGGGAAGTGCCGACTTCACGGATACAACTACCAAATCGCCGACACTTGCATACCGGCGGTCATGCCCGCCGAGCACGCGAATGCAGCGGACTTTTTTTGCTCCTGAATTGTCTGCCACTACAAGATTTGTTTCTTCCTGAATCATGACGCACTCCTGAGGATCGGTTATTTTGCTTTTGTGATAACTTCAACGAGACGCCATCGTTTCATTTTGCTGAGAGGACGGGTTTCCATGATTTTCACGGTATCGCCGACCGCCGCTTCGCCTTTTTCATCGTGCGCCATCAGTGTTGTTGTCTGGCGGAAATACTTTTTATACAGCGTGTGCGGCACGCGCCGCTCAATCGCCACCACAATGCTCTTCGCCATCTTCGTGCTGACTACTTTGCCGACGCGCGTTTTGCGTCGTGTCGTTCTGTTATTCATGCCTCGCGCTCTCCGTTCCCGAAACGGCGGATGCCGCTTTCATCCTGCGTTCGGTGAGTATGGTTCTCATTCGCGCAATGTCTTTGCGAATGTGTCC
>JAGWND010000143.1 GCA_028873075.1 Bacteroidota bacterium
GAAGCACGGTGCGAAAATCTTCATTCAGCTCGACAAGCGCCCGCGCAATTCCCAAACGCACAGCACCGGCTTGTCCTGCTGTTCCGCCGCCGTGAACGGTTATGTCGGCATCGTACTTGCTCAACGTTTCCGTTACGGTAAACGGCTTATTGATATCGGCACGGTGAAGCTCCTGACGAAAATATTTTTCGAACGGCGAGCGATTTACGGTTATCGTTCCGCTGCCGGGCTTCAAAAAAACCCGAGCGACGGAAGTTTTGCGGCGTCCAACGCTGTTCACATGATGTTGAGGCATTTCAATCCTTTAACAATAGAAAATTACACAGTCAGTACTTCGGGCTTCTGTGCACCATGCGGGTGCTCCGCACCGGCGTACACTTTCAGTTTCTTTACAATTCTTTTGCCGAGACGGTTATGCGGCAGCATACCCTTCACTGCGTGTTCTATAACGCGGTCGGGTCTGGTTTTCATCAAATCTTTAAATTGCTCGATCACAATGCCCCCGGGATAACCGGTGTAGTGGAAATATTCTTTTCGTTCGGTACGTTTCCCGGTGAGCTTCACTTTTCCGGCATTGATGACAACGACAAAGTCGCCGCAGTCAATATTCGGCGTGAATGTCGGTTTATGTTTTCCGCGCAACACGCGGGCAACCTGCGACGCAACTCGTCCTAACGTTTTTCCCTGCGCGTCCACCAAAAACCATTTATGTTCTACTTCGTTCTCTCTAAAAAAGCGCGTGTTCTTTTCACCAAAAGACACTGCAACCTCCACTTTTCAATAATTCTGAATCTTCTAAAGTTGATTCGCCCCATCCGAAGGAGTCCCTTCGAGAAAAATCACAAAGGGTTGATAAAATTGATCCCATTTGTGCCCCGCCTTTTGTGACTATACAGTTTATTAAGGTACACTTTTTTTGAAAAAAATGCAAGAAATGAACGTAAAAAATTACAACGCCAGGACAGCAGGGTTCTCCAGAATTTTTTTCAGATCGGACATAAACTGAGCACCGACTGCGCCGTCAATAACGCGATGATCGCACGAGAGCGTCATTTTCATGCGATTGCCGATAACGATTGCTCCGTTTTCAACAACGGGCTCTTCGGTGATTGAACCGACAGCAAGGATTCCCGCCTCCGGCGGATTGATGATGGCGGCAAAATTCTCGACATCGAACATTCCAAGATTGCTCACAGTGAAAGTTCCGCCGGAATATTCTTCCGGCTTCAATTTCCTCTCGTGGGCACGCGAAGCAAGGTCTTTCGCTTCGGCAGAAATTTGTGCAAGACCCTTCGCATCAACATCGCGAATGACTGGCGTGATCAATCCATCGTCAAGCGCAACAGCAATGCCGATACGAATTTCTCCATGTTGAGTAATTGTCTCTCCCATCCACGAAGCATTCACGTTCGGATTTTTGCGCAGCGCGTATGCAGCCGCTTTCACAATGATGTCGTTGTAGCTGATCTTCACTTCACCAGTTGCATTCAATGCAGAGCGAAACTCGATGACCCGTTTCATATCAACTTCACTCGTCACATAAAAATGAGGCGCAGTCGTCTTGCTTTCGACCAGACGTTTCGCAATTGTTTTTCGCATCATTGAAACGGGGAATTGTTGCGTTGAAACGTTCGCCGCGTGTCGCGGAACAAACGCCGTCGCGCCGTGCGACAGCACTTCTTCAACATCGCGCTTGATGATGCGTCCCATTGGTCCGCTGCCGGCAAGAGTGGAAACGTTGATATTCTTCTCCTGCGCAATTTTTTTTGCAAGCGGGGAGATTTTCACGCGGCTGCCGCCGTTTTCGTTTGATACCTGTTTTACAGTCGTCTCCGGAGAACGTTGAGAGAGTGAAGTTTCAACCGGGGCAGAAGATTTTTCTTCCGCATGATGCTGCACCGCCTCAGTCGAACGTTTATCCGTCAGCAATGCAGAAATATCCTCACCGGCGCCCGCGATAATGGCAATCGGCTTTCCGACAGCGGCACCGCTTCCTTCGGGAACAAATATCTTCCGAAGAATTCCGGAATCGTACGCTTCAAGCTCCATGTCGGCTTTGTCGGTTTGAACTTCTGCGATGATCTCGCCCTGCTTCACTGCATCGCCTTCTTTTTTGAGCCACTTGAGGATGATTCCCTCTTCCATGGTGTCGCTCAACTTCGGCATTTCAATTCTTGTCGCCATACAGAAAAATCCTTTGGGAATAGTTGTATGAGAAGCTGAACATTGTTGGTTGAGAATTGAGCATTGAACATTTACCTGTTATGACAAAAAGAAAACGGTCAATCCACAATGTTCAATATTCATTTTTAATTATCGGTACAAAACTTCTTTCACGGCATCAATCACACGCGGGACGCTCGGCAACATCAGCTTCTCAAGATTGTGCGCATACGGCATCGGCACATCGGCACCGTTCACGTGCCCGATCGGTGCATCCAAATAATCGAATGCTTGCGAGTAAATGCGCGACGCAATTTCTTTTCCTACGCTGGCAAAGGGCCACGCTTCTTCAACAATGACACAGCGATTCGTTTTCTTCACTGAATCAAGAATGACTGTTTCATCCAACGGATGAATCGTTCGCGGGTCAACGACTTCCGCTTCAATGCCTTCGTTCTTTAATTGCTCAGCCGCAGCAAGTGCCACATGAATCATCTTCGACCAGGCAATGATTGTCACATCTTTCCCTCCCCGTTTCACATCGCCGACACCGAGCGGAAGAACATACTCTCCATCGGGCACTTCCCCTTTCTGCCCGTACATCATTTCGCTTTCCATGAACATCACCGGATTGTCGTCCCGAACTGCCGACTTCAGCAATCCTTTTCCATCCGCCGGAGTTGACGGCGCAACAACGATCAATCCGGGAACATGCGCGAGCATTGCCTCGAGCGACTGTGAATGTTGGGCAGCAAGCGCGTGCGCTGCACCGGATGGTCCCCGCACAACAATCGGCACCTTAAATTGCCCGCCGGACATGTACCGGATTTTTGCCGCATTATTGAAGAGTTGATCGAACGCGAGAATAGCGAAATTCCATGTCATCATCTCGACAATCGGGCGCAAGCCGATCATCGCCGCGCCGATGCCGAGCCCGGCGAATCCCGCCTCAGTGATCGGCGTATCAATCACACGCTTCTCTCCGAATTTCTGCAGCATCCCTTGGCTGACTTTATACGCACCTTGATATTGTGCGACTTCTTCGCCCATGAGAAAGACGTTGGGGTCACGCTCCATCTCTTCAGTCATCGCCTGATTTAATGCTTCACGAAATGCTAACATTGCCATAAAATACATTTCCTCTTTTACAACTTAGTGGTAAATTAGACGTACACATTTTCATGCAGGAACTCTGCCGGCGGCTCCGGACTTTGGTCCGCAAACTCTACCGCCTCATTGACAACAGCTTTGATCTCTGCTTCCATATCATCAACTGCCGTCTGTGTCAGAATTCCTCCCCGGAGCAATTCTTCTGCGAAGCGCGGAATCGGATCGCTTTTCTTTTGTTCCTCAACCTCTTCTTTCGTTCGGTAATGTCCGTGAATCGGATCGGACATCGAGTGCCCGCGGAAGCGGTACGTCCGCGCTTCAAGCATTGTCGGCTCGCTCGATGTTCGTGCGCGGTCAACGGCTTCTTTCACAGCGCGATACGATTCGATCACATCCATCCCGTCGAACCATCCGCGTGCCATATCGTATGCCGAGGCTTTTTGATAGATATCCCATACCGCATGCGCGCGTTCAACCGCTGTGCCCATACCGTAACGATTGTTTTCACAAACGAATACGACCGGCAACTTCCAGAGCGCGGCAAGGTTCAATGTCTCGTGGAAAACACCCTGGTTCGCTGCCGCTTCACCGAAGAAGCAGAGCGTCACAGAATCCTTACCAAGATATTTTGTTCCGAATGCAGTCCCTGCAGCCAGCGGAACATGCCCGCCGACGATGCCGTACCCGCCCATGAAGTTTTTCGAAGCGTCGAACATATGCATCGAGCCGCCCATGCCTTTCGAGCAGCCGGTAACCTTCCCGAACAGCTCCGCCATAATTCCCTTCGGATCCATTCCTCGCGCAAGTGCATGTCCGTGGTCACGGTACGCGGAGAAAATGTAATCATCTTCGCGCAGCGCTTCAATCGCACCGACACCAACCGCCTCCTGCCCGATGTAGAGGTGACAGAAACCGCCGATTTTACTTTTCCCGTACTCTTGCGCGGCGCGTTCCTCGAACCGGCGAATGAGCAACATGCGTTTGTAAAAATCTACAAGCCGCGCGGAGGAGAGGCCCAGATCGCTCCAACGCGGTTTTCTTGCTTCTTTTGTTTTTTCTTTCATTGACAATACAGTTGCCATTACTTCTCCTTTACTCGCCTGCTTTACTCAGCCACAAAGTCACTAAGCAATTAAATTTGTCATTCCTAATTTTTCTTACACCTGCTCCGCCGCGTGATACGAGCTCCGCACGAGCGGACCCGATTCAACATACCGGAACCCCATTCCCAATCCGCGCTCCTTCAACATTCTGAATGCATCCGGATGAACATAGCGCTGAACAGGGAGGTGTTCCTTCGTGGGCTGTAAATATTGACCGAGCGTAAGAATATCGCACTCGACAGCGCGAAGATCGCTCATTGTATCGAGAACTTCCTCCGCCGTTTCACCAAGCCCGAGCATCAATCCCGACTTTGTGAGAAAACCGCGCCTCTTTGCGCGGTCAAGAAGCTCGAGCGAGCGGTTGTAATGTGCCTGCGGGCGTACTGCGCGATACAAGCGCGGCACGGTTTCCGTGTTATGATTGAGAATGTCCGGCTGTGCATCGAGCACAATGTTCAGCGCAAATTCGCTTCCCTGAAAATCGGGAATCAGCACTTCAACACGGCAATTCGGCACACGCTTGCGGATTTCAAAAATTGTGCGGGCAAAAATTTGTGCGCCGCCGTCAAACAATTCATCGCGGTTGACTGATGTAATGACCGCATGACGCAGATTCATCGCTGCAACAGCTTCTCCCACACGGCGCGGTTCATCCTTGTCTAAGAATTGAGGGCGTCCGGTCTTCACGGCACAGAATCCGCAGCTTCGCGTACACACATCTCCCAAAATCATGAACGTCGCCGTTCCCGCATTCCAGCATTCACCCATATTCGGGCAGCGCGCTTCTTCACAAACGGTGTGGAGCTTGCGCTGATCAATGAGATTTTTCAGGCGAGAATAATTCTCGCCCCCCGGTACGCGTGCTTTCAACCATTCGGGCTTGCGGGGATGAATGAAACCTTCCGAAGGTTTGGAACCTTCGGAAGGTTTTTCGATAACAGGTATTTCTTGAATGATGAATTCCATTATTAAAGAGCTTGATTCGTATCAAAGTTTTCCAAATACTCAACAACGCGCTGCAAAAACATTCCGCCGAGCGCGCCGTCAATGATGCGGTGATCGTACGACATCGAGATGTACACCATGGAACGAATCGCAATTGCATCGTCCCTGTCAATCACCACCGGACGTTTCTTGATTGCGCCGACACCGAGAATTGCCACTTGCGGCTGATTGATGATCGGCGCGCCGTACAAGTTCCCGAAAATCCCCGGATTGGTAATTGTGAACGTACCTCCCTGCACTTCATCCGGCGACAGTTTTTTCATCCGCGCCCGGTTCGAAAGATCGTTCACGGCACGCGCAAGTCCGACAAGATTTTTGCTGTCTGCGTGTTTCACCACAGGCACGATCAATCCGTTTTCAAGTGCAACCGCAACGCCAATGTTGATCTCTTTTCGCACAATAATGGCATCGCCTTCAACGGACGAATTCAGCCACGAATAATCTTTCAGCGCTCTTACAACGGCTTCGACAAAAAACGGCGTGTAGGTAAGCTTGAATCCTTCCCGCTGCTGAAAACTCGCCTGGTGCCGTTCGCGGTACGCAACAATCCTCGACACATCGGCTTCCGTTACCGAACTCACATGCGCAGACGTGTGAACGCTTCGCACCATGTGCTCGGCAATCGCCTTGCGCATGGTATCCATCTTGATAATCTCCACTCCCGCCGAAGGCACGGTCGGCTTTGGAACCAGCGCTTGAGGTACCGTCGCCGAAACCGGTTGATACGTAGGCTGCGATGTTCCCTTTTTGCTTTGAACGTAACGCAGAATATCATTCTTCGTTACGCGTCCGTTCCCACCGGTGCCGGGAATGCGCTCCAACTCACTCATAGCAACATTTTCTGTGCGCGCAATGTTCAGCACGAGCGGAGAATAAAAGCGTCCGGCAGAAACATCTTCTTTGTCAACGGCACGCGTCTCTACAACGGTCTCTGGTTTCGCACGTACTGGTTCAGGTTTGAGGTTTGAAGTTTGAGGTTCGGAAACTCGCGCCGCGGGTGCGACCGTCGCGTTTGCGTCAGTTTGAATTCGCGCGATCACCGTATGAACATTGACGGTTTCGTTTTCCGGAAAAAGTAATTCCGCAACAACGCCGGCAGCAGGCGACGGAATTTCGGAGTCAACTTTGTCCGTGCTGATCTCGAGAAGCGTTTCGTCCTTCCCAATCTTCTCACCGACTTTCTTGTACCACTTGGTAATCGTCCCCTCCGCGATGCTTTCTCCCATTTGCGGCATGATAACATCAACAAGTGCCATAGCTATTTCTCACCAAAAAATTTTTAAACGAATCTATGTAACAGTTTTTTAGAAAGAAGGAATGATGGAATGTTGGAATAATGAAATTCCATAAATCCTAATACCTGGCTAACTCTTTCAATGCGTTTACAATTTTTTCTTTGTTCGGAAGAAAAAATTCTTCCGACGTCGGGCTGTACGGTGTCGGCGTATCAAGCGCAGCCAAGCGTTTGATCGGTGCATCGAGATTCTGAAACGCGAACTCAGCGATCAACGCCGCAACTTCTGCGCCGATTCCGCCCGTAAGATTATCTTCATGCACGATCAGCACCTTCCCGGTCTTCCGAACCGAAGAAAGTATCGCATCTTTGTCAAGCGGTACCAAACTCCGCAGGTCAAGAACTTCAACGCTCATATCGTTCTCTTGCCGCAGCAATTCGGCAGCCTCGAGCGTTTGATGCGTTGTGCCGCCGTACGTGATCACTGAAATATCCGTCCCTTCGCGCTTCACATCGGCTTTACCGATTTCAACGACGTAATCGTCATCCGGCACTTCGCCTTTCACGTGACGATACAATCGCTTGTGTTCAAAATATAACACGGGATTCGGATCGCGGATTGCCGCTTTGATCAATCCCTTCGCATCGTACGGTGTTGACGGCACAACAATTTTCAATCCCGGCTGATGAAAGAACCACGCCTCGGGATTTCGCGAGTGAAACGGCCCGCCGTGAATTCCGGCGCCTGACGGCAAGCGCACAACCATCGGCACAGGAATGTTCCAGCGATAATGCGTCGTTGCTGCGTTGTTGACAAGCTGATTGAATCCGCACGTAACAAAATCTGAAAATTGCATTTCCGCGACCGGCTTCATTCCAGCAAGTGCCGCCCCGACCGATGCTCCGAGAATTGCCGACTCGGCAAGAACCGTATCAATGACCCGGTCTTCTCCGAAGTGCTGCAAAAAACCTTGTGTTGCTTTGAACGCGCCGCCGAATTCGCCGATGTCTTCGCCGAGAAGAAACACGGACGAATCGCGCTCCATTTCTTCCCACATGCCTTTGCTGATCGCTTCGATGTACGTTAAAAATGCCACGTCAAAAACCTTAGATTAAAGATTGTCGCTCATTGAGAATTGAATATTGAACATTGACGAATTACGATTTCCGATTGACGATTTTATTTCCGGGCTCAAAGTTCAAGGCGGCAAGTCCCGAGTTTAGACCGAGAAAGACACTTTGTGCTTTACACTGTCTTACACGGCAAATACTCCTTCCGCTGCTTCCTCCGCCGGCGGATACGGGCTTTCAAGCGCAAACTGAGCTGCATCATCTAACTCATCGGCAATTTTCCTCTCGTATTCCAACTTGAGCCCCGGCGTTAAAATCTTTTTACTGAGAAGAAGCGTTTCAATGTTTGCAACCGGATCGTTTTCCTTCCATTCTTCGAGCAATTTTTTCGGAACATACTCTGCGCCGTCGTGTGCCGAATGCCCGTGCATGCGCATCGTTACCGATTCAATCAATGCCGGTCCTTCGCCTCTTCGCGCGCGATCAACGGCTTCGCTGCATACTTGATAAACTTCATCAACATTTGTTCCGTCAATGGTAAAGCCGGGAATTCCATATCCGACAGCACGATCCGACAAACGTTCAGCAATAAATTGTTTTGCAATCGGCGTTGAATAAGCATACTGATTATTTTCGATGATCAACACCAGCGGCAATTTCATCACGGAAGCCATTGCAAGCGACTCGTGAAAATCACCGACATTGCTCCCGCCGTCGCCGATGTACGTCATCACCACAGATTTCTCTTTCCGCAGTTTGCTTGCAAGTGCAACACCGGTTGCAACAGGAATCATCGCTGCGAGGTGACTGATGTTGCCGTAAATTCTGAGCGACGGATCCGCATAATGTCCGGTACCGTCCCGCCCGCACGTCAAGCTGTTCCCGCGTCCGAGATGCTGTAACATCAAGTTGCGGACGGATTGTCCTTTCACGAAATGCGCACCCAAGTCGCGGTGCATAGGAAAAAGATAATCTTCCTTCTTCAAACAAAACGCACTGCCGACTGACGTTGCCTCGTTGCCGTTGCCGGTGTACGCCCCGCCGACAATTTTTCCCTGGCGATACAATTTCAAAATTGTTTTTTCGAACTCGCGCGTCAGGCGCATATAATAATAGAGGCGAAGATATTTTTCTTTTGAAGGTGCAATTCGCAACAACAATCCATTAGCTTTCTTTCTTGGTTGCGAAAAAGATATACCGACCGATTTTTTCCTCACTGCTACAGCCATAGCGTCAAAACTCTGCCAGCTTCTTCAGTGCAGCAGTGATAGTGCTCTCCTGCGGCAGCATTGCACTTTCAAGAGCAGGAGCATACGGAACAGGTGTATCGAGTGCCGCAACGCGAGCCACCGGAGCGTCGAGCGATTGAAAGCACTCCTCGGCAATTATGGAGGCAATTTCAGCGCCAAATCCGCCGGTGCGCGTATCTTCGTGTGCAATTAAAACTTTTCCCGTCTTACGAACCGAATGCAACACCGTTTCTTTAT
>JAGWND010000144.1 GCA_028873075.1 Bacteroidota bacterium
TGATCACGTTCTATCGAAAGTAAGAGAGCTCGGTTTCCAGCCGCACCCGATTGTCGGAACGGAGCGCACCGTTATCGGCTGCGTTGGCGACGAACGCGAGAAGTCCCAGTTGCAGGCGCTCGAATCGGCAGATGGCGTCGAATCGGTGATGCCGATTCTCAAGCCGTTCAAGCTCGCAAGCAAAGAATGGAAGAAGGAAAAAAGCGTCGTCAACGTCGGCGATCTGTCCATCGGCAACAATCAGTTCGTCGTGATGGCAGGACCTTGTTCAGTCGAGACGCGCGAGCAGATTATTTCGACGGCGGAAATTGTGAAGAGTGCCGGCGCACAGATTCTCCGCGGCGGCGCGTTCAAGCCGCGCACGTCGCCGTACAGTTTTCAAGGGCTGGAAGAAGAAGGATTGAAGCTGCTTGCCGAAGCGCGTGAGAAAACAGGACTTCCATTCGTTACAGAAGTCATCACACCGACGGATGTTTCGCTGGTGGCACAGTACGCTGACGTTCTTCAGATTGGCGCGCGCAACATGCAGAACTTCGCACTGCTGAAAGAAGTCGGACGCGTCCGTAAACCAGTGCTGTTGAAACGCGGGATGTCGAGCACGCTGAAAGAATTACTGATGTCGGCGGAATACATTATGTCGCAGGGAAATTACGATGTCATGTTGTGCGAACGCGGCATCCGGACGTTCGAAGATTACACGCGCAACACGTGCGATCTTTCTGCTGTGCCGGCATTGAAGGAACTCAGCCATCTTCCGGTGATTGTGGACCCGAGTCACGGCACAGGCGTTCGGAGTCTCATTCCGCCGGTTTCAAAAGCGGCGGTCGCGATCGGCGCGGACGGATTGATCATCGAAGTTCATCCGAAACCGGAGGAAGCATATTCCGACGGCGCGCAGTCGCTGCGTCCCGAGCAGTTCAGAAAGTTGATGGATGATGTGAAAAAATACTTACCGTTAGAAGAAAAACATCTTTGAGAATTCAGTATTCAGTAAACAGAAAAAGATTGATCGCTGAAGTTATGTGACGCGACTATTTTAACAATCAAGCCGGAGGATTGTCGCTCCCGCGAAGGCGGGAATCCGTTTTGCATGCGTGCGATACTGCATGCTTCTTGAACTTTTTGTGAGGCACTATGAGCAACAAAATTTACATTTTCGACACGACGCTGCGCGACGGCGAGCAGTCGCCGGGCTGCAGCATGAATTTCGACGAGAAAATTCGCATGGCGCGGCAGCTTGAACGGCTTCAGGTTGATGTGATCGAAGCGGGCTTTCCGATCGCTTCTGAAGGAGACTTTGAATCGGTGAAGGAAGTGGCGAAGCAAATCCGCAACTGTTCCGTTGCCGGATTGAGCCGCGCGACGAAAGGGGATATTGACCGCGCATGGGAAGCGCTGAAGTATGCTGCGAAGCCGCGCATTCACACATTCATTGCTACGTCGGATATTCATCTGAAGCACAAGCTCCACAAAAGCCGCGAGCAAGTCTTTGATGATGCGGTGAATGCGGTGCGCCTCGCCAAATCGTTGTGCGACGATGTTGAATTTTCCTGTGAAGACGCTTCGCGCAGCGATATCGAGTACGTCTGCAAAATTCTCGGAGCTGTCATTGCAGAGGGCGCGACAGTCGTGAATATTCCCGATACAGTCGGCTATGCTGTGCCCGGAGAATACGGAACGATGATTCGCACGATTGTTGAACGTGTTCCGAACATTTCAAAGGCAATCGTGAGCGTTCACTGCCACAACGATCTCGGTCTTGCTGTGGCGAATTCTCTTGCCGGCGTGTCGAGCGGTGCGCGGCAAATCGAATGCACGGTAAACGGCATCGGCGAGCGGGCGGGGAACGCATCGCTTGAAGAAATTGTAATGGCGATCCGCACCCGGCAGGAAAAACTGGGAGTGAACACCGCGATCAACACGGAAGAAATTTACCGTTCAAGCAGATTGTTGAGTACATTAACAGGCATGCACGTGCAGCGCAACAAAGCGATCGTCGGTGAGAATGCCTTCGCGCACGAAGCCGGTATTCATCAGGACGGCATGTTGAAGCATTCGCTGACGTATGAAATTATGACACCGCAGAGTGTCGGCATCAAACACAGCACGCTCGTGCTCGGCAAGCATTCCGGCAGGCACGCACTGAAACAGCGGTATGAAGAACTCGGCTACACGTTGAGCGGCGAAGAACTTGATCGCGCGTACCGCATCTTCACAAAAGTCGCCGACGAGAAAAAACAGGTATTCGATGATGATCTTATTGCGATTCTTCAGGATGAAGTTTCAGCCGGTGAGCCGGCATATGCTCTTGAAAATCTTCAGGTAACAAGCGGGTTGAATGTTGTGCCGACCGCAACGGTGAGCTTGAAGCGCAGCGGCGAAGTGCTGCAGGATTCCGCGACCGGCGACGGCCCGGTTGATGCGGCATACCGCGCCATCGAGCGCATTACCGGTATCAGCGGGCAGTTACTCGATTATTCGATCAAGTCGGTGTCGTGGGGACACGATGCGATCGGCGAAGTGTTCGTGAAAATTGCGATTGACGGGTACGTTTTTAACGGACGCTCGGCAAGCACCGATGTCATCACCGGAAGCGTGAAAGCGTATCTCAATGCGATTAATCACGCAGTCGGGGCACGGCACAGAAAAGAACAGCAGCTCACGGAACTGCAAAAAGAATCGGCGGCAGTATGACAGGTAACAGATAACAATAAACAAAACAGGAGTCGAGAGCAGAGAGCGAAATTGGAAAACTGAGACATCTGAAAAACTATCTTTAAATAACGCTCTGTCGCACCGAGCGTAGTCGAAGTGCGAACATTGGAACAACATCACGGTTCGACGGAGTTTATCCCGCAAGGCGGGGCTCACCACGACCAACTCGAGAGTTTTTCAGATGTTTCAAACTGATAATTGCTCACTGTTCACTGAGAAAAATTATGGAAATGACGATCACGGAAAAAATTCTTGCGAAGCATGCAGGAAAGAAAGAAGCAAAGCCCGGCGACAATGTTTGGGTGGCTGTAGATGTGCTGATGACGCACGACGTGTGCGGACCGGGAACGTTCGCAATTTTCAGGCGCGAGTTCGGGAAAGATGCGAAAGTGTGGGACAGGAACAAAGTTGTCGTTATTCCCGACCATTATATTTTCACTGCGGATGTTCACGCGCACAGGAATGTTGACATCCTTCGCGACTTTGTGAAGGAACAGGAGATTCCGAATTTTTACGATGTTCACACACCGAGGTACAAGGGCGTTTGCCACATTGCACTGCCGGAAGAAGGGTTCACACGGCCGGGCGAAGCGTTGTTCGGAACCGATTCGCACACCTGCACGGCAGGCGCGTTCGGAGAATTTGCAACCGGCATCGGCAACACCGATGCGGCGTTCATTCTCGGCACCGGAAAATTGTGGGTGAAAGTTCCGGAAACGATGAAATTTGTTTTCGAAGGCGACCTGCCGGAATACCTGATGGCGAAGGACCTGATCCTTGCCGCTATCGGCGAGATCGGCGTTGACGGGGCGACGTACCGCACAATGGAATTCAGCGGGAACGCAGTTGACAAAATGACAATGGAAGATCGCATGACGCTCTGCAACATGGTGATCGAAGCGGGCGGAAAGAACGGCGTGTGCGCCGCCGACCAAACAACGATGGATTATGTCCGCGCACGAACGAATGTCGAGTTCGAATGCTTCTACAACGATGCCGATGCGAAATTTCACAGCGTGCATCATTTCAACGTGAAGGAAATCGAGCCGCTGGTTGCGAAGCCGCATTCACCGGACAATAAAGCAAAGGTGAGCGAAGTTGCAGGAACAAAACTTGACCGCGCATATATCGGCTCGTGCACAGGTGGAAAGATCAGCGACTTTGTTGCCGCGGCGAAGACAATGTACGGCGAGAAAGTGAAAATAGACACGTTCGTCGTTCCTGCGACAACGGAAGTTTCGCGCCGGATGAAAGAAACGAAAGTGAAAGATAAAACCGTCTGGCAGATTCTTGAAGAAGCCGGCTGCCGCATCGGCGACGCATCGTGCGCCGCGTGCCTCGGCGGTCCCTCGGACACGTTCGGCAGGTTGAACGGTGTCGAGGTATGTATTTCTTCGACGAACAGAAATTTTCCCGGAAGAATGGGATCGAAAAAATCGCAGGTGTACCTCGCTTCGCCGTACACGGTTGCAGCGTCGGCGCTGAAAGGCGTTATCACAAATCCGCGGGAGTTTTTCAATTAACGTGCACTAAAAATCCCGGACGGGATTCCATCCCGCCCGGTCGAATTGGAAATCCGAACTACAAAAAGCTCAGGTTCAATAAATCTCCTGAGCTTTTTTAATGCTTTATGCCGTCATCAAAGGATAAATACAAACCGCTTCGTGACAACGTCCGCTTGCTCGGCAATCTCCTCGGTGAAGTGATTGTTGAGCAGGAAGGAAAAGAACTGCTTGACCTTGAAGAGTGGATCCGCCACACGACGAAGCAACTGCGCCGGCGCTCGTCCGAAAAAGAGCGGAGACTGCTTCTGCAAAAAATCAAGGAGATGCCGCCTGCGACAATGGCAAAGATCATCCGCGCGTTTGCGATTTATTTTCAGCTTGTCAATACTGCAGAACAGCATTACCGTATTCAGCGTCAAAGAGCACACAAATTACACCATCCGAAGGAAGCATATCACGGCTCGCTTCAACACACATTCGAACGTCTGAGGGAACTCCGAGTTCCCGAAGATGACATCGCCGCACTTTTGTCGAAGCTTGTCATCATTCCGGTTTTTACTGCGCATCCGACCGAAGCGGCGCGCCGCACAATTCTCGAAAAGCATTCACGCATCTGGCATGCGCTGGAAAAATTCGACCGCGAAGTTATCACTGCGGAAGAACGGACAAAGCTCGAGCAAATCATCAAGCGGCACATTACGAGCCTGTGGCAAAGCGAGGAAACGCGCTCGTATAATATTTCGGTGCTGGATGAAGTATACAACGGGCTCTATTATTTTCGCACCGTTCTCTATTCGACCGTTCCGATATTTTACCGCGAGCTTGAACGAGCCGCCCGCTCCGCGTATCCCGAATGGCGTATGCCGATTCCTTCGTTTCTCTCATTCGGCTCGTGGATCGGCGGCGACCGCGACGGAAATCCGTTCGTCACTGCCGACATTACGTGGCAGGCATTGCAGCGCCAGAGCAAAACGATTCTCGAGATGTATCTCCAGTCGGTTGATGAGTTGTACGTTGAACAGAGTGAATCGTCGAAGATTATCGGCGTGAGCAAAGAATTGGAAGAATCCATCCGCCGCGACGAGGCGATATTGGAAAAGCCGGCGCAGGTGCGCAATCACGATGAAGCGTACCGCGTGAAAGCATCATTCATTTATCGGAAGTTGTCATACCGCCTTGCTTTTTTGGAAGGAAGCGGCGTGGAAGCGCACCTCATGTATCAATCGCTGCAGGAGTTGCTCGACGATCTGAAAATCATTGACCGCAGTTTGCGCGCGAACAAAGGGGAATTGCAGGCAGACGGTTTGCTGAAGGACTTGATCCGCAACGTCGAAACGTTTGGCTTCCATCTTGCTTCGCTCGATATCCGCCAGCATCGCGATGTTCACAGACAGACAGTGAATGAACTCGCTGCACTAAACGGAATTCGCTGCGCCGACTTTTCGCCGCCGCAACGCACAGAATGGCTGACAGAAGAGATTCTGAAGCGGGGCATTCCTTCGTTTGACGAGAACAAGCTCTCGCCGGTGAGTGCAGAGACGATTGCGGTTTTCCGGAAAATTAAACGTGCGCAAACGGAAATTGATAGGCACGCCGTTCGCTCGTACATCATCAGCATGACGGAGGCGATGAACGACGTGCTCGACGTTCTGTACCTGATGAAATGCACCGGCGTGTTCGGCGCGGTGGATATTGTACCGCTGTTCGAGACCCAAAAAGATCTCGATTCTGCAACAGCAGTGATGGAACAGCTCTACGCCAACGAAGCGTATCGCCGGCACATTGAGAAGCGGGAAAAGAAGCAGGAAATCATGATCGGCTATTCCGACAGCGCAAAGGATGGAGGCATTCTCAGCTCGCACTGGTCGCTCTACAAAACCCAACGCGCGCTGGCGAAAACATCGCTGCATGCAGGCGTTGACTGGATGTTCTTTCACGGACGCGGCGGCTCGGTCGGTCGCGGCGGCGGACCAGAATTCGATGCGATTCTTTCCCAGCCGTCATACGCGCTGAACGGGAAGATCAAGATCACCGAACAAGGGGAAGTTATTTCGCTGAAGTACGGGCATCCGGATATCGCACAGCGCACACTCGAGCTGACGACGTCGGCAATGCTTCTCGCAAATATCCCGGAGACGTGGCATAATCCGTTTCTTGCAAAGCACCAGAAAAAATGGTTCGGGGCGATGGAAGAAATTTCCCGCCTCAGTTACAAAGCGTACCGTGCAATTGTGTACGATGATGAAAAATTCCCTGAATATTTTTTCCAGGCAACACCGATCAAAGAAATTTCGAAAATGCAGATCGGCTCCCGTCCGGCAAAGCGGATCGAATCGGAGCGCATTGAGGATTTGCGCGCCATCCCGTGGACGTTCGGCTGGATGCAGAGCCGCCACGTTCTTCCCGGCTGGTTAGGCGTCGGTGCCGGACTTTCCGAATTTCTTTATGAAGAGTCGCGACGCGGCTCGCGACAACTCAACGTACAGCGATTGAAGCTTGTTCATCAAATGTATCAGCACTGGCAATCCTTCCGATCGCTCATTGATAATGTGCAGATGATCGCCGCAAAAGGAGATTTCGGCATTGCTCAGGAATACGCGGCGCTGGTGGAAAATGGAATCCCGCAAAAAACGCGGGACGCCGAGAAACGCGAATGGGAAATGGAAAATAGCAACAGAATCTTTGACGAACTGAAGCGGCAGTACGAGGAGACAAAAGCAATTGTTCTTCTCGTCACGAGTCAGAAAGAAATTCTCGACAACAACGAGATGCTCCAGCGCTCCATTCAGCTCCG
This sequence comes from Bacteroidota bacterium, assembly GCA_028873075.1. Taxonomy (GTDB): domain Bacteria; phylum Bacteroidota; class Ignavibacteria; order UBA10030; family UBA8401; genus JAJYOI01. The sequence continues at coordinate 7,015 of JAGWND010000144.1, forward strand.
CAACCCGTACGTTGACCCGATGAGCTACATTCAGGTGGAATTGCTGAAGCGGCTGAGAAGCGATTCATTTTCCGAAGCAGAGATGCACAAACTGGAAGAAACGATCTTCCTCAGCATTAACGGCATTGCGGCGGGATTGAGGAATACGGGGTGAAGGCGCCCACGAGAGTTTGCATTTTATCAAGCCCGCTGAAACAAATATTCGAAAAATACTTGACAAAGAAGTAAGAAAATCCTATGCTCCACTTGTTCGCACTGCGAATATCTCTCTCTAAAAACCGGGTTGGTTAATCCCCCAGACGATTTGAACTTTTTCAGGGAGGTTTAAGTGGCTGTTGATAAGTTGTATAGTATAGTCCCGCGCCCGCCTGCCGTCGAGGCAGGACATCTTTTGAAGCTGCTAAAGTATGGCGGTTCCAATTTAGCCCGCCGCGGCGGGCTTCTCACAACACTCCTTTTTCTTCTTCTCTTCTCCGGCACCGACTGCCGGAAGAATAAAGACAATATTATCCCTCCGGATAACGGACCAGACACTACCTCACATAATTTTTCGTTCGTCCCATATGTTTTCGGCGGCAATGGCGGCTCGAGCTATTTTAAGGATGTTGCAATTGTGAGCGATAGTGAGATTTGGGCTGTTGGAGGAATTTACACAGACAGCGGTTTTTTCAACGCGGCAAGGTGGGATGGACAGCGGTGGGAGCTGAAAAAAATTCCGTTTATCGGTTCTTGTAGCGCCGTGACATACCCATCGCTTCAAGCGGTTTGGGCATTTTCAAGTAGCAATATTCTTGTAACAAACGGTGGAAGCATTGTCAGTTTTGACGGAACAAGTGCTGAGATGGATTGCGGGATGAATTCTTTGTTGAGCGGGGCAATAAACAAAATCTTCGCGATTAATCTTCAGAATATTTACATCGTAGGCAATGGAGGCACAATTGTTCACTACTCCGCAGGTACGTGGACGAAGCTATCAAGCGGAACGAGTTTGGACATACAAGATATCTGGGGAATGATGAACCCAGCGACAGGAGAGGAGGAAATACTCGCAGCGGCAGGCGAACCTGCTGTAAGCTTTGACCGTGCGATCCTCAGCATCAGAGGTGAAACGGTCACTAAGATTTCCGACGCTCCAATTGCTTATGATCTTTTTGCAGTATGGTTCGTGCCAGAGAAACACTATTACGTTATAGGTGATGGTATTTATGAGAAGAACATGCTTTCAGATAGTTTATGGGCAAACAGTGTGCAGCAAATCACGACATACTACACGACGAGCGTGAGAGGCAATGGAACTAATGATGTCTTTATCGCGGGTGCGTTCGGAGAATTTTTGCATTGGAACGGAGAATCATGGAAATCCTTGAGAGTGCAGACAGCGCTCTCAAACGGTGCCTTCACAAGTGTTGCAGTGAAGGGAAATCTTGTTGTTGCTGTCGGCGGCAATCTTTCAAGCGGGGATCTCAATTCGAAAGCTATCATAACAATGGGGCGACGGTGAAAAACCCATAACAACGCTTCAATAAAACAAACGGAAAGGAGAAAAGTACAATGAAAAAGATAATTCAAAATCTAATTTTTGTTATGCTACTCCTTGTTGAATGTTACAACCAAGGGGTTGCAGAAACTTGGGAATTTGGCATGAAAGTAACGTCGAACGGAACAACGCTGATTACAGGAGCTCCAATTAAACTCTACTACCAGAACGATGTTGATTATGGGTTCCTTTCCATATTTCGGTCCTGTAATTCCTCTTCTGACAATCCAAACTTTCGTTGTGATGTTGACGATAGCAATACTACAAATCCATCGTGGGCGCATATTTCTGAGGGGGATTATTATTTAAGGGTGTACGATGACTATGTTCACCTGCACATAGGATACCCAGACGAGAATGGCGCAGATTTCGAACTCCTCTACAATGCAAATGACCATAGTTTTACAATATCACAACATGGAAGA
>JAGWND010000145.1 GCA_028873075.1 Bacteroidota bacterium
AAGGAACGGAGTTTTTCTTTCCATTTTTCCATCCACGCTTTTTGCGTGGTACGTACAGCGTGCTTCCATTATAACTACAAGGTGCTATGGCAGAATTTCGGATCGAAGGCCTGTCCCTCAGCGGCAAAGCTGTTCAGGGAGTTATTAATGCCGACAATATGAAACGGGCAAAGGAGCGTGCCCAGGAAATGGCACGCGACCGGAAATTCAAGCTTACCGCTGTCCGGGCACGCAGCGGTTTTCTTTATCGTGTAAAAAAGGAGGGGGAAAAAAAGCCGATTGACGGAGAGCAAAAAGCTTTTTCCAAGGAGGAGGTTGTTGATGCTCTCACCAAAATGGGGTACAAGGTTGTCTATGTTCGGAAGAAATTATTCGATTCGATCGGCAAAGTACCGCAAACGGAGGTCGTTTCGTACGTACGCGTAAGCGCGGATTTGATCAAACAGAAACTTCCGTTCAATGAGATGATGGCGCTGCTTATCAATGACGTTCAAAACAAAACATTGCGCGAATGTCTCCGCGATATCAATCAGGAATTGAAGCAGGGGAAAGACAGCGAAAAAACATTCATCAAGCATGAAAAAGAATTAGGAAAATTTGCCGCGCACATGCTGGGGCTTGCCTCGAAAAGCGGAAACATGGCTGATATTTATGAAAGCACGGCAAAATTTCTCGAACGCACCGCTGAGTTTAAAAAGAATTTGAAGAGCGCTCTCATCATGCCGGTGGTTACGCTGATCATTCTTTTCATCGCAGTGATGTATTACGTTGCGTACATCTTTCCGACCACGGCAAAGCTGTTCACGAAATTCAAAATTGATCTGCCGCCGATGACGAAAGCAACGCTGAAGCTTTCGGATTTTATTACCGGCAACATTCTCTGGCTGGTACTGGCAGTTGTAATTCCGCTTGTGGTATTTCTCCGGTTTATCACAACGGAAAAGGGGCGCTTCATGTTGGATAAAAACATTTGGAAGCTCCCTGTTATGGGGAACTTGCTGCACAAAACAAGTATTGAAATTTTCTGCCGCGTGTTTTATTCATTGTACTCCGGCTCAGGCGAAAACATTGAGGTCATCCGCTTGGCGGCGGAAGCATGCGGCAATAAGTACATGGAGTATCAGATTAAAAATGTTGCGCTGCCTTTGATGGTGGAAAAAGGAATGGGTATTACCGAAGCATTCGAAGCGAGCGGCGTGTTTACGAAAACCGCGATTTCTCGTTTTCATTCCGGTGCTGAGACCGGCACGGTAAAGAACACCGCCATGCAGTTAGCGGATTATTATGAGAAGGAGACCGGTTACCGCATGAAAAATGCGATTGACATGATTCAGCTTGCAATTTCCATGATCATTATGATTGTGCTGACGGCATTGACGCTTGTGTCGTCCGAAACTGCAACCATTAAACCGAAAACCCCGGGCGGCGGGTGGATAGTGTTCCATCTTCAGACGTTCATTCATTCGATGTTGTAATGACGATGAGACGAAAGGAGTAATTCTTCATGCCCGATGTTGATATTACTGATAAGATCGGCTATACCCTCCTGAAAAAAGGAATTATTGATTACGAGACTCTTGAGAAGTCGCTCAGAGTTAAAGAATCGGAAGCGAATAAAAAAGAGAGACGTAACCTCGGACAAATTTTGGTTGGAGAATTCAATGCCGATCATGACGCGGTGTTTCGCGAAGTTGCCAATCTGTACGCCTTTCGGGAAATTTATCTTGCTGATGAGCGCGTTGATGCCGGGAGAACGGAATTCATCCGTAAGATGGTGGACGCTCTGCCGGAAGCGGCGCGTGATATGCTTATTCAGTCAAAGATGCTTCCGTTGAAATTTGACGAAAAGCAACCGGATAAATTGATTGTTGTCTCGGCTGATCCTACCGATCGCGCTATTCCCAACATTGTGCGTAACTTCAATGTCAAAAAATATGAAGTGACATACGTCCGGTTGAAAGACCTGCAGAACCTTCTCGAACAAGTGATTCCTCCGCAGAATGAATTTCTGAAGCTTCTTGAAGATACGCAGATTAGCGTTGAAGCCGAAAGCGAAGATGCCGGTGTTGACGAGGAGGCGCTCGAGGCGGAAATTAACAAAAGCGCGCTTGCGAATCTCATTGAAGGCGCTATTGTGGAGGCGGTGCGCCGTGATGTGAGCGATATTCACATTGTTCCTGCTGAAGGCAATAAAACAAATTTCTATTTTCGTGTGGACGGCGATTTGCAGTTATGGCATTGTCAGGAAAATACGATGCCTGAAGCCGTGCTTGCTGTTGTGAAGGACAGGACGAAGGGTGTTGACCGGTTCGAACGTGAAATGTCGCAGGACGGTTTTATCCAGCGCGTGATAGACGGGCATCAGCTTAGGTTCCGTGTTTCTATCATGCCTATCGTAACGACCGAGTTCAAACATAAATTTGAAAGTGTTGTGATCCGCGTGCTGGATGACCGGAAAGTGATCACCGATCTGAACAAGTTGGGTCTGCAGGGACCTGCAAGAGGATTTTTTTATAAGGCTATCGAAAAGCCGCAAGGAATCGTGATTCTTACAGGACCGACAGGTTCCGGAAAATCTACAACGCTTATCGCTGCATTGTATCAAGTCATCAATCCGACGGTGAACGTGCTGACGATTGAAGAACCGGTAGAATATATCATCAAAGGAGCCAGACAATTAAAAATTAGCCCGAAGATGTCGTTTGAACAGTCCATCCGCGGAATTCTTCGTCATGATCCCGACATCGTGCTGGTGGGCGAAATGCGCGACAAGGTTACTGCTGAAACGGCTATCAAGCTCGCAAATACCGGACACTTGGTCTTTTCTACATTGCACACGAACGACGCGCCAAGCGCAATTGCACGTTTGTACAAAATGGGAATCGAACCGTTCCTCATCGCCTACGCTATCAACATTATTGTTGCGCAGCGGCTTGTTCGAACTCTGTGCAAAGTCTGCAAACGGCCTGTCGGCGACGATGAAAAAGGGGACTTGTTGAAATTTGGGTTCACCGAAGAAGAACTTTCTCAGCATACGTTTTACAAAGCGGTAGGCTGCGATAAATGCAACGGCGGCTACAAAGGGCGCGCTGCAATTCACGAGGCGCTCTATTTTTCAAAAGCAATCAGAAATATTATTCTGAATGCCGGTGAAAAAGTTGACGAGAATGCGATTCGCGATCAGGCAATGAAAGAGGGCATGTGGACGCTGCGCCGTTCAGGCATGGAACGAATGAAGGAAGGAGCAACGACTCTCGAAGAAGTGATTGCCACTACTGTTGAAGACGAGTGATTCGTGGCTCACGAGTGATATGCAAAAACCGCTTGTGAGGTGCGACACAGCAGTGTAACCCGCGCTTCTACATTTTGTGGAAAAGTGAAGCGGGTAAAATTTCCTCCTCCGCTGAGCTTTCCAGAGAAATTTGAAGATTCTACAGTTGCGTGTGCGGCGGGCAATGTCTGAAAAAGCAGATGGGATGTTTTTATTTCGGCACACTCCTTGTTTTGAAAGAATGCCGGATGTTCAACGGCACGAAAGATAGGAACGGCGTATGGGCCAGACAATTTTAGTATTAGGCGCACTGGTTCTTCTGGGTGTTGCGGTTCTGGCTGCTAATCAGTTGATGCTTGAGAAACTTACAGCGTCGTACGATACGCAGGCAACGGTCGTAGCAATTTCACTGGCACAAGCGGAAATAGATGAGATCCAGCGAAAAGATTATGATGAACATACTATCGCGCGGCGTATCTATTATGCTTCGGATTTTACGCCGGTCGATTCGCTCGGTCCCGAGGCCGGCGAAACATCGCCCGATTTGTATAACGATGTGGATGATTATAACGAATGGAAAGCTGATAACAGCGGCTACAGAGATTCGATAGTTGTTTCCACGCCAACGTTAGATAATTTTGTAGAAAAGTGCAGGGTGGAGTATGTTTCTGAAACAGATCCGGATAGCAACTCAAGCACACAAACATTTTACAAACGCATTACCGTTACCGTTACGCAACCGAGCATGGCATATCCCGTGGTCATGAAGGCACTTGTCGTTTACCGCCGCTATTTCTAAGAGAGGTGAAGCATGACGGCAATCCTTGATATTATCCTGTCATATATTATCGGAGGCATACTGCTTCTGATGATCCTTACCGTGAATGCGAATCTCACCAATACCGCTTTTCAAAGCTCATTGGATTATCAGGCAGAGACGAACGCTATGAACGTTGGGCAACTCTTCGAATACGATTTCTACAAAATCGGCTATCATGCCACAAGCCTGAAGATCGCATATGCCGACACTGCAGCGATTACATTCAATGCCGATCTTCAAAATGTTGGGACGGTGAATACTGTAGCATATTCTATTGGCACTACTGCTGATGCAACCGCTACTCCGAATCCTAATGACTTTCCGCTGTACCGGCAAGTGGATGGTGCATCCGCAGCAAAAAGCTATTATGGTCTCACGTGGCTCAAGTTCACGTACTACGATTCTTCCGGAACGCAGCTGGGCACTCCGATGACGCTTACATCCGATCTTCAGAAGATAAAATCAATACGCGTGCAAGCGACAGTTCAATCTACCTTTCCCGTAGACTCAACATATTCTTCTTCATACTGGGAGCAGACCTTTTTCCCAATGAACTTGTGAAAGGAATGGCACAATGGGCAGAACGGCAGTATTAATGGTAATCGGTTTGAGCGTTATCGTCGGAATTTTTACACTCAAGTTGAACAGCACAAGCTCGGACGCGGTTGAAACCTCGCTATACCAGTACAATTTTTCAATGGCGCGGAATATCGCTCACAGTGCTGTAAGCATAGTTTTGCATCAAATACAATCGGATAAAACTACAACCTCGTTTACCGGAACGTTCAATAACGGTACCTATTCTATATCGAAATCGCAGGTTGGCGATACTATTTGGCTAAGCGTTACTTCAACGTTTGCCGATACGACGCTCAGCATGCGTTTGAAATTGATGCAATACCCGAAACCGTTTCCGAAAACGAATGCAGCAGTCGGTTTCGCTTCGGACAGTATCAATTTTTCTATGAGCGGAAGTCCGCAAATAAGCGGCCAGGATGTGAACACTGACGGTTCTCCAGGACCCAACCCGACATTACCTGCAGTAACTGTTCCGACAGCTTATGATTCTTCGAAAGTCGCTCCGGATAGCAGCTACCTCACCGGGAGCCCGAAAGTTGCAGTCTCCGATTCTATTCCGCAGCCTCAAGCTTATATTGACGAATATTTCGCTGACGCAACGGTTACTTTGCCATCCAGTGTAAGCGGGAACGATACGTACGGTTCTGCAACGGACCCAGCTATTGCGGTTCGCGATGGTGATTTGAGCCTGAGCGGAGGTACCACGATCTATGGTATCTTAGTAGTAAAAGGAAACCTCACAATTTCAGGCTCGGTGAGAATTTATGGCATTGTTATTAATTATGGAAGTAACGTGACTGTGGATATTACTACAACCACGGGAACGCCCAAGATTTATGGTGGTTTTCTAATGTCAGGTCCGCCGAAATCAACTTTTACCATGAAAGGAAATGGATATTATACTTACAGTTCTCAAGCGTTAAATAATGTTAAAAATGGTTCCACTTTACTTGCGTATCACATCCTTGACTGGTGGGAATGAACAAAACCTCATACCACAAAGATATTTGACATTCACTTCTTTATTCAATATATTTCCCCAGTTGTTTTAATGTAAAGCTTTAGATTTATTTCTCTTTCTCCTGATAATTATAGGTCTGCCGATCTTCAAAAACTGCCCAACATAAAGTATGAGGAATTGATGGATTCAGCAACGGCGCAGCAGGTTTCAATAGCAGGCAACAACGTTCAGTCGCGTGCGAAGGAATTGTTGCAAAATCTGGCTACGCAAATTCCTGAGAGCACGTTCGGCATAGAGAGACTGATGTTTACAGGGGATCTTGTAGAAAAGCTTCCCATTGAAGACAGGGCGGTACTTCGTGATCAGATGAATGTTTTTTTGCTGCGAATGTTCAGCATTAACGCATCTGATATCGATATGGGAGGATATGGCTCGAAAGGTCAAGTATGGTATCGAATTTTCGGTTCGAAGAAACCGGATGCCGAGACCGAAAAAAGGCCTCCTGACGAAACGAATATCTTGATCTTTTCTCTTCTCATGCCGCGACAGAAGCAGTTCCTGTATGAAAATAAGAACTTAGATTTTTCTTACACAATTCAGGATGGAGACAGCACGCGTCGTTTTCGTGCAGATGTGTATTTTGACCTTGATCAAATTGCGCTGAACATGCGTGCAATCAACGCTTCTATCCGTCCGTACAAGCTGCTTGAACTCCATCCCAACGTTACGAAGGTTATTAGCCTTGCCCATACCAAGGAGGGATTGACGCTCATCACCGGTATCACCGGTTCTGGGAAGAGCAGCACGCTTGATTCGATGATTGATTTGAACAATCACACTGTCGAAGGACATATTGTCATCGTCGCTTCGCCGATTGAATATGTGCACGAGTCTGATCGTTGTATCATTCGACATCGCGAAGTCGGGCGTGACGTGCTTTCGTTCAAGGAAGGTGCCATTCAGGCGTTGAGGCAAGACCCCGATATTATTGTGATCGGCGAGATGAGGGATCCTGAAACGATTATGACTGCTTTGGAAGTCACCGACAGCGGTCATAAAGTTTTCTCGACACTTCACACAGGCTCTGCCGTTGAGAGTATTGACCGAATTATCGGTGAGGTTCCGCCGGTTGAGCAGGAGCGCGTGCGCAATCGTCTTGCCGATACATGCCGCTGTGTGATTTCTCAAAAACTTATTCCGAGTCTTGATGGAAAGCGGGTGCTCGCACGCGAGATCATGCTCATGACCCCGTCGGTCCGTTCGGCGATTAAAAATAACAACACGGGAGAAATCTATCAGATGATTCAGGAATCCGGCGAGCTTGGCATGACAACAATGGAACAAGACTTGCGCCGCTTATTCCTCCAGAAAAGGATTTCGCTCGAATCGGCGATGAATTTTTCCAACAACAAGAAACGAATGCAGCAGCTTCTTGCTGCAAATGTTGTGTGACAATCCGGCAGCAAGCGGATGAACATGTTGATATAAGTGCAGGCTGAGCATGCCATATTCAAAGTCGGAAGGCAAAATTGCAATAGGTCTTTTTGTTGACGGGCTTGACATCAAGTTTGCGCACATTTCATTCAAGAACAAACAATTCAAACTTGAAGAAGTAAAGACCGTCAACCTTGTCAAGAAACTGGAAGAGTTGCACGCTTCCGTGGAGTCCGCGGCTCCTGCAGTCGAAGGCTTTGAAATGACAGAAGCGGCTCTTGAGACCCCGGAGCTGGCGGAGCCCACCACAACAGAAGAAGGGGAAGAGACGGAAAAGGAAAACAATGGCAGCGTCTTGTTTAATTTGCTTTCCGATTTCCCTTCCGGCACGTATAAGTTCGTCTATTCGGTATCGGAGCCTTCAGTTTATTACCAAACGTTCGAGGATGCGCTTGGTTTAGAAGGCGTAAAGTTGAAAAAAGCGCTTGCTGAGCAGATCGCACAAGTGCGTTCGGTCAAGCCCAGCCTTGATGCGGTGGAATACATCCCGGCAGCGGATGGACAGATTCTGTCGATTGTCCGGGAGGATGGACTTGGTTTTTTAACCCTCCTCGAAGACATCAGGGAATTTATCGGACGGTTGCCGCAGGTTCCTTTCCTTGAAACGTCCGATGTCTCCTTGATGAACATGGTGCGTGCCAACTATGATGTGGGCGAAGAAGAAATCTCAGTTATTGTCTACATTGGCAACGAGTTCAGCAGACTGATTTTTATGAAGGGGCAGTACTTTTTCCATTTTGCGCCTGTCATCAGCGAGGGTAAGGCGACACCCAATATCGAGAATACCTTGTATTCCCGAATCTTGCTCGAACAAGACAGTGCCGGCATCACTCACGTTGACCGCATCTTCCTTGCGGGCGAAGCTCATAAGGTGCAGTTGAAGCAATTCCTTGCGCCTCTCTTTCCTGAGTCGCCGATTGAATACCTTATTCCCGTTACACTTGATACGAATGTCATTCCCGACAGTGTTGTTGAAATTACGTCTGAGTATGCCGTGCCGATCTCTGCCGCGTTGCGGGCACTTGAACCCAAAAATCCGTTTTACTACTCCATTGATCTTCTTCCGTTCGCTTTTCATGAAGCCCAGAAAGTTTTCAAACTTGCATGGCATGGGTACCTGCTGCTGCTGTTGCTTTTTGCATTCACGTTGTATTTCACCACTCATATCATTTCGAGGAATGACGATATCAGGAGCGCTCGTGCCGATCTGCAGCAGAAACAATATCAGCTTTCGGAAAATCAGCGCCTCCAGACTATTTTGAATAATCTGCGGGATGAAAACCAGCGCTATGTTAGTGCCCTCGCTTTGTACGATGCGATGGTTCCCAATTACAATCGCTGGAGCAATTTCTTTTATGGCATGACCAATGATCTTGATGATTTGAAATCGGTGTGGATCGAGAGCGTTGCAACGCGTGCCGACCAATCTTTGGAGTTGACAGGGTTCACTACCGACCGCTCGAAAATACCAGTGCTGGCAAACATGTTTCAAAAGACAGCGTTGCAATCAGTCGAATTGCAGGAAATCCGGGGTCAAATGGTGTATAAATTCGATATGGTTATTTCACAAATTAGTTCGGACTGATGCCCGGTGTCGTATAAAATTAGAAATACCATTGCCGTGGGTGTATTGCTGTTTCTCGTGTTCGTGATCGGCGGCTATATTTCTTTTATCTATCAGCCGGGAAAGATCAAGAGCCTTCAGAAAGAGACCAGGCAAATCGAGAGTCAGCTTCAGGATAACGCCGAGCAGATGAGAGCAATCGCTAA
>JAGWND010000146.1 GCA_028873075.1 Bacteroidota bacterium
TGTTCTTTGTAATGTCAGTGTTGCGCCTGTGATGAAATATAACTCGCATCAAAGCGAACAGGTTACGCAAGTCCTTCTCGGCGAATCTGCCGATGTGTTGGAACAAAGAGCAGGGTGGGTTCGCATTCGCCTACGCCACGATGATTACCTCGGTTGGGCGAGTGCAAATCAACTTCATGTGATTGATGAAAAAGAGCTGGCAGAGTGGCAGTCGAAAATAAAAATCGGCTCTCATGATCTTATAATGCCGCTCTTGGAGTCGCCGAGAAAAAACAGCGGGGCGATTGGAGAGTTTTTATTCGGAACTTTTTTGCCGGTGAAGACCGTGACGAAAGCGTGGACATCGGTGATCATGCCCGATGGAAAAATCGGGTGGGTGCAATCGTCCGCGGTTACACAGCCCAACGAAAAAAAAACTGTTACGACCGGGCATCTTGCCGAAACCGCAAAAAGGTTTCTTGGAATTTCGTACCAATGGGGCGGGCGATCGGTGAAAGGATTCGATTGTTCCGGTTTTACGCAGACGGTGTACCGGCTGAACGGCGTCGATATACCGCGCGACGCGTCGCTGCAATCGCTGACCGGCAAGGAAATCGGCGGTCCAAAGCGGAAAAGCGCGCCGAAGGCACTGATGAATTTTGTTGAAGGAGATTTGCTTTTTTTCTCCGCTAACAATGCGGCGGAGAGTTTTCCACCGAAACGTATTACGCATGTGGCAATGTCGTTAAGCGGAACGGAATTTATTCATGCATCAGGCAGTGTGAAAGTGAACAGTTTTGATGAATCACAACCGCATTTTAATGAATTGTTATTGCGGGATTTTGTCGGTGCCTGCAGAATCATAGGATAGGAGGTGTTGTCGTCTTCAGTTCTAAACTTCATTCCAAAAGAAATTATGGTCGTCTGAACAGCAAAGTGTTGGTTCTCAATCAGAATTACGAGCCGATGAGCGTGTGCAATGTGAAGAAAGCGATTGTGTTGCTTTTTCTTGGGAAAGCGGAATTGATCGAAGCCGTCAACGGTAAAGCCCTTCACTCTGTTTCGATGACGATGCCGTTCCCGAGCGTCGTTCGTCTTTCATTGTACATCCGCGTTCCCTACAAAAAAATCATCCTTTCTCGCAAGAATATTCTTCGCCGTGACGGACACCGTTGCCAGTATTGTGGCAGGGGCGATTTACCGCTTACCATTGATCACGTGACTCCTCGCTCGCGCGGCGGGGAAGAAACATGGGAAAATCTTGTGTGTGCCTGCGTTCAGTGTAACAACAAAAAAGGGGACCGCACACCGGAGGAAGCATTGATGCAATTGATACGAAAGCCGATTCGTCCAAATCATGTAACATTCATTCGCCACTTTGTCGGCAATGTTGATGAGCGGTGGAAGCCGTACTTGTTTATGAATTAATGAAGGAGTTTCGCAAATCTATTGAAGACAAAGAGAAGAATTGTGAGCGGAATGCGTCCGACGGGAAAGCTCCATCTCGGTCACCTGGTCGGTGCGCTGGAGAACTGGGTTTCGCTTCAGAATGAATTTGAAAACTACCATCTTATTGCCGATTATCATGCGTTAACGACAAATCTGTCGACTGAAAGTTTGTACAATCATACGATTGATATGATCACGGATTGGCTGTCTGCAGGAATTGATCCGGTGAAGAGTCCGGTCTTTCGTCAATCGCAGGTCAAAGAACATGCCGAACTGCATCTTCTTTTTTCCATGCTGATTACTACAGCGCGTCTCGAGCGGAATCCGACACTGAAAGAACAGGCGCGCGACTTGAAAATCGAAACAATGTCGTATGGACATCTCGGATATCCGGTGCTCCAGGCAGCGGATATTTTATTGTACAAAGGCGAGGTCGTTCCGGTCGGTGAAGACCAGCTTCCCCATATTGAAATTACGAGGGAGGTTGCAAGAAAATTTAACTTGCAGTATGCACCGAACAATTCCGTTTTTCCCGAACCCGAAGGAAAGATAACTAAATTTGCCCGCTTGCCGGGACTTAACGGACAACGAATGAGCAAGTCGGTAGGAAACACGATCCTGCTTTCCGACTCTCCGGAAGAGATCCAGAAGAAATTAAAAACAGCCGTCACCGATCCGCAGAAAATCCGTAAAGGCGATCCGGGCAGACCGGATATTTGTCTTGTCTTTACCTATCATCAGAAGTTCAATCCGTCGGCGGTCGGCGAGATACGTCAGGGCTGCGAATCAGGCGCGCTCGGCTGTGTTGACTGCAAGAAGCAGTGCGGCATCGCGATTGCTCATGCTCTTGCACCGTTGCGTGAAAAGCGCGCACATTATGAAACACATCTCAATGAAGTGAAAGACATCCTTGCTGACGGTGAGCGCCGTGCAAAACGAACGGCAGAACAAACGATGAGCGAAGTGCATCAAGCAATGAAGATAGGGTAACAAATAACGGAAGATCGGAATGCTGGAATAATGGAATTCCATGATCCCACTATTCCATTTTCCCAACGATATCTGAATTGGTTTAGAGTCTAGAATTTTACTTATGGCACAGTACCGCGTTCAGCTTTCGGAATTTGAAGGGCCTCTCGACCTGCTTCTCTTTTTCATCAAGCGGGACGAGTTGGATATTTACGACATTCCGATTGCGAAAATCACGAACGACTTTCTCGACTACCTCCAGTATCTTCAGGATTTGGATCTCGATGTCGCCGGTGAGTTTATCGTGATGGCAGCGGAGCTGATGCAGATCAAAGCGCAGATGCTCCTTCCCCGTCCCGAAGGCGAGACTGAAGAAGAGCTTGACCCGCGCGCTGAACTTGTCCGCAGGCTGCTCGAATACAAACGTTACAAGGAAATGGCGGAAAAGATGGAGCGCATGGCGCGTGAGCAGGGGAAAGTGCATTTTCGTTCCTACGTTGACGCTGATCCGAAGCTTGCAGGGAATCCCGAAGAAGACAATCTTCTTAGCAATGTCACGTTGTTCGATTTGATTGCAGCGTTCAGGTATGCAGTTGACCGCATGCCGCGCAAGCATGTGCATGAAATTAACAAACCGAGCGTTTCGCTCGACGAACAAATCGAGTATATTCTCAATGCTTTTCAAGACAAAGATGAGGCGACATTTTACGAGCTAGTTTCCGCAATGACGGAAAAAATCAGAATTGTGGTAACGTTCGTCGCCCTCTTGGAATTGATTCGACAAAAACTTATCGCAGTCCGTCAGGTTGATGCGTACGGAGAAATGGTCATCGTCAAACTTCCCAAGGAGGAGCTTGTATGAACGAGGAACAACAGCGCGGGTCCCGTGATGCCGGCAGCGTTCAACTGTTCGAAGTTCCGTTGCCATTGAAGCACGTCGTTGAAGCGCTCATCTTCGCGTCCGATGAGCCGCTTGACATCAAAACGATCCGCCTGCTCATTGACGATTTTAACCGCAATGCTGAACCGGGCGACCGGCTCGAGGCGGGCAGCGATCTTGTCCGCGCGGCAATTGAGGAATTGAATCAAGAATTTGAGGAGGCGCAAAAGCCGTATCGCATTATTGCGCTTGCCGGCGGTTTTGCTTTTGCGACGGAAAAGGAGTATGCAGGGTGGATCGGGAAGCTTCTCAAAGAAAAAGCGCGGCGAAGGCTTTCACAAACGGCGGTCGAAACGCTCGCTATCGTTGCGTACAAGCAGCCGATCACGAAATCGGAAGTCGAATTTATCCGCGGCGTGAATTCCGATTACATTATGAAAGCGCTGTTGGAAAAAAATCTGATTACAATCACCGGCAGGGCAAGCACGCCGGGGCGCCCGCTGCTCTACGGCACCACGACAGAGTTTTTGAAACATTTCGGCTTGAATGAAATTTCAGATTTACCCAAGCCGCGAGAGATCGAGGAACTCATCGGCGAAACGGAGTTTGAAGTTGAAAAGCACCTCCTTGCAGAACAACAGGAAATTGAGTTCAAGGAAGAGTTGGAAGGGAAATTGGAAGGCCATGAGGGAACGAAGCAGAAGCCCAGAGCGGTGCGCCAAGCGAAAAAGCCGAGGCAGACAAAAGTAGAAAAGGATTTACGTCCGACGATTCAAGGGAATGCAGAAGTCGGAAATGAGGAATCAGCAGTCAGAAGTCAGCAGTCAGAGGTCGGAGAGCAACAGTCGGAGATCGGAAGCCGGAAATCCGAAGTCAGTAACGAGAAGATAGAGGCTCAGGGAGGCAAAACAGAGATTGAGGATGTACGACCTGAAACGCGAGAAACAGCAATCGTGGCAACCGTTGAAGCCGGAATTCATCATGCAGGTAACGTTGAAGAACAACCGCAAAGCGTCAATCATCAGCCGTCAATTGGAGATCGGCAATCGTCAATTTTAAGCACGTGGAAAACAAAGATTCAAACGTTCTTCCGAAAACTATTCGGTTGAATCGTTTTCTCGCAATGGCAGGGATTGCCTCGCGCAGGAAGGCCGAGGAGTTGATTCATGACGGCAAAGTGAAAGTGAACGGGAACGTCGTTACCGATCTTGCAACAAAAGTTTTCCCGCAAAAAGATCGTGTTGTTCTTGGAAACAAAACCGTTTCAGCAGAAGAACATCGTGTCTATCTTGTGCTGAACAAACCGAAAGATTATATTACAACGGCATACGATGAGCGCGGGCGAAAAACTGTTTTCGATCTTGTTCGGACACGCGAGCGGATATTTCCTGTCGGGCGTCTGGATCGCAATACGACCGGCGTGCTGCTGTTTACGAACGACGGAGTTTTAGCGTCGTGCTTGATGCATCCTTCACATCGCATTACTAAAACGTACCGTGTAACACTCGAAACTGGCATTGAGGAAAAACATGCGGCAAAAATCGAGCGGGGGGTGTACCTGGACGATGGGAAAACGGCCGCTGCACGTCTCGAGATTCTTTCCGGAACAAAACGGCGCGGAGTGTTGCTCACAATTCACGAAGGAAGAAACCGGCAAGTGCGGCGTATGTTTGAATCGCTCGGTTACGAAGTAAAGCATCTCGAGCGCGTCGAGTACGGCGGGATTACCGTGCAGGGAGTAAAGCGCGGGGGCTGGCGTTTTCTCACCGGGCGGGAAGTTTCTTCCTTACAACAACAGGCTGGTATTGAACTCTAACAATCACACACATGAGATTTCCCCGTAGTAGCGGTATCTTGCTGCATCCCACATCTCTTCCCGGCCCACACGGCTCCGGCGATTTCGGACTCTCTGCATATCATTTCATTGATTGGCTTGTCGAAGCGGGACAGTCGCTGTGGCAGATTCTCCCGCTTGGTCCGGTCGGCTTAGGGAATTCGCCGTACATGTCGCTTTCAACGTTTGCCGGTAACCCGCTGCTGATTGATCTCGATGAATTGTCTGCGCGCGGGTGGCTTCCCGCCGGCGATCTTTCAGAAGAAAAACAATTTTCTTCCCGCTCGGTTGATTACGAACGCGTCATTTCGTTCCGCATGGAGAGACTTCGCTGCGCTTCGAAAAATTTTTTTACCGGTGCGGGCACATCTGAAAAGTCCGAATTTGAAGCGTTCTGCAGAGAGAAAACGGATTGGCTTGACGATTACGCTCTCTTCATGGCATTGAATGAAAAATTTTCCGGGAAAGAATTTTCTATGTGGGATGCAGCGTTGGCGCGCCGCGAAGCTTCAGCAATTGCAGAAGCACGCGAGGGGCTTGCAGAGTCAATTCGCTTCTGGAAATTCACGCAATGGAATTTTTATCGTCAGTGGATGGCGTTAAAAAAATACGCCAACGGAAAAGGGGTGCAGATCGTCGGCGATATTCCGATCTTCGTTGCGTACCACAGCGCCGATGTCTGGTCGCGTCCGGAGCTATTTTATTTGGATGATCATCTTCGCCCCAAAGTCGTTGCGGGAGTTCCGCCGGATTATTTCAGCGTTACCGGTCAACGGTGGGGGAATCCGCTGTACCGGTGGGATGTGATGAAGGAGAACGAATACTCGTGGTGGATCGAGCGCATACGTACGGCTCTTTCCCTTGTTGACATTGCGCGCATTGATCACTTTCGGGGCTTTGCCGGCTATTGGGAGATCCCCTCGTCAGAACCGACCGCTGTGCATGGCAGATGGGTTGAAGGTCCCAAAGAGCAGCTGTTTGACAAAGTGCAGGAGAAGCTCGGCAAACTTCCGATCATTGCCGAAGATTTGGGATTTATTACCGATGATGTTATCGCCTTGAGAGAGAAGTTCAGTTTCCCCGGAATGAAAATTTTGCAGTTCGCGTTTGCAGGAGATGTGAAGAACCCGTTTCTCCCTCACAACTTCCGGCACAATGTGGTGGTGTACAGCGGGACGCATGATAATGATACGACCGTCGGTTGGTTCCAGACCGCAACGGACCGTGAACGCATGTTCGTAAAAAAATATTCCGGCTTGAACGGCGAGGAAATCCATTGGACACTGATCAGCCTTGCTTCGCGTTCGGTTGCGGACATGGCTGTCTTTCCATTGCAAGATGTGCTCGGACTTGACAGCAGCGCCCGCATGAATTTCCCGGGAACGCCGACCGGCAACTGGGAATGGCGTTTCACATGGGATCAGGTTCGGCCTGAACATACTGCTCGCCTGTACGAATTGACTGCGCTGAATAACCGCTGCGATGCGAGTCGGCTCGTGCTTCCGGAATATCCGCAAGGGAAAGTGAAGCCGTAAGCAACCGTTCCGCGACAATGCAGCAAAGGCGCAAAAAAAATCTTGAAGATTTTACAAGGATTGAGCATCGGAACGATGGAATTGTGAAATAATGGAATCTTGATGCATTCCATTATTCCCCCGTTCCAGGGTTCCGGATTCTCTTTTTCTTCTACCATTGAAAGAGACCATGAAAACGATTCTACTTTCATTTACATTTTTTTTAGTAGCCGGTTGTGCGACTGCACCGCCAATGAAGGAAGCGGCAGTTTCACTTTCACCGATTGATCGCTTGCGTTCCGAATTGGCAGTGAAGTTTGACGACCCGAATTTCTTCAATGCAAATTGGGGTGTTGTCATTCAATCCCTCAAAACCGGAGAAATCATATATGAGCGGAACGAAAATAAAAGCTTTATGCCGGCATCGAACATGAAACTGTTCACAACTTCTGCTGCGCTTACATCGCTCACACCGGATTTTCATTATTACACGATGCTTGCCACAAACGGAACAATCAGCAACGGTATTTTGCACGGCGATGTTTTTCTCAAAGGAAGCGGCGATCCGACTATATGCGGGCGTTTCAACGGCGGGGATGTTCTTCAAACGTTTGACGGTTGGGCAGACAGTGTAAAAGCGTTGGGTGTCAACGCCATTGATGGCAATTTGGTCGGCGACGATGACTCTTTCGATGAAGAATTTTACGGCGACGGATGGGATGCAAATTATGAAACGGATTGGTACGCCGCACAGTTCGGCGGCATCGTGTTCAACGATAATTGCGTTGATATGACAATAACGCCTTCTGACAGTATCGGAAAGCCGGCGTCGGTAACGTGGAATCCGCCGACGAATTATATCACTGTCGTCAATGAAACGGTTATCACTCCGCCCGATTCCAACTACTACATTTCGTTTTATCGGGAGCGGGGAACGAACAAAGTGCATGTGCGGGGAAATTTTCCCGTTAATAAACCGGTGTGGCATGAATCAATCGCGGCTGATAATCCGACGCTGTATGCGATGACAGTACTGAAAGAGGAATTTGAGCGGCGCGGGATAAAGGTCGACGGTGTACCGGAGGATATTGACGACGTTGCCGCAGTGCCGAATTATGATTCGACACTGCATCTCGCTTCGTATACATCGCCGGCGCTGTCGCAAATTGTAAAAGCGATCAACAAGCCGAGCCAAAACTTGTACGCTGAACAATTGTTCCGCACAATGGGCATGGTGTACTACGGCAAAGGAGGAATGAGAACCGGACGATATGTCGCAAATCCGATTTTTACGTCGTGGGGAATGGATACGACGCGGATGAGAATGATTGACGGCTGCGGCTTGTCGCGGCTGGATTTGGTTTCTCCGGCGAACATCGTTGCGCTGCTCACCGGAATGTATCGCGGAAAATATTTTCAGCCGTTCTATGAATCGCTGCCGATAGCCGGGGTGGACGGCTCGCTGCGAAACCGGATGAAGGGCACAGCGGCGGAAAACAATGTTCATGCAAAAACGGGATTCATCGGTTATGTCCGGTCGCTTTCCGGTTATGTTACAAGCCTTGATGGCGAGATATTCGCTTTTTCGATGATGGCGAACCACTACACCGTTCCGACTTCAATGGCGGAAAAAATTCAAAATGACGTGTGTGTGCTGCTCGCGAGCTTCAGTCGGAGCGGAGAAACAAAACTACAAGTATCGAAATAACGTCTGATGTTTCAAGTTTAAAGTTCAAAGTCGAAAGTCTAAAATTGGCTTCAACACAGCTCTGAACTTCAAACTTTGAACCTCGAACTTTGAGTCAAAAGTCTTGAATATGGAAAATCAAAATACACAATACGATGAAGAATTAAATGTTCTCTTGAAGCGCCGTCGGGAGGAGTTGGAGGAGTTGAAGAAACTTGGCTTTGAACCGTATCCTTACGAGTTCGCGCGTAGTGCATTCTCAAAAGAAATCATTGAGAATTTCAAAGATGATCTGCCTGCCGGGGTGCCGGAGCGGTCGGTTGCCGTCGCCGGAAGAATTATGTCGCTGCGCCGGATGGGGAAAGCGTCGTTCTGCCATATTCAGGATTCGCATGGAAAGATTCAAATTTATTTGAAGAAGGATGATCTCGGGACAGCATACGACGCATTTCGCCTGCTCGACATTGGTGATATTATCGGCATTGAAGGGTTTGTTTTTCGGACGAAGATGGGAGAGGTCTCCGTCCACGCGCAATCAATGAAGCTTCTTTCCAAGTCACTGCGTCCTTT
>JAGWND010000147.1 GCA_028873075.1 Bacteroidota bacterium
CGAGCAGTTCGTCGCCGTGAAATTTCCCCGAAGCCCGATAAAAGTTGCAGTTCCACTCGCACTTTGACAGAGGGGTATCGCCAAGCGCTTTCCACGGAATTCCCATCACAGCATCCCATGTTTTTTGCCGCTCATCAACAATCGAACGGCAGCGAAAGCCGGAAAACCACTTCTCGTCGCTGATCACTTTCTCTCCGTCTTTCCGCACATCATAATCGAGCCAGCGCGAGTCGGGCGAGACTTGAAATTCTTTATAGCGTCTCAGTCTCCGCGCGTCCGGCCCGATGAATGCTTCGTACACGTCGCTGTGTTCATAAAGAAGATACGACTCGCCGGTTTTTACATCGCGCGGCAGAGCGCGAGCAACCCGCAATTCCTGAAACTTCCCTTCAAATATCACAAAAAGAAAAGAGCTGTTCCAGAAAACTTTCACACGCGTCTCAATTTCCGGCGGCGGAACTGTACCGTCGGCATCAAGCAAATAGACTGCGCCGCGATTTTCATGAATGATTTCCGGTGTAATATCATCGAATGTTCGAAAGGATGCAGGGTAACAGGTAATGGCGGAAGCATCATGATGGGTTTCCATGAAATTATAGACCCGCGATTTCTTTTTTCAAATAATGTCCTGTGAATGAATTTTTGTTTGAGCTGATCTCTTCCGGCGCCCCTTCGGCAATAATGTAGCCGCCTTCGTCCCCGCCTTCCGGTCCCATATCAATAATCCAATCGGCGGTTTTGATAACGTCGAGATTATGTTCAATCACAATCACAGTATTGCCTTTGTCAACAAGTTTGTTGAGCACATCCAAAAGCATTTTCACATCGTCGAAATGAAGCCCGGTCGTCGGCTCATCGAGAATGTACAGCGTTTTTCCCGTGCCGACTTTTGAAAGTTCAGTGGAAAGCTTTACACGCTGTGCTTCTCCTCCGGAAAGTGTTGTCGCCTGCTGGCCCAGATGAATGTACCCAAGCCCGACATCGTGAAGCGTTTGCAGCTTCCGTTGTATGCTCGGCAGCTCGCTGAAAAACTCCGCCGCCTCAGCGACCGTCATCTCAAGCACATCGGAAATTGATTTCCCTTTGTAATGAACTTCGAGCGTCTCGCGGTTATAGCGCTTTCCTTTGCAAACGTCGCACAACACGTACACATCAGGCAAAAAATTCATTTCAATTTTGCGAAGACCGTCGCCTTCGCATTCTTCACAGCGTCCGCCTTTCACATTGAAGCTGAAGCGTCCCGGTTTGTACCCGCGCAGTTTTGCTTCCGGCAGATCCGCAAACAGATCGCGGATCATCGTGAACATGCCGGTGTACGTCGCCGGATTCGAACGCGGCGTTCTGCCGATCGGTGATTGATCAATATCAATCACTTTGTCAATCTCTTCACTGCCGTGAATCGAAGCGTACGGCAACGCGGTGATTTTCGTTTTGTAAAATTTTCGGGAAAGGATCGGAAAGAGCGTTTCATTAATGAGCGATGATTTTCCCGAACCGCTCACCCCGGTGACGCACACAAACGTGCCGAGAGGAACTTTCACTGTGATGTTCTTGAGATTGTTTCCGCTTGCACCTTTCAGCGTAAGATAGTGGCCGTTTCCCTTTCTGCGCTGTGAAGGAACGGGAATTGTTTTCTTGCCGATCAAATAATCAATCGTTGCAGAATCACTGTTTCCGTTTGTTCCATTTTTAATTTTTAATTTTTCATTTTTAAACTGGCCCGGCTCTCCGGCTGCAACCAAATACCCGCCGTGTTCGCCCGCGCCCGGACCGAGATCAACAACAAAATCCGCCCGCTCGATCATTTCCTTGTCATGCTCGACAACAATTACCGAGTTTCCTAAATCGCGCAGACTTTTCAACGAATCAATCAGTTTGATATTATCGCGCTGGTGCAGACCGATGCTCGGCTCATCAAGAATGTAGAGAACCCCGACAAGCTGTGAACCGATCTGTGTTGCAAGACGGATACGCTGCGCTTCGCCGCCGGAAAGCGTGCGCGCAGAACGGTCGAGCGTGAGATATCCCAATCCGACATTCAGCATAAAACTGAGACGTTGATTGATCTCTTTCAGAATCTGCGCCGCGATGGTCATCCGGCGTTCGTCCAATGTGAGCGTTTGGAAAAATTCTTTTGCAGCCGTCAGCGAAAGCTGCACAATATCTGCGATGGAAAATGTTTTTCCGGTTTTTGCGTCTTCAAGCTTAATGGCAAGACTTTCCTTTTTCAATCTGCCGCCGCTGCATTCTTCACACCGCATTGTCGTCATGAACGATTCCACCCACTCGCGGATGCGCGGCGACGAGGTATCGTTGTAATAATTCCGCATGATGCCGATGACGCCGTCGAAGCGGTGCTTGTAGATGATCGGTCTGCTGCCGGCATGAGAATATTCAATTTCAATCCGTTCGCCGCCGGTGCCGTACAGCAATTCCTGCCGCGCCGTTTTCGAAAGCGATTTGATCGGCGCGTCGAAACCAAAACCGTTGCGCTTCAACACGGCGCGCACCTGGCTGAAAAGCCACGTATCGCGCGGTTTGCCGAGAGCCGCTATGCCGCCTTCGCTGACAGAAAGTTTTTCGTCCGAAACAATAAGATCGAGCGAAAATTCCTTTTTCTCCCCTAATCCTTCGCACGAAGAGCACGAGCCGTACGGCGTGTTGAACGAAAATGAATTTGGCGCCGGCTCTTCGTAACTTCGTCCACAATTCGGACACGAATAATGTTTGCTGAAGAGAAAATCTGATTTTCCGTCGTTGACGGTGAGAACACCGGAGCCGAAATTCAATGCGGTCTCCACGGAATCGGCAATGCGGCTGCGCGCTTCTTTCTTCACCGCAATACGGTCAACAACAATTTCGATGTCATGTATTTTGTAACGGTCTAACTTCATTCCTTTTGAAATTTCTTTCACCGCGCCGTCAACGCGGACGCGGAGAAAGCCGTCGCGCACAATCTCTTCAAACAATTCGCGGTAATGTCCTTTTCGCCCCTTCACCACCGGCGCGAGAATCTGTATCTTCGTTCCTTCCGGCATCTTCAAAATCGCTTCGATGATCTGATCCACGCTTTGCTTCTGCACTTTTGTCCCGCAGTCAACGCAAAATTGCGTGCCGGCACGAGCAAAGAGGAGGCGGAGAAAATCGTAGATTTCCGTCACCGTGCCGACCGTTGAGCGCGGGTTATGGCTCACGGTTTTCTGTTCAATGGAAATTGCCGGACTCAATCCTTCGATATAATCAACATCGGGGCGCTCCATGAGTCCCAAAAATTGGCGGGCGTACGCGGAAAGACTTTCAACATAGCGGCGCTGGCCTTCGGCATAGATGGTATCGAATGCCAGGCTCGATTTCCCCGAACCGGAAAGTCCGGTAATGACAACAAGCTTGTCGCGCGGAATCTCAACATCAATATTTTTGAGATTGTGTTCCCGCGCTCCTTTGATGATGAGAGAAGCGTCGCCGTTATGTTCAGAATTTGTTGTCACTGTGTTCTATGAAAATAAAAATGAATTGTACAACGAACCATAACTGCTCTGCGTCATTCCCGCCCCGCTTGCATCGGGGTAAACTCCGGCGGGAATCCATTCCTTTACAGCCGTCTCAAAAATAGATTCCCGCCGAAGGCTTGCGGAAATGACGGTTGTAAAGAGCACGCTGAGGAGTTACAACTTTAAAACGAACAAGGAAGTTCAACCCCGTTAACAGGGTTAAATAGAAAAGGTATTCAAAGAGGCGTGGAAAAGCAATGAAAAAGGGAGAGGAAAAATTTCTGTGTGAAATGATATCTACCGCAGCAGTATCATTTTCCTTCTGAAGAATTGAGCTTTCCCCGTTTCATTTTTGATTTCAAGTTGGTAAATGTACATCCCGCTGGCTGTGTTGGTTGCGTTCCATATTTCCTCATGATAACCGGCTTCTCGTAGACCTTCAGTTAGAGTTGTTACTTCCCTGCCGATAGCATCGTAAATTTTCAGAGAAACTTCTCTTGGTGCCGGCAACTGATAGCTGATTGTCGTTGTCGGGTTGAAGGGATTGGGATAGTTCTGAAATAATTCATACTTTTCCGGCGGTGAAACTTGAACAGAAATTTCCTTCGTCCATTTTTCTCCGATCGCATTTATAATGGTGAATGTAATTGCAGCCGGAAAATTTACCGGCGCAGATTTGCCAACCGCGAATGTGAAGACGGCGCTTTGTTCTGCCTTGCCTGCCAGCGATGCAATGGAAAGCCGCTTCTTATCGAATGTGAGCCACGATGGCGCGTTTGACAGCTCAACGGAAACGTTCGTCGCTTGAATTTTCGAAATATTTTCCACCGCAAGTTCAATGGTGTTGCCGGAAGAAGCAAAGGGAATTTGATACATGGTCGGCGAGTGTTGGTTTTGCTGAAGCGGACTGGCAGCGTCGCTGACCGCTTGCAAACCCGAAGTGTTCAGCAGTTGAGATGCCGGGGCAGACTGTGCTGAGATGGTGTTATTCTGAACCGCAATTTTCGGTTTAACCTCTCTGGCACGAGCGTTCGTTGGTTCAGAGGCACTTCGAACCCATTCTTGTCCTGCACGTGCCTCTACTTCTTCTCTCCTTAACTGCAAATACCATCGTTGCATTCGCTCATTTCGTATACTATCAATCTGTGCTCGTGTGAACCGCGCATGCTTCACTTGTCCGCTGTATCGGAACTGATTCGTCGTCTGCGCCGTGGATTGGACAGCAGCAAGAACGCACAACAAAAAGGTTGTGAATTTCATTTCTTTTCCCCCTTCTTCTCGGGCAGCCTGTCAATCAAATACTCCGCATTAAATTTGAGGAGCGCGTACGCCTCGCTTGTCAACTGCTTGCCATTCTGCGCTTCGACTTCATTGACAAAAGCATTCAGCATGTTCTTTGCCGCTGTGGTATCTCCCGCGGAAAGTTTACTCTTGGCGTTATCCAATTTCGAGTCGAGACTGTTTGCAATGCCTTGGTTGTCTATCCAACCTAAAGAAACAGCTTGGTGCTTGTAGGAAATGAGGGTGTCGATCCAAGTGGAAGCTGAGAAATTAACGGGCGGGGCCGTGGGACCGATTGTAATGCCCTTCACGCTATTTTCAAGAACGTTATCTCCTATAACAGAATCTGGGGCGTTTTCCTCTGTGAAAACAGGCGGCTCTACCCACCCAGAAACATAATAAATCTCTATGGAAGGAATGCCTCCGGAGAGAAAACTGAAACCACCCAACTTGCTATCAGGGCTAATCTCAACCAATGAATCTCTTGCGTACCATTGTACCCGTGGAGGGGGTAAATAACCGGGGTCTCCTAACCACTCGGTGGGTGCTTGGATTTCCTGAACGGGAGCATGATATTCAACATCAAAAGTCCAAATATTCTGTTTGCTATTAGGCAAGCTCTGCAATTGGTATTCATAGAAAAACTTGCCATTCTTCAATTCAGTAACATGTGCGACAACTGAGACAGCTATCTCTTTTGCAGAAGGATATTTAAATATACGAAGGCTGTCTTGAGACAAAATGTCCGTAACGAGCATGACTTGCAGTAAAAAGCAAGCCGCTAAACTTATAACTAACTTTGTGGTTTTCATATTTACCTCGCTCTAATATGGTAATGATCGCCTTCTATGTAAGGCGTTCCATTAGTATATTTAGAAATTTGCCCTAGAAGGTCATGCTTGTTCAAAGGAGTACACCCATCATTTTCGCCAATGCCATTAAATCCTATATCTGCATTTATCCCTACTCTATGTTCTGCGTGAGGAGTTGACCAATCATTATTGATGTCGAATAGTCCACCCCACGGCAAGCTCATATCATTTATCCTTAATTTAATTCCCAGATGCAGTGAGCTATATGAAGATGCAATATTTTGCACGGCGGAAATCAAATCTGGTATACCATAATGATTTGAGTAATGAAGCGATGTTGGTGGGCTTTCTCTACAGGGATCATTTGTTCCACTATAGCTATTGGGTGTCCCAACCAGCTCATAGTTACTCCCTCCGGTAAGCTCGACCAGCCCACCTACTTTCACATTGACATCCGCACTGTCTTTAACATCGCCAGAAATAGCAGTAATTCGTTCTATTCCTCCAAACGCTGATGCGGTGTATGTGCTCACAAACTTTCCGTCAGCATCAGTTGTTCCGCTGGTTGCAGTGAAAGTTCCTGCCGGTCTGCCATTGTGGTTATGACCGCCGGTTCCTTCTACTCCTTTCGCTTGAAAGGTAATCGGCACACCGCTTACAGGTGTTCCGCCTCTCGTTGTAAGAACGGTTACTGTTGTCTGACTGTTTCCTCCTGTGTTCGATGGACTAACTTTAGACGGGTCAACGCTGACTTTCAACGACACTGCTTCCTTCTTTAGCACCAACACTCGCACAAGCCCGTCCCCTTCATTTGCACCGACACCGATAAGCACAAGCATCGAATCAGGAAATGTGGAATCCACTGCCGCCACGAACGTCGCGTACGGTTGATCTCCATCTACCCACTCAGAATCCTGTTGTGACCCATCGGCGTTTATGAACAGTCCCGGCGATGGTTCATCAAAATTGTAAAAATAAATATAGTTATCCGGGCCCAGGTCTGCTATCGTTCCGTCAGGCAAACGCTGCCGCACAGAGAGTCGTGTTGATTGTCCTTGCTGAATAACCGGAGGTGTTGCTGTTACAACGAGCGGTCTCGGAAGCAATGTGAAGCTTGCCGTATCGGGCTGGGTAGCAGGATTGCTTGTAGACACACGGACAACAATGTGTTGCGCAACATCAGGCTCAACATCATCATAGGTGAAAAACCCTGCGTATGGTTTTTTTGCGCTAACGGTCACAACCGCGCCGCGAATCTCCGGAGGGTAGGCGCCGGCGTACAAGTACCCCCACTGACTTCCCTGAATTAACTCAAATGTGATCGTCGAATCAGTGGGTGGAAATCCCGTCGCGTTGCCGTTAAAGTCGAGCGCCTGAGCCGTAATCGTGTTGAATTGGTAGTACTCCACCTCCTGCGATTCAACAATTGCCTTAAGATGAATTACCGTGTTCTTCACCCGAAAACTAATCGAGTGCTCAATCCCGGCGGATGAAGCTGTAATCACAACAGTACCGTAGGCAGAATCCGGCTGAATGCCATCGGCGCGATAACCGATCCGGCTGGCTTCCTGTGCATTCACTGTCACCGACGCACCGAGTGCATTCCCTGCGCCGTCTATGAATTGACCATAGTGAGCACCGGAAGTAATTGTAAGCGTGGTTCCAAATCCTGGATTCCAAATCGGCGACTGACAAAAATTAAAATAGTCGAGATATTGCAAACGAAACTCATTGGAAAAATTACTGCCGTGCGGTATGGTTCCAAAAAATTCTAAGTCATGGGCTGAAAATGTAAAACCGGGATAAAAATTCACCTGCGGAAGCATCTGCTCTCGACAATTTGTACAGGTAATAGGAATTGTATCGCCTCCAATGGCAACATCGCCAATGAGCCAATTCTGTATAAATGTGCCTGTGGTGGCTGGGTAAAATATGACCACTGCAGAAGCAACACCGCCTTTTGCAGACCCGGTGAGTTCTACAACTCCCCCCGGAAAGATGGACCCATGATGCACACCGCACGGATCGGTCATTACGGCGGAACCTGTATCCTTTAAGCTTCCATCAAAGCTCACACGATATTTGAGTATATCGGTTGTCGTTATTGGTAAAGTATACCCAATATTGAACTCTAACTTTTGCGGCTTAATCTCCACCTTTTCTTTAATCCGTACTTGTGCCGTGAGTTGATGAACAAGAATGGAAATAATAAAGAATAAGAATGTGAGAAAGGAAACAACCACTTTGAGCATTGACATTGCGAAACTCCCACTGCGTTAAACAATATCACGCCTGCACAACGATAAGCAGCTTTGTTTATGTGCCGAGGGAAGATTATACAATCTTGATGAGATTGTCAAGCGTAAAATCAATTCCCCGTATCGCCCATCACTTCCTTCACTTTTGCAACGATTTCTTCAGGACGAAAGGGCTTATGCATAAAATGTTGAATCCCCTCGCGATGAAGCTGGCGCTCTGTTCGCGTATCAAGATTGCCGCTAATCATAATCACTTTCGCTGCTGGATTTATCGTTTGTATCTGCCGGTAAGTTTCTGCGCCATTGAGATTCGGCATTGCAAAATCGGTGATCACGAGCCGGATAG
The DNA here is from genome assembly GCA_028873075.1 of Bacteroidota bacterium. GTDB lineage: Bacteria > Bacteroidota > Ignavibacteria > UBA10030 > UBA8401 > JAJYOI01. Next base: position 8,189 of record JAGWND010000147.1, read on the forward strand.
CACCGCTATGGGCTTTGTACGCATTCACACCTTCGATGCCGTCGCGAACGCACATCACCTCATGCCCGTCCATCGTTAAAAAAGTCTTGAGAAGGTCCCGCATCATTTCGTCGTCTTCAATAACGAGAATCATAGCTATCTCCTTCCAAAGAATCAACTGCCGCTGTCGTATGAAGCGGCGCAGAGCCTTCCCGAGAGGTGGAATGTTTTCTGGGCGTACGATTGTACCTTTTCCGCAGAGGCGTTTTCTTTTGTATCACAATTTTCATATTCAACGCTTTTTCCATCCGCTCAATGCACTCCGGCTGCGGCAGCCACTGTCCCATCATTATTTGACGGACTCCCTCCCTTGACAGACCGATTTGTTTTGAAAGCCACGACTGACTTTTTTCAATATCCTTCAATCGCTGCATAACCGTCCGCGCAAACATTTTTCTGCTTTCCTCCTTCCTATCGGTGAGCACGAGCTTCATAAACGTCAGTTTCAACGGGATGCGGCTCAACATTTTGTGCCATTCCTTGTTGTTCCATTCCAACAGCTGCAATTCCTGCGGTGAGTAACCTTGTAATTGGCGTAAAAATTCTTCGACAAACCTTTCTATGCTATAGTAGTATTTGACTGCAGCAACGCGACGCA
>JAGWND010000148.1 GCA_028873075.1 Bacteroidota bacterium
CGTCGGCAGCGTCGCTTCGATATTCCCGTTGAGCAAATTCTGATGCCGCGAAATATTGATGCTCATGCTGTTGTTCGTCCCTTCCCACGATTTGTTCAGCGTCGCATTCGAATAAATATCCTGCTGCAAAAGGTCCTGATAATTGTTGCTTGTCTTGTAGGAATTGTTGCTCGCGAACGTGAAATTAACATTCATGCTTGTCGTCGGATTGAATTGCTGGGTGTGCCAGAGATGTGCAGTGTAATTCGCTTCATCCCGTCTGTCCGGGTCCTCGGGTTCGCCGATCAACAAGCGGGAATAATCGCCGGAAATACCACCGTCGAATTCATATCTTTTTTTATAGCGGAACTGCGAGTAGGCCTTCCAGCCCCCTTCGGTGTACCAATCTCCTGCAAGACTTAAATCCGTGTAATCGCTGAGTGCAGCATAATATCCTAAATGGCTGAGAAATTTTCCGCGCTGTGCATCTTCGCCGTACGCCGGGGCAATGATTCCGGAGCGCCGCCCGCCCTGACTCGGAAAAACCCCGAACGGAAGAACGAAAACAGGCACATCGGCGACGTAGAGATAAATCGGTTCCGCAACAATTTTATCGCGAATTGTTACGCGCATTTTCGGACTGTAGAAGTAGTAATCGGGATCATCGCGGTCGCACGTGGTGTAACGTCCGTTGGCAACGAACAGCATGTCTTTATCAACCTTTTTGATGAATTGTCCGTGATAATATCCCTGCTCCATTGCCGTGTTGCCGAGCGTGATCCGTCCCTTTTGCGTTTTGAAATTGTAACCGACCTTCCATCCGTAATACGTTTCGCCGCCGTCAACCATCACCGGCGAGCCGCGATACGATTTCACAACGCTGTCGGTCTCTGCTGCCTTTGCCGTATCAAGCACGCCGTACGACTCGAGCGTGTTATCGTTCCAATTCACATCTATGCGCTCGGATTTGAGTCCCATTGTTTTATAGTTTACCGAACCGTTGCCGTACATTTTCATCACCCGTTCCTTGTAAGAATAAACAATGGAATCGTTGGCGGAATAATTCACAACCGTATCAATGCCCGAGGGCTTTTTTTTCGTTGTATCGGCGAGAGCAGCCGAATCGCTTCTGGAAATCGTGAGCGAATCTTTGTGAACTGTGGAAAGCGAATCGGGAGTTTGTGCTCCGCTGTACGTGTGAAGAAGCAGGAGTACAAAGCAAAGCAGCGATGTTCGTTTCGGAAATTTCACAATACCAAACCTGCGGCTCCCAAAATTCCCGCGGAATTGCGAAGTACGGCCGGGACGACCAAAATATCTTTCCGCATCGGCGCGAGCACGTGTGACTTGACCGACTCCGTGACAGCATCGAACACATACTTTCCTGCTGCAGAAATTCCTCCGCCGATAATGCTGACGCGGAAATCGAGCGTGTGCATCACCGCAGCGATAGCAATGCCGAGGTGTTTCCCAGCTTTCACGAGAATGTCCTGCGCAAGCGCATCGCCGGCATCTGCCGCTTGTGAAATGTGGAGCGGCTCAATCGTTGAAAGATCGCCTCCGCAAAATTCCAAAATTTTCGAACGGGGATTACCCGCTACCCGCTGTGCTGCAAGCATTGAGAGATGGCGCTGCCCCACGTACACTTCCACGCAGCCTTTGGCTCCGCAGTTGCATCGTGGTCCGTCAAAGTTGATGGAAATATGGCCAATCTCGCCGGCGCCTCCGGAAGGGCCGCGATATATTTTTCCGTTTGAAATAATTCCGCCGCCGACCCCGGTTCCCCAAATCACAAAAAGAAAATTCGGATAATTTTTCCCCGCACCGAATTTTGCTTCCGCAATCGCCGCAGCGTTCGCATCGTTTTCAACCTCAACATTCACCCCGAACGAGTCATGAATTTCTTCACCGAGCGCAACTTCATTCCAGCCCGGAAAATTCGGAGGATTTTTCACAACGCCCTTTTCTTTCTCAACAACACCCGGCGCACCGATTCCGATTCCTGTGATGGTTTTTCCATCTACAATCTTCAGTGTATCGTGAATCGCTGTTTTGATCTGAGCAATCACTGTTTTAGGACCTTGATCTGCCAATGATGGGAGCACCGTCTGTGAATGAATCTTCCCATCTGAACTGACAATGCCTGTTTTTACCGTAGTCCCGCCGAGGTCAACACCGATACCATACTGCAACAAGGACATAACTCGCTTTTCTCTGAATGAATATGTTTACAGTGAGGTTGAACAAATCCATACCGCTGGAGTTTTGGATTGGTGGAGCGATGGCATTAATCCAATAATCCATTCATCCGCTGATCCATCACTCCGCTTCACCTCTCAACTTTTCTTCCGCTTTTTTCGCCAGAGCATCTCAAGCCGCTCTTTGATCGTTTTTTCTCTTCCGTTTTCCGTCGGCTTGTAATAGAGCGCATCTTTCAAATTATCGGGGAGAAATTGCTGTTCGACAAAATTATTTTCATAATCGTGGCTGTACTTGTATTCTTTTCCGTAATCCAATTCTTTCATCAATTTCGTCGGCGCGTTGCGAAGGTGAAGCGGGACCGGAAGATTCGGCAAACGGTGAACATCATCCATCGCCGCACCGATTGCCATCACGGCAGCATTGCTCTTCGGTGCCGATGCAAGATACGCAACGCAATGTGAAAGAATGATTTGCGCTTCCGGCATACCGATATAATCCACTGCAGTGAAACAATTCGTTGCCAACACGAGCGCGAACGGATCGGCGTTGCCGACGTCTTCCGATGCGAGAATGATCAACCGTCGTGCTATAAATTTCGGATCTTCGCCGCCGTCCAACATACGTGCAAGCCAGTACACTCCGGCGTCCGGGTCGCTTCCGCGAATGCTTTTGATGAATGCCGAAATCGTATCATAATGCTGATCGCCGGCTTTATCATAGATCGTGTATTTCCGTTGAAACGCATTTTCCAAATCCTTCTTCGCAATCTTACGGACGCCGCTCGCGTCCGGTTTCACAAGATAGAACGCGGCTTCGAGACCGTTCAACATTCTCCGCGCGTCGCCGCCGGAAAGAAAGATAAGAAAATCCACATCGAGGATTTCGACAGACTTTTTTGTGATCATGCTGTCCGTTTCAAGTGCATGATCAAGAATTTTGACAAGATCATCTTTTGTCAGAGATTCAAGTACATATACGCGCGAGCGGGAAAGAAGCGGCGAGATAACTTCGAACGAAGGGTTTTCGGTTGTCGCGCCAATGAGTGTGAGGATTCCGCTTTCAACGCTGTGCAACAGCGCATCCTGCTGAGCTTTGTTGAAACGGTGAATCTCGTCAATAAAAAGAATTGACTTGCGCCCGTTCGCTTTTTGCGCCGTTTCAGCCCTCGCAATTATTTCCCGAACATCCTTGACGCCGGCAGAAACCGCGTTCAACGAATAAAAATCAGCGTGCGTGCGCTCGGCAACGATGTGAGCGATCGTCGTTTTCCCGGTCCCCGGCGGTCCCCACAAAATGACCGAGCGAAGCTCATCGTTCTCGATCATCAGGCGAAGCGGCTTCCCTCCGCCTAACAAATGATCCTGACCGACAAACTCGTCGAGTGTCCTCGGACGCACACGCTCAGCGAGCGGGGCGTGAACGTGTTTTTCCGTTTTTTTTGTTTTTGAAGGTTCGAAGAGTTCCATTGAGAATAACGCTCAAACCAGTACAATGTCATTCCCGTCCCGCTTACAACGGGATAAACTCCAGCGGGAATTAACTTTTCATCAATTTTCGTCAAACGGATTAGTGGATTGATGGATAAATGAATACCGTTGATACAGAACCAGCAACCCGATAATCGAACAATCCATCAATCTTTTTTTATTTCTTCGGTGCAACGCGGTACACTTTTTCTCCTTTGCGAATCATGCCGTATTTTTCCCGCGCCACCTTTTCAATTGCCTCCTTGTCACCGTCGAGTGCTTTGGATTGTTCGAGCAACTGTTTTTGTTCTTGCTGCGCGTGTTCGATTTTTTCCTTCAGCTCTTGTTTACTGTGTTCAAGCCTGATGCGTTGAAGTATTCCGTTGTTGTTGAACAGCGCATAGAGAAGAAGAATGAAGCCGATGGCAATTACGGTGCTGAGCTTTTTGTTCGCCCACATACCGGAAAGCCACTTCGCCGGCTTTTTACCGAAGGCGGACGTTCGAATTTTTCTGTAAAAAGTTCCTCCAGACATTTCATATAATGTAGCAAGAAATGCAAAGAATTAAAAGAGAAGCGCGCTCTTACCCTCATCCTATTGAATAACGTTTAGTGCTACTAAACGCAAGTCTGTGTGCATATAGAACATAGCACCGCAAGCGGCATAGAACTATAAACTGCAGGAGCGTTAAAAAATGGAACTGAAGATGCTGGCTATCATGAAGTGATGTGGAACGCATCAGCTTCGTCAGGCATTTACTTCTACCGCATCACGGCAGCTTCTTTGAGCGATCCGACAAAGACTTTTATTGATGTGAAAAAAATGCTTCTGCTCAGGTAAACGCTAAACATAAGATGCAGGACACCTTCAAGGTGTCCTACATCTTCTATCTGATTGTAAGGCTTAGTTTATCTGCGCCTTGTTGTTGCTTCTCCCTCGCACTTTCCCTACTTTAATTCCATGTTGGAAATCCCATTGGGAGAAAAATCATTTGCAACGCTTTTCGCCGAAGAACTCTCCCTTCTCCGTCAGCGAGCACTTCCCACCGGTGAATGTCAAACAGCGCGAAGCAAGTTGTGCACGCTCTGCGCCGCACATAAAGTGAACTACGATGATGAATATGGAGCGAAGAACAGAGCACTTCAAAAATTTCTGAGTAGTATTTCTCTCGGCAATGTTGCCGAACTGCTAATTCGATCTCCGTTAGGAAGAGAGTACCGGAGCGTAAGCAAGAGAAAAGCGTTTCGCTCACCGCGTGGAATTCGATTCGGATTAATTGGATTCGATGATGAACACGAAATGCCTTTCGCACTGCCGGTAGAAAAATGCGTCATTGAACACGAATCGCATAGCGCTATTCATCGGGACGCGGAAGAATTTCTCTCAAAGCGGGAAAATACAGATTTTGCCGAATGCTTCAATTACATCGTTGTGAAAGGAAATTATGAGGAGCAAACTGTCATTTTTAACCTCAACAGTTTCGATGCCGTTGTCCGCCGCTATGCAAATGCGCTTTCCCGATTTCTCACACGCCGTGTTCCGACAATCACAGGCTTATTTGTTTTTGTTGATGAAGGGCGTTCGCGGTATTATTTGTCGCACCGCTCTTCCGGAAAAAAACGGGAGGAAAAAATCGAGCTTCTAAAAATTTTCGGCGCGTCAAAAATCTTTCTAAAAGTAAACGGGAAAAAATTCCTTTATCATCCCCTCTCGTTTTCACAAACGAACCCGGCAATTCTTCAGCAGTTTGTCGAAACGATCTCATCGCTTCTTCGCCCATCATCAAAAAATCACTTGCTCGATCTTTACTGCGGTTATGGCCTTTTCTCTCTCTGTCTTGCCGACAAAGTGAAAAGTGTTACAGGCATTGAACTCGCGCGCGAATCTGTTCACGATGCCGAGGAAAATGCAAAACGTCAACGATCATCACATTGCCGTTTTGTTGCAGGCGATATTTCAGCCGAATCTCTGGAACATATCATTCGCACCAACGGCACACACACGTTGGCAATTCTTGATCCGCCAAGGAACGGAACGAGGCCGGGTGTCATCGAATTTCTTGCGTCAAAAAAGGTCGAGCGGGCGGTTCATATATTCTGCAACATTGAAATTATGGAGAGAGAGCTTGAGCGATGGAAAAATTCCGGCTATCGTATCGCGCGCGTTGCGCCGTTCGATATGTTCCCCGGAACGGACGAGGTAGAGATTGCTGTGGGGTTAAGCAGATGAAGATAGAATAACAGATGTAATACAAGCTTTGGAAGTCGGAGTAATGGATGAACGGGCTGATGGAGTATTGGATGTATCCAACAATCCAATACTCCAGACATAGATTTACGTAACATCAAGGCTAACTACCTATACCATTCGTTTTTCGGCTTAAACGTCGTTTTCAATGTTTGTTTCTCGGCATGACGTTCAAGCGCAAGCTGAACCAAGCGGTCGAGCAAGTCCGAATATTTTACGCCCGATGCTTCCCACAATTTCGGATACATGCTGATGGAAGTGAATCCGGGAATTGTGTTGATCTCGTTGAGATAGATTTTTTCGCCGTTACGCTGTACCAGAAAATCAACGCGAGCCATGCCGGCGCAATCCAAAATTGTGAAAGCGCTCGCCGCAATCTGCTGAATTTTTTTCGTCACTGCCTTCGAAAACTTTGCAGGAATAATTGCTGTTGATTTCCCGTCAACATACTTTGCGTCGTAATCGTAAAACTCATTCGAGGAAATAATTTCTCCGGGCACCGAAGCAACCGGCTCGTCATTCCCCAAAACGCTGCATTCAATCTCTCGCGCCCTCTCGATGGATTTTTCAACCAGGATTTTGCGGTCGTATTGCGATGCGAGCTGAACCGCAGCGATCAATTCTTTTCTGCCGTGCGCTTTGCTGATGCCGACGCTCGAACCGGTATGTGCCGGTTTCACGAAGCACGGATAGTGAAGCTTCTTTTCGATCGAATTGATCATGTCCTTTTCATTCGCTTCAAATTCATTCATCAAAAAAAAACTATAGGGCGCAATGCTGATCCCCGCATTCTCGAGCAATTGCTTCTGAATCACCTTATCCATTCCGACCGCCGAGCCGAGCACACCTGCACCGACGTACGCAACATCGGCAAGCTCGAGCAGCCCTTGAATCGTTCCGTCCTCGCCGTACGTTCCATGAAGCACCGGAAAAACGACATCGAGCGGCTTCACTTCCATGCCTTCTGCTTGGTTTTCAACATTCGATGAAGAAGCATTATGGATCCCGAGCAATCCTTGCCGGCGAGGATCGGGCACGATAAGATGTTCGGGAAGATTGTCAACGCCCGATTTTTCTTTCAGCAGCGCAAGAGCATTGGCAGCACTGAGCCATCGTCCTTCCGGCGTAATGCCGATGGGAATGACATCGTACTTGCTTGTATCGAGCGCGTTGATGATCGAAGCGGCGGAGACAAGCGAGACTTCGTGCTCTGCGGAGCGCCCGCCGAAAAGAACTCCGATTCTGATTTTCCGTTCAGGCATCATTGTTTTACCTTTTCTGAGTGACGGCTCAATCTTTTCTTCACTTCTTCAACGATCAATGTGTACTCTTCCTGACTCAATGCAAATGTTCCCGCATCGTTGTCGCCGGCGGCGCCATGTTCAAGTTTGCAGGCAATCTTGCCGGAAAAATCTTTTCCGTAGCTTTCGACAGAAATGCTGCGAAGCTTTTCGACTTGTTCCGCGCTCAAGGGCTTTGCTCCGCCCAACATCCGGGCAACGAATACAATGTGAGCGGCATGTTCCACTTTTTCCATTTTGAAATAGGCGTCCCATAAATCCTTCCCGTACGTTACAACACCGTGATTCGATAACAAAATCGCATCGGCATTGTTCACAAACGGCGCAATCGAATCGCCGACTTCCGGCGTTGACGGCGTTGCATACGGCGCGAGAGGAATTGCGCCGAGATTCACGATCACTTCGGGAAAAAGACATTCGTTCAACGGAACCCGCGCCGCCGCAAAGCCGGTCGCATACGGAGGGTGACAATGCACAACAGCGTTGACATCGGGACGGTTTCTGTAGATGAACAAGTGCATGTCCATTTCCGACGATGGCATGCGGCTGCCGGAAAGTTGAACACCATCTAAATTCACTTCAACCAAATCGGCGGCAGTTACAAAGCCTTTATTGATCGAAGTCGGCGTTGCGAGAATGATGCCGCTCGGAAGGCGCGTGCTGACGTTGCCGTCCGTCGCCGTAACAAATCCCTTGTCGGCAATACGGCGACAGATTTCAACGAGAATGTTTCTTTCTTCAAAAGAATTGTCAAGCAGCATCATAGACCACGAAGGCAATGGACGGATACGGCACAAGATACATGAACAGCGATTCTTTCCGAATCCGCATCAAACGCGAACAGCTGCTGCGGCTCCGGTCAGAACGAATCGGGAAAAGAAAACGGAGGACTTTTTGAACTGTGGTTCTCGATCGTGAGCAGTGAATGTTCTCACTCAGACACACCGGGCAGATCATCGGGCGACTTCCTATCCAAGAAACTCTTCGAATTCCCTTCTCCGAGAATTTCTTTGTACGTTTTCTCGGTGAGCACAAGGTCGTGTTCAAACTCCACTAACTGAATCAGGTCGAATACCAGCGGCGCAAACATTCTTTCCTGAAGCATGACGACTTCCTTATGTTTGGTGCAGAGCGTAACGCCGTTCTGATACATCGGCGGTTGTTCGTCTGTGCCATCGTCTTCCATGATGAACAACACTTCAAGCTCTTCGCCGCTCCCGCAGCCGGGCCACTGGCATTTGGAACGGTCGCGTTGAATGACGTACGCCCGCAAAAGATCGTTCTTCCGGTTGTTGTCTGAAGGACTCTTCGAGTCGTGTTCCGGTGAATTCAAGGGGAACCTTGTGCCATAGTTGTTGCACTAATGTAGAACATTTTTTGACTATGTCAATTGTTCAGCGGCACAAGACGGGAAAAAATGCAGGAATGCTGATGTCTGACGGCATTTTTTATCGGTCTGACACCTAAATTAATTTTTTGTACAATGTCGGAGAGTTCCAAAGGATGATTTTGCCACACATAAAACGCCGTCAGACATTTTATCTCTTCGAGGCTAGTCGTAGCGAAGTGCATCTATCGGGTTGAGGATCGCCGCTTTTCGTGCGGGGTAGAATCCAAAGAAAATGCCC
>JAGWND010000003.1 GCA_028873075.1 Bacteroidota bacterium
ATTAAAGAGGTTAGGTTACACAAAACAATATCAAACATAAATAGAATAGTGAACGTGCATATTGAATTTCATGTTGATACTATGAATTTTGTACGATTGAAGAAATAAAAGTATTCCGTGAACTTGCCGAAACGTTAGAAAATGGTACATTGGGTAATCACGCATATGAATTTTGCGTGCGACCAAATGGAACTCGTATTGTTTTTAATGGAGTAGAGTGGAACGGTTAACATAATCAGCACTAACATCAGTACCTTTTACACGGATGTCGAGTATTTCACCTTTGGGCGCATTCTTTGCTAAATCAGAAAAACGAGCTTGGTATTGCGATTTATGCATTTCTGGATACTTTTCAACCTTTATTGAAATAACAAATTCAATACATACTGGACACTTAAAATGTTTTCTAAAATCATGGTCTATTAAAACAAATCGTGCAGGGTTGCTACATAAAGGACATTGTTGGTCTTGTATTGATTGCATATGAACTCCTAAGAAAAATTATTGAATGCTAATTCTGTGTAACCTAACTAATATTATACTGCGCTCTGTTGAATAATGTGAGCTATCGAATGTTATTCAACTTCTCTGTTAATTGAAAAAAATTACAATTCATTTTCACCTCGTTTCCAATGTCCTCGCTGAAACGTTAGCGCAAGTCCCGAAGGGACTCCTTCGGAGCGGGCACAATGGGGAAAAAATCTAAGAGAATCGTGGGGCTATTCTCTTCCTGCCTGTCGCAGGCAGGGTTTACCTAAAACAATGGGTTCATCTTACCTTTTCTTTACCACAAAATCAAGTCCCCTTTCTTAAAGAAAATCCCTCAAGCCTTTCCCCAAACCTTGAAACCCGTTCAATAAGTGCGCAGCCTAAATTTAATTGCACGATGCACACAACGCCGGTCGGCACGCCGGAATGGCTGGAATTTAGCCTTTTTAATAAAACCCTCGTTTTTAAAATTGAAAATCGTATTAAAAGTTTCTTTTATTGCGTTTTGAGAAACTTTTATTGTACTAAAAGTTTCTTTTTTCGCATTCCGAAAACTCTTATCGCGATTTCAATTTCTTCTATTGCGTGCAAAGAAACCCTTGCCGCGTTCCGAAATTTCTTTATTGCATAGAAAGGTTCTTGAATTGGGGGGGTGATGTTACTGGAATGGTTTGTCTCATTGCTTACATTTGCCGTCACCATTCGAGCGTTTCGCCGATCATCATCAGCCAATAATTTTCGGGCGAAAGATTTTTTCTTTTCATCTCGTCGCGGAAACGTTTCGGCGGTTCGTCAATCGGCTCGTCGGTCAGCTTGAATGTTCCCCAATGCACTGCTAACATAATTTTTCCTTTCAAATCGCTGTTTGCCTTTATCGCTTCTTCAGGCGTCATGTAAATCTGGTGCATCAGCTCTGCCGGTTCGTATCCGCCGATGGGAAGAATTGTCAGGTCGAAAGGACCGAATCTGCTGCCAATTTCTTCGAAGCCGGTAAAGTAGCCGGAGTCGCCGCAGAAGTAGAGCCGCTTTTCTTTTCCCCAGAGAACGAACGATGCCCATAATGTTTCGTCGCGGTCGGTCAGCCATCGCCCGGAAGAATGCTGCGCCGGCGTGCAGATGATTTTTATTCCTTTGTAGGTCGTTCCTTCCCACCAGTCAAGCTCCTGCACATTGGAAATTCCGATGTCTTCCAGTTTGTCGCGCAGGCGCAGCGGCACAATAAAACGTGTAGCCTTGTTTTGCGCTAACTTCATCAGCGTTTCTTTGTCGAAGTGATCGTAATGGTTATGCGAGATAATGACAAGGTCAATGGGTGGAAGTTTGTCGAATGCAATGCCGGGGTCAACTGCACGCGGAGCGCCTGCCCAGCTTACCGGGCCGAGCCTGCCGCTCCACACCGGATCGGTGAGGATATTTTTTCCTTCACATTGAATGAGCACTGTTGATTGCCCCACCCACGTAACGGTGTATGGTTTGTTTTGCGCGATGAGCGATCCATCGTTGGATACGTGCGGCGTTTCAGCGGTTGCCGTGGAAAACGGCGCCGTGAATTTTTCGATGAACCACGGAACATACCGCGTGAACGGAATTTCTTTGAATGCCGGATCGGGATTTTTAAATCCCCCTTCGATTGTGTGGGAGGGCGTGTTATTCGTTTGCGCGGAAAGAGGGATGACGAATAGAACCAGTGATGCCGAGAGGAATTGGATGAATGGATAAATGGATTGATGAATTGACGACCTTAAATTTTCCAGTAATCCAATAATCCAACAATGCAGCGATGCATTCGCTTTTTGTTGTCTCGGCATCATCGTGGTTAAAAAATACGAAAAATAAATCGTAGAAGTTGCGCCTGCACGTTGACAAACCGCTCTAAATTTCTTACACTAACGCAAGCTCTATTTGTAGGGCAAAGCGCCGCTTCGCCCTACTGTTCCAATGAGAACTCTTCAACAGTACCGGTACATACATGACAACTTCTGAAAAACATATCGGCATCATTCAAGATGTCTCCAGTTCTTCTGCTATCGTTGCGCTTGACGACACGCTCGATTCATTCGAGCGTGCAATAAACGGCAAGACGTATCGCATTGCGCAATTGGGTTCGTTCGTGTCGCTGCCGATAGCGGACGTCACCGTTATCGGCATGGTAACAAATGCGAAAATTAACTCATCGCAGGACGACGGGAAAAAGAAGTCAATTGTTGTTCAACTCATCGGTTCCGTTGCCGATGGAAAGTTCGAAAAAGGTCTTGCCATGTTTCCGCTCATCGGCGGCGATGTGTACATGACTGACGACGACGACCTTACACAATTCCTTTCTGCCTTTGCCCAGTTCGGGTTTGCGGTCGGCGATCTTTCCGGGTACGCGGGAGAGAGATTGTACATTGACCCGAACAAATTTTTCGGGAAACATATTGCGCTTCTCGGTTCAACCGGATCGGGAAAGTCAACCGCAGTCGCATCCATTCTCCAAAAGGTGCAGATGTTTTCCAACACGCACGTCATTGTCCTCGATATTCACAATGAATACGCTGCTGCGTTCCGCAGTTACGGAAATCTTATCAACCTTACAGAGCTGGAGCTGCCGTACTGGTTCATGAACTTTGAAGAGATGCGTGAGATGTTCGTTGACGAGAGCGAGCCTTCGGCGCAGAGCCAGATTATGATGTTGAAAGATCTCGTGCTGAATTCGAAGAAAGCAAAAAACCCCACGATCCAGCAATTTATCACCGTTGATTCTCCCGTCTATTACGACCTGAACGAAGTCCGCGCAAAATTTCAGTTCTACGATACCGAGCGCGTAAGCGGCTATGCCGGCGGACAGGCGCGCGAAGGCCCGTTCTACGGACAGTTCACGCGCTTTCTTGTTCGCCTCGACAGCCGCATGACGGACAAGCGCTACGAATTTATGTTCCGTCCGCGGAAGTATAAAGACTCCGGTGCGCTGAAAGAGATTCTCACGCGAATGTTCGGTTTCGAATCGAAGAAGCAGATCACGGTGGTGGACCTCAGCGGCGTCCCGTTCGACATTGTCAACACGATCGTCTCGCTGCTGGGCAGAACGGTGTTTGATTTCAATTTCTGGAATAAGAGCAAATCGGATTTTCCCGTGCTGCTTGTCTTCGAAGAATCGCACAACTATCTCCCGCAAATTCCAACGCCGACAAACCGCGCCGCGCGGCGCACCGTGGAGCGTATTGCAAAAGAAGGAAGAAAGTACGGGGTTGCCTGCATGATTGTCAGCCAGCGGCCGTCGGAGCTATCGGAGACGATTCTTTCGCAGTGCAATAATTTCATTACTCTGCGCCTGACGAACCCGAACGATCAGGCGTACGTGAAAAAGCTTGTGCCGGATTCATTCGGCGGTTTGCTCGATGTGCTGCCGTCGCTCCGCCAGGGCGAAGCGATGATCGTCGGCGATGCCACGGCGCTGCCGATGCGTGTCATGCTCGATTTCCCGTCGCCTCCGCCGGACAGTTCGGATATTAAATTCTACGACAAGTGGGTTGCGTCTGAACAGCCGACCGTCGTTTCCGATGTTGTCGAGCGGTGGTGGAGGCAGGAAAGGACGTAGAGCGAATATCTGAAAGCGTTTTTTGCTGTCTGACATTTCACCATAACCTAAATTTTCAATGCTGTTTAATAATCAATTACCGACAGCCGATTTCCGATTACAAACGATTCATTATCTTATCGCGATAATCGCTGCGCTGTTTTTTTCTTCATGCTCAAAAAAGCATCTGGATACTTCGCCTTCTGTTCCTTCAGATTTTATATCGAAGCTCGAGACCCACCGCGCGGAAGTGGATTCCGTTATGCATTTCGCGCCGGATTCACCGTTCAACCGGGATACAACCGTTGCTTATCATGGTCTGAATTATTTTCCTCCGAATGCGGAGCTCCGTTTCGGATGCGTTTTACACCGCTATCCGATTCCAACACCGACTGCGGTAGTGGGAACGAAAGGTGAGATACGAAGCGAAATGAAGTACGGCTATTTTGCATTTACGTACAGGGAGAAAAATTACCGCCTCACTGTTTACAAAATGTCTGACCAAGAATTGCGCAAGCATGGCAGCGGGCTGGAGGATTATTTGATGGTTTGGTTCACCGACAGCACAACGGGAAGAGAAACATATCCTGTCGGGCGGTATGTGGATGTCGAGCGCGAATCTCCCGATCCGAATTTTCTTTACACGCTCGATTTCAATTACGCATACAACCCGTACTGCGCGTACAGCGCCAACTATTCATGTGCTGTCCCGACGAAAGAGAATGCGCTGCCTTTCCCGGTTTACGCCGGCGAGAAAAAATACCATAATTGAAAATGCTTCAAAGAATTTCTTCTGCAACGAAAATCAGAGGACATCATTTTCTCCGCTGCATTTTTCTTTCTTTCATTGTACTCTCTCTTGCCGCTGCTCAGTCTTCCCTTTTTCCCAAGCGGGAAGTCCGCGCAGTGTGGCTGACGACTGCGGGGGGTGCAGATTGGCCTGCGTCATTCAATGCCGAGGAGCAGAAACGCTCTTTGATCCAAATTTTCAATACGCTTCAGAAAGAAAATTTCAATACCGTTTTTTTTCAGGTGCGCCCGCGCGGGAATGCGTTTTACCGTTCAAGCTACGAGCCGTGGGCGGCAGAACTGACCGGGACGCTCGGGAAAGATCCGGGATGGGACCCGCTTGCGTTTGCAATTGACGAAGCGCACAGGCGCGGAATGGAACTGCATGCGTGGTTCAATGTGGCGAAAGTGTACGGCGAAGGAATGCCGCCGGTGAGTTCTCCGCGTCACATTGTGCGCGCTCATCCGGAATGGGTGCAGCAATACAACGGCGAGTGGTGGGTCGATATGGGGATTCCGAATGTGAGAACGTACACAGAGAACATAGTAATGGAGTTGGTCCGGAAGTACAATCTCGACGGAATTCATTTCGATTACATTCGGTACCCGGGGGAGAAATTCAACGACTGGAGTTCGTTCCGCGCATTCGGAGGCGGGATGAACCGCGACGATTGGCGGCGGAATAATATTACGACGTTTGTCCGCGACATGTACCGCGAGATTACCGCAGAAAAGCCGATGATGAAAGTCGGCTCGGCGCCGCTCGGAGTTTACACGCAAATTCCCGGCGCGTCGTCGGGGTTCGCCGGTTATTCTGTTTTGTACCAGGATTCGCGGTTATGGCTGCGCGAAGGAATTCACGATTACCTTGCACCGCAAATTTATTGGAGTTTCGGCGAACAATCTTCTCCTAACGATCCTGATTTCCGCGCACTGTGCATTGATTGGGCGCGGAATAATTTCGGCAGGCACATTTATATCGGTATCGGCGCGTACCGCGAAAACGTGCGCAGCGAGATACTGGAGCAGATATTCATGGCACGAAGCACGGAAGCGAATGGCGAAGCGTTTTTCCGTTATGAAAATATCGCCGACATGCCGTCTCTTGTTGCGGCATACAAATATCCCGCCCTTATTCCGCCGATGCCGTGGAAAGATTGCATCCCTCCGCTGCCGCCTGAAAATATCCGTGTGAGCGAGCCGCAGCCCGATCTCTCTCTGATTCAGTGGACAGCGCCGCCTGCTGCTGCGGATGGCGATACAGCATGGCGATACGTCATCTACCGTTCTACTTCCGAAAATATAGATACCGACAATCCGCGCGCGATTGCCGCTGTCGTTCCGGCAACGGAAACGAGGTACATTGACCGAACGTCGAACACGTTCGGAATGAAATTGTATTATACAGTAACCGCGCTTGATCGCGGCAATAATGAAAGTGTTGCACCGACATTAGCCGGTACTGCATTTTCCGTTTCCGAGAAAGCCTCGAATAAGGCGGAGCCGGCATCATTGTGGCTCGCTCAAAATTACCCGAATCCTTTTTTCACACGCACGTACATTTCCTACAAACTGAATAGGCGGATGCCTGTTGAGCTGGTAGTCAGCGATACGGCAGGAAGAACGGCAATGACGCTCGTGCGCGAAACGCAAAATCCGGGAACGTATATCGTTTCGGTTGACGCCGCGGATTTGTCCGAAGGGAAATATATTTATCGTCTGAAGGCGGGATCGTTTATCAAGACGAAGTATATGGTGAGAGGAGAATGAGAAACCGGGATATTGGATTACCCGACCGCTCGTTTGCATAAATCCAATAACCCAAGCATCTCGACTTTTACCTCTCGGTCAAATTGCCAAAAACACTGCTGATCTTTTTCTCCATCGTCAAGTGAGTTAAGCCGGCTCACCAATTTCCCATCGGACCGCCGTAGGCTCCCTGATCGTTTCTGCTGCCGTCAAGGTTGTTGAAAGCGGGAGAAGGATTTCCTGCGCGGCGGCAGGGCGAGGATGAGAGAAGGTGAAAATCAGACGTTGAAGCGAAGAGCGGATCGTTTGTATCCGATCCGAAGAAGTTGTATTTCACAAGATACCGGCTCGAGTCGCTGGCGAGTATTTGCAAGTTGGGGTCCAGCGTGCGGCTCGCATTTTCGTAGAAAATATTATTTTCTATCGTGTCGTCTTGCGCGCTTGAGACGGCAAGCCCGCCCCCCGCGTTCCAGCTTGTGTTGCCGAAAAAAGTATTATTCACAATTGTTGCTGTCGAACTGTCTGCTACCACAGCGCCGCCGTAGACGGAAGCCTTATTCACAGAAAAAACCGAATTGGTGATTGTTCCTTTTGAAGCAGACAGGGAAATGCCGCCTCCGCTTGGAGCGTTGTTTTGGGCCAACAAACAATTATGAACCGTGATTGATGAATTGACGACGTCAATGGAGCCGTTTCTTGTTCGGTCGTTTACCGCGTTGATTTTTTCGAACACGGCAAACTGAAATGCGGAGATTCCCGTAGAGTTCAGAATTTTTATTCCGTCCCACTGTGTGTGCAGCGCTGTGAAAAGAATCGTCTTATCAGCTGTGCCTTGTGCAAGCAAAGCCCCGCGGACAATAATTACTGTGCTGTCGTCGCAGAACACCTGCACCCCCGGTTCAATTGTGACCGATTGTGAAGAATCAATGACAATTGTTCCTGAAAGATAAAACGGGGAATTAGCGAATTTCAATGTGCCGCTGATGTGCCCCGAAAGAGGAGTGTGCGCGGGCGTCGGCAGAGCCTGATCCGGGCCGAGTTGCTCGCGGCAGCCGGACGAGACCATGAGCAGTACAAGGATATATGGAACAGTCCGATTCATTCCATTTTCCGCCTTCCGTCATTCCGACAATCCGTTCTTCCAAGCATCAATATTCTTTCCTGTTCGCGTACACGTTCATTAACAACCCTGCCAGGATCATAAATGAACAGAGCGAAGAGCCGCCGTACGAAAGAAAAGGGAGCGGAATACCGATGACCGGCATCAGTCCAACCGACATGCCGATATTCACAAACATGTGGAAAGCAAACAACGCTGTAATGCCGAGCGCCGTAATGCTGCCGAATTTATTTTTGGCAACATGTGCGAGCTTGACGCCGTGCAGGAATAAAATTGCGAAGAGCGTGAGGATCACAATAGCACCGATAAATCCGAATTCCTCTCCCGGAACACAGAAAATGAAATCAGTCCACTGTTTTGGTATGAAATTCAACTGTGTTTGCGTTCCGTGCAAATATCCTTTTCCGAACAGGCCGCCTGAACCGATCGCCACTTTCGCTTGAATGACATTATAGCCGGCGCCGAGCGGGTCGTTGTTGGGATTCAGAAATGTAGAAATTCTTTTTTGTTGATACAGGGCAAGTTTTTCGTACACAACTTGCACAAAAATGCCGACGACAGCATTTACACCGAACATCAACGAAGAAGAAAACATATCTTCGCGCAGAAGGTACAGCGCGACCCCGACGAGAGCGAGTACAACGACAAATGTCGTTGTGCCGATCAATGCCGCGACAGCGATAATCGGCGGCGTGAGAAGCGCAACGATGAGAAACTGCGATGCACCTGCCCAGTACAAAACAGGCAGAAGCATTGCAATAAATGTAAGGGAAGTGCCGAGATCCGGTTGGAGCATAATCAGCGCCACAGGAAGAAGCACAAAACCGCACGCTTTAAGAATGTCCGTCGTTTTGCCGATGCTGACGTCGCTTCGGCTGAGGTAGGAAGCGAGTGCGAGCAGTGTCGTTACCTTGACGAACTCGGAAGGCTGAATGCCGAACCCGCCGATGCCGAACCAGCTTGTCGAGCCGTATACTTTTTTGCCGATAGCGAGCACAATGATGAGCAGCGCCAGTGAAAGAGCATACACGATATACGCCGAGCGCTGAATGAGGCGCAGCGGTGTCGCAAGCGCTACTATCATCAGCACCAAACCGATTGCCGTCCACACCAACTGGTGATCAAAACTGCGTCCTGCCTGCATGTCGAATGTCGCGCTGTAAATAGAGAGCAGCCCGATAACAATCAACGCTAACGTTGTCCACAGTGTTGTATGATCAAAATGTTCTTTGAAAAAAGAATTCAATGCCGTAAGCTTTCCGGGGAAGTTTTTACAATTTTTTGAGTTTGAATGCTGCTGCCGGGCTGAACGGCTTTCTGCACAAGTGTAACTCTTGGAGTTATCGCCGTGTCCTTCAAAGAAACAGGAGTGTTCCGTGCTGGCTGCGGCTGGATGATTTCTCCGTACAAGTATTTTTCCATGCACAATCCGGCAATCGGTGCTGCAAAGGAGCCGCCGTAGCCCGCGTTTTCTACGAGCACACAAATTGCAATTTTCGGATGATCGAACGGCGCAAACCCGATAAACCACGCGTGCGCTTTACCGTGCGGGTTTTGTGCAGTCCCGGTTTTTCCGGCAACTTCGATGCCGGGAATCCGCGCCTCCCATCCGGTTCCGCCGGGCGACATAACACAGCGGCGCATCCCTTCACGAACAATATCCCACGTGCGTTCTGAAACGTGAATAGAATCTTTTTTGTACGCAACCGTTTCCGTCTTATGCGTCCGGTTGTTGTAAATGTAATCCACGATATGCGGCTGGTAGTGGTGCCCTTTGTTTGCCAGCATGGCACAGTAGTCCGCCATTTGCAGCGGCGTTACGCCGATTTCTCCCTGACCGATGCCGAGACTGACGAGATAGCCTTGCGTCCATTTGCCTTTTCCGTATACGCGGTTGAAATAATCGGTTGTCGGAAGCAATCCCGGGTTCTCTTCAAGAATATCAATGTCCGAAAGCTCGCCGAAACCGAATTCTTTTCCGACTGCAGCCCACGGATCGAGTCCGACTTTGAGCATCAGTTGATAGAAGAAAACGTTGCATGATTTCTGAATTGCCTCGATGATATTCACGGAGCCGTGAACGTGTTCGTCTCTGAAAACCTTGTTTCCGAATTTGAACGAGCCGCGGCACACGATGCGGTAGTTTTCATTGACCACATGATTTTCTAATGCTGCAATTGCGAGTACCATTTTGAATGTCGAACCGGGAGGATACCGCGTCAGCGTTGCGCGGTTGAAGAGCGGCTTGCTATCATCGTCGTTCAGCGCTTTCCATAGTTCCGGCGGCGTTACGCCGCTGAAATCGGAGAGATTGTATTCCGGCGCGCTGACCATTGCGATCACGCCGCCGTTGTTGGGGTCAACGGCGACGACAGCGCCGCAGCGATCGGTCATGAGCGATTCCGCAAGCGCCTGCACGCCGGCGTCAACGGCAAGATGAAGATCGAGTCCGTCATGGGGAGGAATATCATCTTTGCCGTTGTTGAATGTACCGATCATTTGTCCCCTGGCGTTCTGCGAAATAAATTCATATCCTTTTTGTCCGCGTAGATATTTTTCGTACTTCGCTTCGATACCGACCGAACCGACGACATCGCCTTGCTGGTAATAATCTCCCAGCCTTTCCAATTGATAGTCGGAAATTTCCTTCACGTAACCGAGCAGGTGCGATGCGGACGCCGGTGATGCGTAATAGCGTTTCGATTCCGTTTGAATTTTTACGCCCGGCAGTTGCTCTTTATACTCCTCAAGAATCGAAAGTGTTCGGAAATCAATATCACGCTTGATGCGCGCAGGCATGAACGGATTGTACTGCCGCGCGCGTTTGATTTTTTCGAGGATCGCCTCTTCAGGGAGGCCGAGAATCTGCGAGAGGAACGGAAGGTTCTTCTTGTTGAAATCAATCGGCGTGAGCATGACGGAATATGAGGGGCGGTTGTCAACGATGAGCTTGTCGTTGCGGTCGTAGACATAACCGCGAACCGGCTCTTCCACAATTTTCCGGATGCTGTTCTCTTCGGATTTCTTTCCGTATTCCGCGCTGTAAATATATTGAAGCTGGTACAGCCGTCCGACAACAACAATGAACCCTAACCACACGACAAGGGTGATAATTGTTCTGCGCTTGCTTGAACCGAACTCTTCAGTGACCATATCCTGTTATGCAAGCTTCCGGTGAAACGAAAAAACAGGGAACAACGCCGTTGCTGTTGTATAAATTGTGGAAAAAATTCCGAACTGAAACACTGCTGTCCAAAAACTTATGCTTGTGCCCTGCACGAAGATTGTAAAGTACACAATATTGTGGATAAATGATGCCAGCGCCACAACGAGAAGAAATCTGTGGCTTCCGAGCGTCTGCTCGATTTTGTTATCGCTGTAAAAATATCCCGCAAGAAACCCGGCGATAGTTTTGGAAAACGCCGATAATCCGATGAACTGACCGCCGATCAGATCAACAACGATGCCTGCTGTAAATCCGGCGATGGTAGCTGGAATTTGTCCCGCCTGAATGGCAATATAGACGATCCACACTAACAAAACATCCGGGACAGTGTTCGCAATCGAGACGAATGGTATGATTGTCGCCTGGAGGATAACAAGCGCCAGAGTAATCAGCGCGTACTGCACATATCGTTGCATGAACTGCGGAACGCCAAGGGATTAAAAATAAGTTTCCCAAAGTTAGCAGAAATTCGTGTAAGAAGCAATGAATTCCATCTCATTCAGGATGTTTCTATTCGGCAAACCTTTAACGCGGTGTGTTGTCCAACGAGTTGAAAAACCCCTTTGGCAGACAAGCCAGCCTTCATTTCAAGAAAAAATTTGGAGTAAAGGAGGTTCGTATGAAAAAGCTCATTGGTTTTGTTTTTGCCGCAGTTCTGGTAAGCGGTTGTTACACGGAGCTTCAAACATTGAATGAAGAAAGCTCATCTACCCCTCAACCAATAATTGAATATGTGCCCGTACCCATACTCATACCCGTGCCCGTTCCTGCGCCGCCTCCGCCGCATCCTTATCCTCCTCGACCGACTCCTATTTCGCCGCCAATTATTGTAGCGCCTACTTCACCAGCCCCTCCGCCGCAACCGCCGCGAGTGCGCACGGGGGGTGCAACGCGAGGCGGGAACAGCCAAACCAGCGCGAGGGAAAGAACGCGTTCTTCGCGGTAAGTGCACGTTGTATCCGTTCAGGAATTTTCTTAGCTTCCCATTGTACGAAAGAAAGTGAAGTATGAATAAAATTCTCACGTGCTGCATTCTTTCTTTTCTTCTCATGGATTGCAGTCAGCGTCCTGTTCAAAGTCGATCTGTAGCGAAAGGAGTTGACCCGATGAGCATCACTGTGATCAGCGCCGCCTTCAACGACGGAGAGCTGATCCCGAAGAAGTTTACGTGCGACGGGGCGAACATCTCACCCGCATTGACATGGTCATCGTTTCCTGCACGAACAAAGACGTTTGCGATTATTGCAGATGATCCCGATGCGCCGGCGGGGACATGGGTGCATTGGGTCGTGTTCAACATCCCGCAATCCGTTGCAACGCTTTCGGAAAATATTCCGCACGACGAAATTCTTTCCAACGGAGCAAAACAGGGGAAAAATGATTTTGGCGATATCGGCTACGGCGGTCCGTGCCCTCCGCGCGGAACGCACAGGTATTTTTTCAAAATGTACGCTCTCGATACAGCGTTAAACCTCGAAGCCGGATGCACAAAAGAGGACTTGCTCGATGCAATGCACGGGCATATTTTGGCGCAAGGTCAGTTGATGGGACGGTATCATCACTAATGCCTCCCGGTGCTTCGGAATCGTATCCGTACCTTGTTGAATTTGCCCGCGAGCTTGTTCCGCAGCCGCGCCGCGTTCTCGATGTCGGCGTTGGATTCGGGACAATCGGATTTCTCGTTCGAAATTATTTTGAAGCGAAAGAACATTTGCGTTTTTCAAAGCGCGAGTGGAAAGTCACGCTTATCGGCATAGAAATTTACAAAGATTCCATTCATTCTCTGCAAAAAGAAATCTACAACTCAATTGTTATCGGCGATGTGTTTGAAGAAGCGGAAAAGTTGGGAGCATTCGATCTTATTTTTCTCGGCGATATTATTGAGCATTTTGCAAAAAGAGACGGGCACCGTTTGCTTTCACTGCTGCTTCAGCGCACAAAGTATGTGGTTATTGCGACACCGCTCGGATTTAAAAAGCAAGGTGCAGTCGGAAGGAATGTTCACGAAGCGCACAAATCGGGATGGGTGCCGAAGGATTTCAAAAAATATTCTGTTGCGAAAAGTGCAGTTGTGCCGAGAATTCGGAAGAAAGAAAAAGTGTTGGTAGCAGCGTTACGGGGACATGGTAATGGAAAGCTCTCATAAATCTCTCGCGAAGCCCCAAAGAAACCAAGAATTATTTTTCAGGTTTTGCTTTGCGCCGGGCGTCTTTGCGTAATCAGAGATTCTCTTTCAGTTTTGCCAGAACCTTCAGTGCTTCGAGCGGCGTCAGTGAATTGATATCAAGAGTGCGGATCGCGTCGCGCAGTTCGTCATCTTTCATTTCGAACATGGTGATTTGCGTAGTTGAAGGGATGTCTGCAATTTTTTGCTTGATGTTCCGGGCCTCTTTTTTGTCCGAAGGGCTTTCGCCGTGTGCAGAGAGCTGCGATGATTCCAAATTTGCAAGGATGGTTTTCGCTCGTTCCGTTACTGTTTCCGGTACGCCTGCCATTTTTGCGACTTGGATTCCGTACGAATGATCAGCGGTTCCTTGCGTAACCGTGTGGAGAAAAACGACCTTGTCCCCGTACTCGCGCACATCAACTTTGTAATTTTTGATTCTCGGAAGCAACTCGGCAAGCTCGTTCAGTTCATGATAATGCGTTGCGAACAGCGTTCGCGCCCCGATATGCTCGTGAAGAAATTCCGTGAGCGCCCACGCGATACTGATGCCGTCGAATGTGCTCGTGCCGCGTCCGACTTCATCGAGTAAAATCAAACTGTGCGACGTTGCACGGTTGACAATATTCGCCGCTTCGTGCATTTCCACGAGGAACGTGCTTTCGCCCGATGCAATATTGTCGCTCGCACCGACGCGCGTGAAAATATTGTCTACCAGACCGATGACAGCTTTTTTTGCCGGAACGAACGAGCCAATCTGGGCAAGCAGCACGATCAATCCGACTTGGCGAAGGAACGACGATTTCCCGCTCATGTTTGGCCCGGTGATAATCAAAATTTGGTTCGATGTTGTATCGAGCGAAACAGAATTCGGCACGTACTGTTCGCCGGGCGGGAGGAGAATTTCGATAACAGGATGGCGCCCATCTTCAATAATAAGCGAAGTTGATGCATTCACTTCGGGTTGTGTATAGCGATTTTCGTGCGCAACTTGTGCGAGCGAGACCAGACAATCAAGGGTGGCAATGGTCTGTGCATTTCCCTGAATTGCTGCTGCGTGTTCGGCAATTCTCATTCGGAGCGCCGAAAACAATTCTGTTTCCAGTGCAAGAATTTTTTCCTCCGCATGAAGAATTTTCTCCTCATATTCTTTCAACTCGGGCGTGACGTACCGTTCCGCGTTCGTCATCGTTTGTTTGCGGATGTAATCCTGCGGAGCTTTGTTTTTATTAGCATTCGTGATTTCGATGTAGTAGCCGAAGACATTGTTGAAACCGATTTTCAGTGACGCAATGCCCGTGCGCTCGCGCTCTTTCTTTTGAAGATTCGCGATCCATTCTTTCGCCGAATGTGCAAGCGTTGTCAGCTCGTCAAGCTCGGCATTGTAGCCGCGGCGGATAACGCCCCCTTCAACAAGTGTTGCTGGCGGGTTATCGGCAATCGCTTTTTCGATTTCATCGGCAAGAAAATCCAACGGCTGCAACGCTGTATCGATGTCGGCAAGCGCCGAAATGGACTCTGCCTTCCTTGCTTCGTTCCCAAACCCTGTCTGGGAACGACCTTCGCTCAAAATATTTTTGAGCGAGGGAATTCTTCTGAGTATGAATTTCATCGCCGTAACGTCGCGCGGCATTGCTCTGCCGGTAGCAATTTTCGCAATGAGCCGCTCAATGTCCCCGATTTCCGCAAGCTCATCCTGCAATTTTTTTCGGACCGAAGAATGCTGAACCAGAAACGCGACGCCGTTCGAGCGCCAGCGAATTTCTTCCAATTTCTTTAGCGGATGTGCGACCCATTTTTTCAGCAGACGTCCGCCCATTGGCGTGCCTGTTTTATCGAGCACGGAAAAAAGCGTTCCCTCCGATGCGCCGCCGAACGACGAGGTGATTTCTAAATTTCGTTTTGTTGAAGGATCGAGGACGATGGTTTCCGAGATTTCGTGCGGAACAATTTTCGAGATGTGCGCGAGGTTCGCTTTCTGTGTTTCGTTCAGGTAATGCATCGCTGCGCCTGCGGCAACAACGCCGATACGCATTTCATCGATGCCGAAGCCTTTCAGGGACTGTGTTTTGAAATGGCGCGCGAGCGTTTCAAAACCGTATTCAAAATTGAACAGCCAATCGTCGAGCGTTGAAAAAATTCCTTTATAGCTTGTGCGAAGAATGTTTTGCAGCGTTTCTTTGTCCCGTTTCTGAACGACAATTTCCGACGGTGTAATGGAATGAATTTGCTGCTCGAGTATTTTGAGCGGAATCTCCGAGCATGCAAATTCGCCGGTCGAAATATCCACGAATGAAAATCCGGCGACGTCATCTGCAGCGGTAAGCGCATTCGGGAGTGCAATGGCGGCAAGGTAATTATTCTGTTTTTGGTCGAGCACCTTGTCGGAAAACGCGACACCCGGCGTCACGACTTCAATGACGTCCCGCTTCACAATTCCTTTGGCGAATTTCGGGTCTTCAAGTTGTTCGCACACGGCGACGCGAAGCCCCGCTTTCAATAATTTCGGCAGGTACGCATCGAGAGCGTGATGCGGAAAGCCCGCGAGCGGCACTTCGCCCGCTGCGCCGTTGCCGCGGCGTGTCAGCGTGATGCCGAGAACGCGCGAAGTGATTTTTGCGTCGTCATCGAATGTCTCGAAAAAATCTCCCATGCGAAAAAGAAGTATTGTGCCGGGATACTTCGCTTTCACCTGAGCGTACTGTTTCATCAGCGGCGTTGACATGGAAAGAAGGTAGCCAAAAAATGAGCGCCAATCAAGAATTGAAATTCGAGAGAAGTTTTGGTAGCTTATTTTATCCCGAAATGCAGGCATACGACCTCAAAACAATTTAGGTGTGACGATGAAACGGATTCTATCAACATTGATTGCCTTTCTTGGATTCTCGGCGGTGTTTTTCCCGCTATTGAATAATGCCGCGCTTGCCCAGTTCACAAAAGATTTACACCCGAAACTTGTTGTGGGCAGTCTCGAAGTTCACTGGGGATTGATCCGCGCCGGCACGCTGAAGATCACCCGCATAGCGTTGAAAAATGCCGGCACCGACACGCTGAAAATTCTTCACGTCCAAACATCGTGCGGATGCACAACGGTGAAGCCTTCGAAACCGGTATTGCTTCCGGGAGAATCGGACACGTTGGTTGTGCAATTCAATTCCACCGGCTATCAAGGCGACGTGAAAAAGTATGTAGACATTGAAACAAACGACCCGTCATCTCCGTTTGTTACAGTAAAATTTTTCGGAACCGTTCATGCAATTTTGGAGTCGACGACATTTACGTCATATCTCTGGTTAGGAGGCGTTCCCGTCGGCAAAGGGTTGAAAAAAAGTTTTACTCTTCGCAATACAACGGATCATCCTGTAACTGTGAAAACGGCGGAGATGCATTCCGGTGAATTATCGTTCACAACAAAACAGCGGACAATTATGCCCGCAGATTCTGCGACATTCACATTTACCCTCACGCCTCTGCGGACAGGCTTAGAAAGCAAGAGGATTGTTCTGAAAACGGATGACGCAAATCAGACAGAAGTCCCGATTCTCATCACTTTTACCGGCGTGCAATGAACCAACGCAAACTCTATAAAACGATCGAGAGCTTCGATTCGCGGAAGTTCGATTCGACACAGGATCTGTTGGCGCATGTTGTGCGCCAGCTTGTTGACAATGACAGCATCGAAATTCGCGGCGGACGCGTGTGGAAGCTCAATCAACAAAAAGAGACGTACGAACTGGTTGCGCAAATCGGTATGGTGGAAACAATCAAAGCGCATTTCTCGGTCCGTGTAGACGATTACCGGATGTTCAAGCTTCTTCCGAAACACCGGACGATGGTAGCGAACGAAACGAATGCGTATTTGCGCAGCAAAGGAATTTTTAAATATTCTGCAACCGGCCTCGGCGAGCTTGTGAAAGTGAACGGAGCGGAATTGTATCCGTACGTACTTTCGTTCAACACCGATTTGAGCCACGAACAAGTGGCGCCGATGCTGAACATTATCGGTCTCGCTGTTACCGCTATGCTGCGCAGCCGCAGCATCGAAAAAAAGCGGGCGCAGTTGGAGAAGGATCTCGATAAAGCGCGTCTCATTCAGCAAAGCATACTTCCTGAACACGAGCTGCGTTTTCATAATTACGAAGTGTTCGGCATTTCGGTGGCGGATAGAATCGTCGGCGGGGATTTTTTCGATTACATTCTCAGCGATGACGGAGACCGTCTCGGCATCGCTATCGGCGATGCCGCGAGCAAAGGAATGTCCGCGGCGGTACAGGCGCTGTATGTTTCAGGCGCGCTGCGGATGGGCGCCGGCTTTGAGACGAAAATCAGCACGCTCATCCGTAAAATCAATTCGCTCGTTCGTCGCACGTTTACCGACGACCGGTTCCTGACGCTTTTTTATGCTGAATTGATTGACGACAAGCAGGGGTTGTGCGTCTATGTCAACGCCGGACACAGCAGTCCGATTGTGTACCGCGCAAAGAGCGACGCGGCGGAGTTTTTGGAAGCAACAGGGAATATCATCGGTCCGTTTGAAGATCAAATCTACCGCAGCGAGGGGATCATGATTGAAAAAGGGGATATCATGTTGTTGTACACCGACGGCGTTTCCGAAGCGATGGACGAGAAAGGAAATCAATACACGGAAAAGCGATTGCTTGAAAATCTTTCTTCGATGAAAAAGAAGAGTGCTCAGGAAATTGCCCGCCTGTTGTTGGAAGACGTGCAGAAGTTCAATGCCAAAAGCAAATATTCCGATGATAAAACCATTGTCGTTATAAAGCGTGTGAAATAACTGAATCTCCAGAGTATCGGATCGTTGGATGACTGGAAGATAGTTACAAAGTCTGCGGTTCGATGATCCAATAATCCATTAACGCAACAATCCATTTAGACTATGCCGAAAATTTCTTTCGTTATTTTCTTTTCTATTGCAATTTTCATTTATCTTCTCATCAACTTTTATATTGTTCTCCGCGGGTGGCAGGCGCTTTCCTCATTGCCGCAGTACCGAACGGCATATCTTGCTGTGAGCTCGGTCGTTTCGCTCTCATTTATCGCGGGAAGATTTCTTGAGCGTGGATCGCTTACGTGGTTCAGCAGTGCGCTTGTGTGGATCGGCTCGTTCTGGCTTGGTGCAATGGTTTATTTTCTTTTGATTCTTTTTTGTGTGGACATTCTGCGGGGAATCTCGCATTTTGTTTCCTTTCTCCCGCCCTCGGGATCAGCGGAATATAACCGTTTGAATATTCTCTCGTTCATCGGCATCGTTTCTGTTGTAGCAGTGATTGTGATTGCCGGATTTTTCAATGCAGTTTCGCCCCGAGTAAAAACTCTCGATTTGGCTATTCACAAAAATTCTCACCCGTTAAAATCACTCGACCTCGTTGCAGTTTCGGATATTCATCTCGGCACAATTATCGGAAGGCACCGGCTCGAGCGCCTTGTGGAAAAAATCAATTCGCTGAACGCGGATATCGTACTGTTGCCGGGCGACGTTGTGGATGAAGATATCGGTCCCGTTATCAAACAAAATCTCGGTGAAACGCTTCGAACGATTAAAAGCAAGTTCGGCGTCTACGCCGTTACCGGCAATCATGAATACATCGGCGGCGTGGAGGCGGCATGCCGTTATCTCACCGAGCACGGAATTGTGATGCTTCGCGACAGCGTTGCGACGATTGCGGATGCAATCACTCTTGTGGGAAGGGAAGACATCAGCATCAAAAGCTTTGCGCAACAACAGCGGGCTTCGCTTGGCGAGCTGATGAAGAATGTTGACCGAACGAAACCGGTTATTCTGATGGATCATCAGCCGTTTCATCTGAACGAAGCGGCAGAAGCCGGCGTTGACCTTCAGCTTTCGGGGCACACGCACCACGGACAGTTGTGGCCCTTCAACTTCATCACGGAAAAAGTATACGAGGTAAGCTGGGGATATTTGAAGAAAGGCACAACTCATTATTATGTTTCCTGCGGTGCCGGAACGTGGGGGCCGCCGATGCGAACAGGAAACACACCGGAGATTATGAACATCCACTTGAAACTTGATTGATTCTCTAAATGAATCTGTCTATATTTTTGACAAAAATCATCCACGAAGCACACGAAACCCCATAAAGAAAAAAATCCCCATGTCCGCTGAAGTCGTTCTCCGTACCATCGCCCTCGGCAAGCAGTACAAATCAAAACGCTGGGCGGTACAGGATGTGAATTTGGAAATTCATCGCGGGGATATTTTCGGCTTTCTCGGTCCGAACGGCGCGGGAAAAAGCACGACGATCCGGATGATTCTTTCGTTGATTGCTCCGACTGCCGGCTCTGTCGAGCTTTTCGGTCATCAGCTTTCCACAGAGCGCGAAGCCGCGCTCGCGAAGGTCGCCGGCATCGTTGAGAAACCCGATTTCTATCTTTATCTCAGCGCCTTTCGGAATATGCAGATTACCGGCGCAATGACGTTAGGAAAAACTCCGTTGCGCACGATGATTATGGACAGTCTGCAGCTTGTCGGACTTGCCGGACGCGCGTTCGACCGCGTGAAAACTTTTTCGCACGGGATGAAACAGCGTCTCGGCATTGCGCAGGCGCTCCTGTGCAAGCCCGAAGTGATCGTGCTTGATGAACCTACGAGCGGGCTCGATCCGCAGGGAATGAAAGAAGTGCGAGAGCTGATCGCGCGCTTGTCGCGCGAACATAAAATGACGGTTTTTCTTTCTTCGCACTTGCTCAACGAAGTCGAACAAGTTGCAACGCGCATGGCAATTATCAGCAAGGGAAAACTTGTCGCTCAGGGAAGTGTGGAGGAGCTGCTTCGTTCAAAGATAAGCAGCGTCAAAATTTTAAGCGAGCCTGTGAAACGATCAACTGCAATTCTGAAGAAAATGAAAAGCGTTAGCAATGTTGTGCTCAATGGAGACGGTATTTCCGCAACAATTGAAAAAAGCGATATTCCCAAAGTTGTCAAGACGCTGACGGCAGCAGAGTGTAAAATTTATTCAATTGTACCGCAGCAATCTTTAGAAGAATATTTTCTTTCGGTGACGGAAGAATGATCGAAAACGGATGATGGAAGATGAACTCCACCTTGAAGGTGGGTGACCGTCTTTTAACAACACACTATGTTCAACTTAATCTATTACGAGTTGTTCAAAACGTACGCGAAGTGGCGAACCTACATTGGTTTCATCGCTGTGGGTCTCATTATCCCGTTGATTATGTGGGGAATGCATCTTCAAGCCGGGCATAATTTCGTGCAGTATCAGTTGCGCTCGCTGCAAAGCGATTTTCTCATCACGGGAAATTTGTTCAACGGCTGGAGCATCTCTCAAATTATTATGAACAGCTTGTGGGTGCATGTGCCGTTTCTCATCAGTCTTGTTGCAGGAGATCAGCTTGCCGGCGAAGCGACGGCAGGAACATTCCGGCTGATATTGATTCGTCCCGTGTCGCGCACGCGTGTTCTCGTTTCAAAATATAGTGCCACGCTGCTCTATACAGCCTCGCTCTTGATGACGATTGCCGTCCTCAGTCTCGGTCTCGGTTTGATGATCTTTGGCAGCGGCGATTTGCTTGCAGTTGACCGCGACATGCTCACGGTCCTTCCCGAAGTGCATCTGTGGAGCAGATTTCTTCTTGCGTACTCGCTTGCAATCTGGTCCATGTGGGTCATCGCTTCGCTTGCGTTTCTTTTTTCTTCGTTTGTGGAAAATGCCATCGGACCGATCATTTCGACAATGACTGTTGTCATCGGGTTGTTGATCATTTCAAACCTTCCGGTTGAATCGTTCGAGCCGGTGAAGCCGTATCTTTTCACGACGTATCAGGATGTGTGGCAGCAGGCATTCAAGGAACCGGTGAATTGGAGCCGCATTGCGGAATCGTGCGGCGTGCTCGGGGCGTACAGTGCAGTGTTTTTTTCAATGACGTGGTACATTTTTAAGAGGAAGGACATACTCTCATAAATAATTATGAATGATGAACGACGACGAAGATGTCCATAGCGTATGAAAAAGCTCGGGAAACACATTATTGGTTGAGACTTTTGAAAGAAAGTTAGTTGAGAGGAAACAAATTGGCTGAATCCATGCCAAGAGATGTTGATGAACTCCTGAAAATGATCGGTTCCATTCAACGGACAACACGAAATAAAAATTCATAATTGATAATTCGTCATTAGCTATGGACATAAAGCAGACTTTTCTTGAACTCAAACGCGGCTTTCACCGTTCATTCTGGGTCGCAAACGGGATGGAGCTATTCGAGCGGCTTGCGTACTACGGACAGCAGATCGTCTTCATGATTTATCTGAGGAACAAGTTGGGTTTCACCGAAGCCGAAGCGGGTCAGCTCTCCGGCGTTTTCGGCGGAATCATTTTCCTGCTTCCCATCCTCGGCGGCACGCTTGCCGACAAATGGGGATTTCGGAGAGCGTTCAACGTTGCGTTCAGCATCCTTGCTCTCGGTTATTTTCTCATCGGCTCCGTCGGGATGAGTGCGTTCGCCGGTGTGTATGGAAATTTTTCGCTCTACTGGCTGATGATGATTTTTTTGATCTTCACCGCGTTCGGCGGTTCATTCATCAAACCTTCCGTGCTCGGGACGGTGGCGGTAACATCAACGGAAAAATCGAAATCGTTCGGATTTGCGATCTATTATTGGCTGGTAAATGTCGGTGCGGCTATTGGTCCGACGATTGCTTATTTCGTGCGCGACGGTTTGGGCACCCAATACGTCTACATGGTCTCAGCCTTGAGTTGTTTGGCGATGCTGATCGTGAACGTGACGCTTTACAGAGATGTGCAAGGCAGGGGAACGGGAGTAGCGGAGTCGGTTGGGAAAAAAATAGTCAACCTTTTTGTCGTGTTGGGAAATTTCAAGTTCATGATTTTTCTTCTGATCTATTCACTCTACTGGATTATTTTCTGGCAGGAATTCATCATTATTCCTTATTACGTTACAGATTATATCAGCGCTTCGTATCCGTACGAAATTCTCCAGTCATGGGCGGCGGCAGGTGCGATTATCCTGTTTCAAATCCCCGTCAATCGTCTCACGAAGAATATTCCGACTCGCACAGCCATTGCATTAGGCTTTGCAATATCCAGTCTTATTTGGGTCATTATCGGAATCTATCCAAGTATTCCGACGATCGCTGCGGGTGTTATAGCATTTGCAATCGGCGAGATGACGCAAGCGCCGCGCTATTATGAATATATTTCGGAAATTGCTCCGCCGGGCCAACAGGGACTTTATCAGGGATACGCATTTCTTCCCATTGCGATTGCCCGCTTCGTCGGCGATCCGTTCGGAGGCTGGATTTATGAAGTTGCGAAGGCAGCAGGCAAACCGGCGTACATCTGGTGGTCGCTGATCGGCGTCGGCGTTTTGGGCGCAGCGGCGATGCTTACGTACAATTATTTTATTTCCCGTCAGGAACTTCAGCGCGCTCCGGAGTGAACGCCGGCCATTATTCTCGAGGACAGTATGAAGAAAAAAATTGTCATCGCATGTTTACTCTGCATCCTTCCGGCTTTTGGAAGAGCGCAGCAATTGACCGCGTCTCAGATTCTTGCCAACGTTCAGAAGCAATTCGAGCAGGTGAACGATTATACCGTGACGCTTCACGCGACGGTGAATATCGAGCATTTGAACATTCCCGATATGACGGTAAAATTATATTTCAAGCAGCCCGACAAGATTCACATCGAATCGAAGAACTTTGCCATGCTGCCGAAAGAAGGCATCGCGCTGACGCCGGCGCTGTTGTTAGCGAAGTTCGACGCGACGCTTGCCGCCACCGAACAAACCGGAAAAGAAAAAATTTATAAGCTCCGTCTCATCTCGAAGCCGGAGCCGGGGAAGCTCACGATTGAAAGTTATGTGTGGGTGGATGCCGCACGATGGATCATTACCCGCTTGGAATCGGAGCCGATGGGAAACAGGCGTATCAGCATAGTGTTCGAAGATACGCTTATCGAAGGGAAATATTTTTTGCCTGCGAAGATTACCGCTTCATTCGGCTCGTCGGCAGTTGATACGGTGGGCGTTCCTTTTCCCGAAAGCAAGTTCTCTCAGCGAATGCCCCGCAAAGGGAGCGTGACCATTTTCTATTCCGGCTACAAGATCAACAGCGGCTTGCCGGACGAGATGTTCGAGAAAAAAGCGGACGAGTAACGGGGTTCGAGTTTCCAGGTTCGGGGCAGTTGGAACTCTGAAACTGGGAACGCAAGCCTCGAACCTCGAAATACCTTCCACGCTTGACAAAGCCATATCTAATTATTATTTTAGTCTTACCTAAATTTTTTAGCAATCATTATGCCAAGCATCAGCGTCGAAGATTATCTTAAGCACATCTATTACCTCGGAGAAAAAGGCGGTGCTGTAACGACGTCGTTGTTAGCCGCGGAGCTGAAGATTGCCGCCGCTTCCGTAACGGATATGGTGAAGAAGCTTTCCGGGCAGAAATATCTCCGCCATTCGCCGTACCGCGGCGTTCAGCTTACGGAAAAAGGGCGCCGCTCTGCGCTGAAAATTATCCGCAAGCACCGGCTGTGGGAAATGTTTCTTTCGGAGGTGCTCCATTTCCGCTGGGATGAAATTCACGAAGAAGCGGAAAAGTTCGAACACATTATGTCGGAAAAAATGGAGGATAAGATTGATGAAGTGCTCGGCTTTCCGCGCGTTGATCCTCACGGCGATCCGATTCCCGCAAAAGACGGCACCGTGAAAACCATCGTGGCGTTTCCGCTTTCCAACGCTGAGGAGGGAACAACGGTGCGCGTTCTCCGCGTGAATGACGCGAATCCGGAACTGCTTCAGTATGTTTCGAGCATCGGGCTTTCGCTGAATAAAAAACTGGGCATCAAACAGCGGATCAAGTTTGATAATTCGCTGGTCATCAAAATCGGCTCGAAGGAAATGACGATCAGCTCGCTTGCCGCAGAGAATATTTTTGTCGAATCGGTGTAAGAAGTATGACTTTTGAGCAGAAAAAAACTCCGGACCATCTCTCACTTGAAGGAATACACGGCACAATCGAAGTGCCGCATCATCAATCCGGTTTCTGGCAGCAATGGAAAGCATTTGTCGGTCCCGCACTTCTCGTCAGCGTCGGTTATATGGATCCGGGAAACTGGGGAACCGATCTGATGGGAGGCGCTCAGTTCAAATACAGCCTGCTCTGGGTTGTCGGTTTGGCAAGCTTGATGGCGATTTTCATGCAGGTGATTTCCGCTCGCTTAGGTGTGGTAACAGGAAAAGATCTTGCGCAAGCATGCCGCGATTGGTATCCGCGCTGGACTCGCTGGCCTAACTGGCTTCTGAGCGAACTGGCAATCGGCGCGTGCGATTTGGCGGAAGTGTTGGGAAGCGCAGTCGCGCTGAATCTGCTGTTTCATATTCCGCTCCTCTGGGCTGTCATCATTACCGGTTTCGATGTGTTGATGTTGTTGGCTCTGCAGCGTTTCGGCATGCGCACGATTGAAGCGATAGTGCTTGTGCTGATATCAACGATCGCCGTTTGTTATTTTATAGAAATTTTTGTTTTGCCGGAAACTCAACCCAGCTTTTTGGAAATGGGAAAAGCGTTGGTAAGTCCGACCTTCCGCCAAATCGGAATGATCTACATTGCGATCGGCATTATCGGTGCGACCGTAATGCCTCATAATCTGTATCTTCATTCAGCACTCGTGCAGAGCCGCAAATTGCAGAAGGACGACACCTCAATCAAACAAGGGATTCGTTTCAATACTATTGATTCTGTCGTTGCGCTGACGATCGCCTTTTTTGTGAACGCAGCAATTCTGGTGCTTGCCGCGTTGGTTTTCTACGGGAAAACGAGCGTTACAACGGCAGGTGGAGAAGTGGTGAAATTTGTTGCCGACAGCGATTGGATCCGCGTTGCGTATCTCACGCTTGCCCCCTTGCTTGGGACGGCGGCGGCGAGTACATTATTTGCAATAGCGCTGTTGGCAAGCGGTCAAAGCAGCACCATTACCGGAACGCTTGCCGGTCAGGTTGTGATGGAAGGCTTCATGCATTGGAGATTGAAGCCGTGGGTGCGTCGTCTTATCACACGCACGCTGGCAATTCTTCCGGCAATTTTTATTATCGGCATACGCGGCGAGAGCAGTGTAACGGATCTGTTGACGCTAAGCCAATTCGTGCTGGCGCTCCAGCTTCCGTTTGCGATGTTTCCGCTGCTTCACTTTACAAGCTCGAGAAAACGAATGGGAAAATGGAAGAACGGCTGGCTGTTGATGATGCTCGGGTGGGGAAGCGCGCTGTTGATTACGGCAATGGACGTGTACGGTTTGCCTGAGTCGCTTGCGGCAGCATGGCATGTTATCATCGGCGGATAATATTTTCTTTTACCGCGAAAACATCCCGCTTGAGCGCGATCAACTTCGGCACAAAGAAATTGAAAATTGAGAGTTGAATATTGAACATTGAGAATTTCTTTCTGCCTAAGTTACATTTTTCAAAATGTTCAATAAACAATGCTCAATAAGACACGAAAAAAGGAATAGCGTGTACAAAACAATCCTTGTAACGTTAGACGGCACGCCGACCGACAGGGCAATCATCGAACATGTGAAGCAGCTCGCAGCGCTGGCGAAGAGCCGCGTTGTGCTGTTACATGTTGCCGATGGCTGGGCAGCCCGCACATTTGGCTCGGATGCTGTTGGTCCGGAAGTTGCGGAGGACATTGCTTATCTTGAAAAAGTGAAGTCGGAATTGACCGCAAATGGCATTCCAGCCGAAGCGGAACTTGCATACGGCGAACCGGCCGCAGAAATTGTGAAGTGGGTGAAAAAAGGGAATTGCGATCTTGTCGCGATGAGCACGCACGGCCACCGCTTTGTCGCCGATTTGTTTCTCGGTGCAACGGCAACGCGCGTGCGGCACGGGGTGGATGTTCCAGTGTTGCTTCTTAAAGCGAAGTAATATCGGAGGTGGAAGAAATTTGTCCCCCGCGCGTCAATCGTTGAATTACAATAGGCTCTTTGGCTATGGAGTTGTCTTCAATGTTTCGTACATCATTGTCGAGATTGTGTACGGCCTTCGCATTGATTCCATGGCGCTTCTTGCCGACGCCGGACATAACTTTGGCGACGTGTTGAGCTTAATGCTGGCATGGGGCGCGACTTCTCTGGCAAAAACAGCA
Source organism: Bacteroidota bacterium (assembly GCA_028873075.1). Classification (GTDB taxonomy): domain Bacteria; phylum Bacteroidota; class Ignavibacteria; order UBA10030; family UBA8401; genus JAJYOI01. Next base: position 26,259 of record JAGWND010000003.1, read on the forward strand.
GCGACAAAAAACCGGACGTACGGATTAAGAAAATCTACAATTTTAGCTTCCTTGTTTAATGCGATTATTCTCTTGATTGTTGTTGGTGCAATTGCAATTGAATCATTAAGAAAAATTTTTGAACCGCAGTCCGTGGGTGGAATGACGATGACGATTATCGCAGGCGTGGGAGTGGTTGTCAATACGCTGACGGCGTTGTTGTTTGTGAAGGGAAGGAAATCCGATTTGAATATGAAAGCGGCGTTTCTTCACATGGCGGCAGATGCGGGAATTTCATTAGGCATTGTTGTAGCAGGATTGTTTATCATCATGACAGGTTACGTTCTTCTCGATCCGATTGTCGGTCTTGCGATTATCATTGTCATCACCGCGGGGACGTGGAACCTGCTCAAAGATTCAGTTCACCTTTCTATGGATGCCGTTCCGAGAGATATTGATGTAGAGAACGTCAAAAAATTTCTCACGTTGCTCGATGGTGTAGAAGAAGTTCACGATCTTCATGTTTGGGCGATGAGCACGACTGAAACTGCTCTCACCGCTCATCTTGTTATGCCGCGCGAACACCACGACGATAAATTTTTGGGTAACGTGTGCGGTCAATTGTACGAAAAGTTCGGCATCGAACATTCCACAATCCAAGTCGAAAGGAACGCGCAAAGCGCAAGCTGCGCAAAGGATAAGGTGTAGTGTATCAATACACGTTGTAACGAATACTGAATACCACATCGTACTTTCCTGCATACGCTGGTTCAGCAAGATAATCAAATGGATTGTTGATGAAATCGGGCGTTGTGGGTTTTATGTCTGTTGAAAAACGTGTTCGCAGCACATGAAAATCTACAAATAAATCACGCAGCGGCTGATAACTCCCGACAATTCCAAACGATTGCTGTTTAGTGACCGGTCCGTAAAATAACGGAGGTTCGTTTCTTGAATATTGATATTTCGTTGAATCTTTCCCTCCTTTGCGAAGCGATTCAAATTGCAGACCGACTTCAAGATTGTACATCGGACGATAGGAAATCGCAGCGGAAAATAAATCCGCATTTTGACCGATCCAATTTCCTAAATTCACGCCATGATTTTGATATGTGTCTTCAGGAAAATTATGATTATAGACCCACGGATTAATGCGGGTGTATTCGACGTTTATTCTCGTATCGTGATATACTACATCGTAGGCATTTCCGCCGAACGTAAAGCCGACCTGATTATGGTTTTCGGTCGGGCTGAATATCTTTTCGGGTCGTAATTCATCAACATACCATGCGAGATACCAACTGTAATTCTTGATGACAGAAACTTTAAAGCTGCCAAAAAATGCCGAGTTGTCGTCATCATCCATATAATGCTCTGCGGCTTTGAAAAACATCACGGGAATGAGATACAGCAATTCAGGATTTCTGTTCCCGTAAATTTCCGATTCGCCGAGCGCAATGTTCACGCCGTTCCAGGGCGTGAACTCGAGCATTTGCGCCGCAATGTATTTGGGCACATAAATGCTCCTTATACTTTTTGTTCCTAGAGCAGAAGCATTGTACGAGCGCGACGAGTCTAATATTCCTGAAAAAAGCCAGCCGTGAATATAGGTGAACTCTATATCTTTGCTCAGCCTGGCACGTAATTTAATTTGTGGGAATGCCGGTGCTTTGGTGGAAAGAATAAGATTGCCGTTTTCACCTGCACCCCAGACGTCGTTCATTTGTTCGAGAGAGAGCGTAACGAATCCCAAATCAATATTCAATTGCGCGTTGAAGGTATCGTAATCGTACGACGTTGCGGATGTTGAGTTTGAAATTACCGCCGCTTGTAGAGGAGAAAGAGGGCGCAACACCGCCTGATTTTGCCCCAGAGAAGCGACATATGAACCGCCGTCGTGGTTATCGTGATAGTAAAAATATACGCCAAGAGATTTTCCGAAATATCCGTACGAAAAGAATCCATTCTGCCAATTGTGAAGAACGTTTCCGTCCGCCATGTGATCGTTTGATGCGCCGCCGATAAGATCAACAACAAAATTTGATGGCTCGCTTTGGTAATGGTACAGATGCCAGCGCTCTTCGGGTAGCTTATCGTATTTCAGGTTTTTCAATTCTTCAAAAAATTCTTCTTTATAAAACCTCAATTCGTCACGCTCAATACTAGTCATTTGTGCATCAGTGCTGTCGAGCGTTATAAGAAATTTTGCAATCGCTTCGCGGCTCAGTGGTTTCACGGCGTCGCGGTAGTCGGTGATGAATTGTTTTGCCGCCATTTTGTCAAGAAAATTATAGACAGGATGGGTTGCGGGTAAATAAACGGATTGAGCGGTGAGCGATGAAAAGACGAACAAACACGCTGTGGAGAAAAATACGATTTTGTTCATCAAGGGTTTCCTTTTTTGAAGATGTGAATATGTACACAACAAAGCATACATACGTTACTTTTTCTCAGATTTATTGTCAAGTTGTTTTGCTTCTTTTTCGACTTCTTCTTGGATGTCCCGCGCTGCTTTACGAAATTCCCGAATTCCCTGCCCAAGCCCTTTTGCTATCTCAGGAATTTTCTTCGCGCCGAAGAAGATAATGATGACAAATAATATCAGCAGAAGTTCCGGGAGACCGATATTTTCAAACATGACAGTTTTCCTTTCTCGTATTTGTGAAATGCGTTCGTTAATTCAATTTTTTGGGACATCTTCTCTGTTCCACCAGCCGCCGCCAAGCGCAAAGAATAACGCCGCTGTGTCGGCATACCGGTTCGCTCGCGCCTGCACAAGGCTGATCACCGCGTCTTGATATGTTTGTTCAGCGTTCAACAATGCGAGATAGTTTGTGTATCCCGCTTGCCATTGTTTCCTTGCTAAGTCGAGGGTCATTTCGGCAGCATTGTTAGCGTCAGCCGACGCCTTCAGCGTCGCGGCATCTTGCTCGAGAGCTTGAAGTACATCGGCAACATTTCGGAACGCATTGAGAACAGTGCTGCGGTATTGTTCTGCAGCTTGTGTGTATGCCGCTTTCGCCGCACGCTCTTGGTGCAGTAACTTTCCTCCTTCAAAAATCGGTTGCGTTGCGTTCGCAGCCATGTCCCAGATCCCCGTGCCACCTTTAAATAGAGTGGCAGGATTGAGCGCCATGCTTCCGATATCAGCAGTCAGAGTAATAAGCGGCAGCCGGTTGGCTTCAGCAATTCCGATTTGTGCGCTTGCCGCGTGTAAATTTTCTTCCGCTTGCAAAATGTCGGGACGCCGTTCCACTAACTTTGAGGGAATGCTCTCAGGAAGTTCTTGCGGAAGCTGTAAGCTTGAAAGTGAAAACGTTTCAGACAAATCCTGGTTCGGAAAATTTCCGGACAGCATTGCGAGAAGATTGCGCTGCTGAGCGAGCTGTTTTTCCAGCGGTGGAAGCGTGGCGGTAATCTGAGCGAGCTGGGATTCCTGCTCGGCAACTTCGAGCCGGCCGACATACCCTTTCTCGAATTGCTTGTGCAGGATTTCAACCATGTCGCTATTGATGGTGATGAGTTGCCGCGTCGCATCAATCTGCGCGCGCAGCGATGCTTCCTGAATCGCCGCCGCAGCGACATTTGCGCTTACTGTAATGTGTGCTGCGATAAGAGCGAATCGGATTTGTTCTGCCTGCGCTTTGAATAGTTCAGCGGTTCGACGATATAGACCAAATACATCCGGTACGTACGAGACGCTCACTTGCGGTGTGAAAAGACTGAAATACACATCGCCTGAATTAGGCGTGGGTGAAATTTCTGACGCTGTTTTCGATCTGCTTGCTGAAAAATTTCCTGCCGCACTTGGATACAATGCACTGCGTTGCGCGAGAAAATTTTCCTGCGCAGCGGTTAAAGCGGCTTGAGCAGCTTTAAGATCGGGATTGTTTTTCAGCGAAAGCTCTATTAAAGCATTAAGCGGTTTCGATTGGAACAGTGCCCACCATTCTCCGGAAATATCACTGTCTTCTATAAAACGTTGAGCACTCCCGCCGGAGAGATTCGCTGTGGAGTCGGTGGTCGAAAGAGGTTTTGTTGTATAGCCAGCAGTGCTGTCCGGAGGCGAAGGTTTTACAAAATCGGGACCGACAGTGCAGCCGGCGGTAAACAGCAAGAGTGTTGTAATAACCGAAACCCAATCTGATTTTTTCTGAGATAAAATCATACAAATCATTCCTTATACACTTTGTTTTATTTCCGCTTTAGTTACTTGATTTTTCTTGCGATCCAGAACAATCATTTTCAATGCGGGCACGACGATGAGCAGCATAAGCGGACCAACTAACATACCGCCAACGATGACCGTTGCCAGAGGACGCTGCACTTGACTTCCAATTCCTGTGGAAATTGCCGAAGGCAGCAAACCAAGGCAAGCAGAGAGGCTTATCATAAGTATCGAGCGCATGCGAGTAGACGCGGCGTAAAACATCGCATTCATCGGTGCATCGCCGCGGAGCCGTGCGTGGTTGAAATACGTCATCAGTAGAATTCCATTCATAACGGAAACGCCGAAGAGCGAAATAAAGCCGATCGCCGCGGAAATACTGAAATTAAGTCCAGCAATATAAAGCGCTAATACGCCGCCGGCAATCGCAAACGGAATTCCTGAAAGAACCAACAAACACTCGCGCAATGAATTGAACATCGCGTAGAGAATGCCGAGAATAATGACAAGCGTAATCGGTACGATAATCGCCAGACGTTTTTGTGCAGCCTGAAGCTGTCCGAATTCTCCAGCCCACACAAGACGATAGCCGCTCGGGAGCTTCACGTTTTTTGCAATGCGCTCCTGCGCTTCTGCAACAGTGCTTCCAAGATCGCGTCCGCGCACGCTGAACTTTATCGGAATGAAACGCTCGGTGCTTTCATGATAGATCCATGAGGCTCCGTTATCAAAAGTGATCGTTGCCAATTCGCTCAACGGTATGTAGGCGCTTGCACCGCTTCGTGTTTGGTAGGCAACTTTGATGTTCGATATTTTCTCAACGTTGTCCCGGTATTCCTGCGGATAGCGGACAGCGACGTCAAACTGGCGGTCGTTCTCGAAAATTGTTGTTGCCGTCACTCCGCCCACTGCTGCCTGGATGATGGAATTCACGTCTCCGACGTTCAATCCGTAGCGTGCAGCTTTTGCTCTGTCCACCTTGATGTTAAGATTCGGCTGACCAAGGATCGGAAAAATCCCGAGATCGGCAACTCCCGGCACCTGTGCCATCTCATTGCGAACTTGTTCAGCCAATACTGTCAGCGTTTTTAGATTTGGTCCGATAATCTTGACAGAATTCGCGCCTTTGACGCCGGAAATCCCTTCCTGAATGTTGTCCTGAATGTATTGCGAAAAAGTAAAATTGACTCCCGGCAATTCCCGTTGGAAGTCTGCGTTAATTTGCTCAGTCAATTTTTCTTTTGTCATGCCTTTAGGCCACTGACTCAGCGGTTTGAGCGGCGCGAACAATTCAACATTTGAAAACGGCGAAGCATCGCTGCCGTCATCGGGTCGTCCGTGCTGAGATGATACGGTGATGACTTCGGGGTATTTCATGAGTATCAGCCGCATTTTTCTTGCTGCTGCTTCACCATCCTGAAGTGAAAGCGTCATCGGCATGGACGCACGAATCCAAAAATTACCTTCTTCAAGGGCAGGAAGAAATTCACTTCCGAGGCGAGCTGCTAAAAATCCTGCGAGAGCGATGAAGAGAATTCCGGCGATGAGCATCGCTCTTCGTTTTGCAAGCGCAAACCGCAGTACCGGATTATAGAGACGGTGCAAAAACCGGACAACGATTGTCTCTGTTTCTTTCACATTCTCTGGAAGAAGAAAGGAAGAAAGAACGGGTGTAGCGGTGAATGTTGCAATCAACGCGCCGGCAAGCGCGTACGCATACGTTCGCGCCATCGGTCCGAAGATGGCTCCTTCGACTCCTTGCATCGTGAAGAGCGGAACAAAGGCGGCAACGGTGATGAGTGCCGAGAAGAGAACAGGATTGCCGACTTGTATAGCGCTGATCAGGATTTCTTTTAACCGCGTTGTCCAAGTTTGGTGCACTGAAGAGTGCAGCGCGTTTGTCGGATCGGGTCCCCAAAATCCGTCGGCGAGTTGACGAAGCAAACTTTCCCGTTCCTCCGGCGTTTTCTGAAAATTTCTGAAAATATTTTCGATGAGAATAACCGATGCGTCCACAATAATACCGAGGTCAACAGCGCCTACCGAAAGGAGATTGGCGCTTTCGCCTCGTATCACAAGAATGATAACGGCGAAAAAAAGTGCAAACGGAATAGTCAAGCCGACAATAATTGCGCTTCGGAGATCGCCGAGAAAAATCCATTGAATGAAAAAAATCAGCAGCGTTCCGAAAATCAGGTTATGCAGAACAGTGCTTGTCGTAACCGATATTAACCAGCCACGATCATAAAACGGAACGAGCTTTACTCCGGGCGGCAGGCTGCCATCATGGTTCATTTTGTTAATTTCGGCTTCAACCTTCGGCAGCAAGTCATGTGCACGCTCATCGCGGCTCATCACCACAATTCCCGCGACTCCGTCGTCTTCCTTATCGTGTCCCCAAATGCCGAGTCTCGGTACATATCCTACAGATACTGCAGCAACATCCTTTACCAGAATCGGAACTCCGTTCGATTGAGTGAGAACAACATTTTCAATGTCATCGGTGTGGTAGCCCTGAGTCAAATCATCGTTTCCTCCGTCGTCCATTAATCCGACGCCGCGAATGTTGATGGACTGCTGACCGATTCGAATTTCCCGTCCACCGACGTTGATGTTCGCGTTATTCAACGCCGTGAGCACTTGAGGCACAGAAAGATTGTAGGCTTGAAGCTTGTGCGGATCAACATCAACCTCGAATTGTTTTGTCGGACCGCCCCACGAGTTGACTTGAACAATACCGGGAATAGTCAACAGGCGCCGCTTCACGATCCATTCCTGCACCGTCCGAAGATTTTCCAATCCAAAATGTTTCGGACCGATAACTTCGTAGCGAAGAATTTCTCCGGTTGTGCTGTTCTGTTGGATTGTTGGAACCAAACCTCCCGGCAGATTAATATTTTGCTGTATTGCGACTGCTGTTTGACTGTAAGCAAAATGAAAATCTACGCCGTACTTGAAAACAACCCGAACAAACGACAAACCGTAGAACGATGTTGAGCGAATGACATCAATTCCGGGAACAGTGTACAGCCCGATTTCAATCGGTCGCGTGTAGTAACGCTCCATTTCTTCAGCGGAAAGCCCCGGCGCTTGAGCGGTGACTTCAAGAATAACCGGCGTCGGATTAGGATATGCCTCGATGTTGAGCTGCTGGTATGCGGCGAATCCGGCGCCGAGGAACAGCAGCAAACAGACGAGAACGATGGCGCGATGACTTAAACAAAACGCGATGATGGAATTCAGCATAATAATTCTCCTCCTTAATCTTCCGGCGGAGCTTGCAGCATGTTGCTGAGAAATACGCCCCCTCTGCTCACCATCTGTTCTCCGGGTCTAAGTCCATCGAGGATTTGGTATTCGTCGTCTCGCTGCAATCCTACTGTCACCTTTCTCTGGACGAAGCGGCAGCGGTCTGTCGTTACCCAGACGGTTAACGTACCGTCGCCTTCACGCACGATACCCGTAACAGGAATTGTTACAGCTTTTTTCTTGTCGCCGAAAAAATGTGCTGTTCCGAACATTCCGGCGCGGAGTTTGTTCTCAAGATTCGAAAGAATGATTCGGACTTTCGCGGTTCTCGTTGTTGGATCAATGACATCGCCGATGGAGGAGACCTTTCCAATGAAGCGTTCTGCGGGATATGCGTTACACTCAATTTCAACTTTTGAGTTCGTTTTGATATTGGTGAGCTGTCCTTCTGGGACTTCGGCGGCAACGATCACCGTTCCTGCAGCCGTTTGCTCGAGCACCTTCGGATCAATTCCAGCAGCACGCAACTGGCTTTCTTTCTGTGCCATATCTGCCTGCGATTGGTTGTAGTCTGTTTGTGCGTCGAGCAATTCTTTTTCTGCGATGGCTTTGTCTTTTGTCAAATCTTCCAAACGGCGGTAATTTTTTGACGAGCGCTCGACGGCAGAAACGCTTTTTACAAAATCGGCATACAATTGCGTTAAGTCCGGCGTTTCAAAAAGGTATACGTTGCCGTTTCCGAATTCGGAGCGCGCGATGCTCACAGCAAAATGCGCCGGAGCCGTAAACTCGGTTTGAATAGTTTCTTCGTGTACCGTATCAATGGTGAATTGTTGAAGCTGAAGCGAATTCGGTGAGAAAACAATTTCGTTTTCATCGTTCAGCACCTGCGGCGCTGAGATGTTTCGTCCCGAAGCCGCCCGGGCTTCATCTGAGCGATTGCATGACTGTAATGCTAATCCATCCAAAATTATCAGCATGGGAATTAAAATTCTCGTGATCATATCTTTTCCTCGATAAAGCCTAATACATTCTTTTTAATACAACTGAAGAATCAAACTTGTATGTGAAACCGTTTCAGCGGTTTTTCACTATGCAAGCGTTAATGCGGCATTTTTATTCATTCGAACGGAGAATGGATAAAAATAACGAGCGCTTGTACCGGCACAAAACAACCGGCGCAACCAAGTCTAAAAAAGGAAATGGAAACTGGAGAAAAAGATTAGATGAGAAATTCGCAGTGGAGCAGGTACAGCGGTAACGCGGAAATATGAGAAATACAATGAACGTTCTGCTCAACAGGGAGGATGCTTATACTCTGATCTACTAGTGCCGGATCTGCTGCAAGGGAGGGGCTGTCCAAATCTACAATTTGTATTGTGTGCCGGCGTGCAGCGTGCAGCGGAGTGAGAGATAGCTTCAGCTGAATAAGTGATTTTGCATTTTGAAGCTCCTCGCTGTTTATCGCCGCGTTGCCCGATTCCTCTGAAATGCCGACTTCCTCGGGGTGGCTTACACTGGTTCCCGGCAAAACATCGTCGAGATTTGCGAAATCAGCGAAGAACGTGGCGATAAAGAACCACGTTACCAGTGTCAACAAATTCGATTTTTTAAAGCAGAGGGTCATCATATTTGAGCATCAAACGTACAAATATACGCTGCCGCTGCGTGGTTGTCAAGGTTTGTTTGCTGAAGAAAAAGCGCTGATCACTTCACAGCATATACATGCATTGCAAATTAGTCGAATGCTATTGCACAACAAACATTTTCTTTTCCCTGTCCCACAGTAAACGCGCACGATTTTTTCCCCACCACGTTTGGACTTTTGCAACATCCTTCACAGAAAATGAAATTGGAATATGGCTTTGCAGATGATCGTGTGCGTCATCGGCGAAAATTCCGCCGTCCTGAATAAGGCGAATCATCGCCGGAATTGCGTCGGCATCTCCCAGCTCAAGTGCGGTTTCCAAAAACTGGATTTGCATCTCGGGGTCGTCCTCCGACTTCGACGCCTCGACAAGTTTTTTCGCGGAAACACCGTCGCCGAATGTCTTCACTGCAACAAGCACGCTTTGTTGAACGTCGTCTGATTTGTCGTTGAGAAGCGGAACGATCTGAGCTTCCGCTGAAGCGACGCGCGATTTCGTTAACAGGTCCACTGCGGCTTTACGCACTTCGGAATCTTCATCGTGAAGAGCTTTTGTAACAAGCGGAATCCATTCTTGTTGCTGTGCGGGAAACGAAGCAAGCATGTGAATACCCGATTGTCTTTCTGTGCTCGCTTGACTCTGAAGCAAATGCAATGCGTGTTCGAGAGGATCTTCTGCAGGTTTGCGGAAGAAAAAAACACCCGCAATAAAAATTGCAACGACAGCAGCAGCCGACGCGAGATTTCTAACTGCAATAGAAACACGCTCCGCCGTTTTGATGTAGCGGTACATTCCGCTTATCAGTAAACCGGCTGCGAGCAAAACAACAACCAAGGGGCTTGTCGGAAGTCCGGTGTTCCACGAAAGCTTCACGCCGATGAAGCTGATGATCGCACTTCCGATCCAGCCGATTGCGAGCCGCGTGCTGAGTTTATCGGAAAGCATCATTGCTCCGACGGACGGAATGACGAGGTAGCTGAAGACGAGAAACACCCCCGCAATTGCCACTGAACTTGTGATGACGAATCCGAACGACATATAAAAGAGAAAATCCCATAAGCGGACATTGATGCCGCCCGCTTCCGCTCTTGCAGGATCGAACGAGATTGCCATGAACTTTTTCCGGAAGATGAAATGGAACAACCCGACAATCGAATAAATGATTGCTGTTTTGATAACGACGTGGCCCTGTACCCAGAGCAGATCGCCTTTAATGATGTGATCGAGTTCCTGCGGACCGAGCGCGCTTTTTGAAAGGATCAGAATTGTTGCCGCGAACGTTACGGCATAGACAATGCCAATGATCGCTTCGTGCGGTACTTTTTCGCTCTTCATGCGTGTGGCGGAAAAGATGAACGCGCCGAAAATCGTGAATGCAAGCGAGTAAAGATACAATGCTGTAATATCCGTGCCAACTTCGTAACCGAGCAGCACGCCGATGACTGTTCCTAATGCGGCAATTTGCGCCAACGCAAGATCAACGAAAATGACTTTTCGTGCGACAACGTGAACACCTAAATAGACATGAATGCCGGTGAGCACGAGGCACGCCAGCAGCGGCCAGATCATTGTTGAGGGCAAATAGAAAAGTTGTTCCATAAAGTTTCCTTCGAGTGATCGTCATTTTGAGGTACTTATCCACGCCTTTGGCGTGGAAACTTCTTCTGCAATGACATTCGTTGTCATTCGTAGTCGTGGTTCGACTTCGCTCACCACGACAGCCGCCCTGAGCGAAGTCGAAGGGCGGAAAAAACCTCTTTCTTCTCGATGTCATTAGTAGGAGCGAAGCGACGAAGAATCCAGCTTTTTGCCTCAAGGTAAAGTATGGATTCTTCGCTCCGCTGCTTATGACATTGGAGTCGTTCTGGGTCCCGCTGTTTTTTCGCTGATGCTCAGCATGACAAACTCGGCCTAATTCGAAAGGCTGATCGGATGTCAATGCATGCGAAGATTCTTGACAAAGTCGAGATACATACCTCAGAATGACAAATCAGAAGATTCTTGTTTTCTGTTACGATGCTGCTTTCAATATTTTTTCAAGCAAATAGGTGATGAGGTTTTCGTACGTGTTCGCCTCCGGACTGGAATACACATCAATGTACGTCACGATTACTTTTGCTCCGGTTTTACTCGCAACATAGTCCGCCGCATCGGTGGAATAAAAATTATCGTTTAAAATGACTTTCACGCCGTCTCGTTTTACAAGGTCAACAACTTCGTCACGATGCTTCGCTGGCGGCGGAATGCCCGGCTTTTCTTCAAGCTCCCCGGCAATTTTTACTCCGAAGCGGTCGGCGAAATAGATGTACGTTTTGTGATAGGAAATGATTTCCTTCCCTTGCAGCGGCTCTGCCATTTTCATCCATCCGCCTAACTTTGCATCGAGATGCCGCGAAGCAAGCCACGAATACAGCTCGCCGTCTTTTGTTTTGCGGGTGAGAATATCGCCCCCTTTTTTGCCGAGCAGGTCGAGCAATTCGCTGCCGTACATTTTTTCGTCGAGACGGTGCTTGAAGGCATCGAGTCGTTGCTGGTAATAGCCCGAATTTGTCGGGTCAATTTGTTGAAGCCGTGCAGCAATATTTTCTGCTACGATTCTCACGTTCAGCGGATCGAGCCAGATGTGTGGATTGCCCTGCGGATGGATATCGCCCCACGCGCGCGAAACTTCTGTCGGCAATTCTCTTACCGGCACATTGATCGTCGCGATGAGATGTCCGGGATTTCCGACTCCGATATTCGGATTACCCGATGCGTCAATAACATTTTTTGCCCAGAGGTCGAGCGACAATCCGTTTTCGATGAACAAATCGGCGTTTGTTGTTACTTCATTCATGCGCGGCGTCGGCGTAACATAGTGCGGGTCCTGTTTTGGATTGGCAAGAGCCGTGACCGTTACTTTATCCCCGCCGACCTGTTCCGTCACGTATTTGAGATAATTCAGCGTGACAACAACGTTTAATTTTTTTTGTGCCGCCGCTGAAACATGCGCTATTGAAAACGCCAGAAATACGGCAAGTAGTGCTGCGAAAAGTTTTTTCATGATATTCTCCAAATTCTCAAGTTTTCCATTGACCATTTTTCGTCTTTCATGTTTTTATTTGTTCACCCAATATGGCTCTACCGGATGAGAGCCGAAGACGAAGTTTGCTCCAAAAAGTATTGAATTGGTGTTGTTCAGATTCGGCGCCAACGCATCGCTCGTTCTGTGCTCGAAGCCGAGCCGGAAGCGGAGAAATTCCGTTGTGTAATAACTGACGAAAACAGAAATTTCCCGCGTCACTAATTGAGCATTTGACGGTTCTTGTACCCAATCGTAACGAAGCCCCGCATACGTCCAGTATGAAAATTGATACTGAGCAAAGGTGTACCAACCGTACGGCTTGCGTGTTACCGTTCCTCCGGCAGGATTTGGTGTTGTATGATCGCCGAAGAAAATTTCTCCGCCGCCGACAAACGAATGATTTTCTCTTTGCTCGCTTGGCGCCCACTTATACATGAGGTTGCCTCCGACGAGATTCGTTGTTGTGATGCCGCTTTCGGTATAGCCGCTGACGCCGAGAACGAGCAGGTGCTCGTTGTTCCAATCCTGCGACAAGGTTAAATGCCCGAGATACGCGGTCTGTCCTCCCGGGTCGCCTGCGGATATTCCAAGCTCACTGCCGCGAAGAACGTCGGCGTTCATCTCGAATGTCGCAGAAGGAACCGGCGACGGGAGGAAGAATTGAAAATCGGCACCGACCGGATTGAAACCGGAATCAAAAAAGTTGCCGTGTTCTCCCCCTAGGTATTTTGAAATCACAAGCGGGTATGTTGTCCACGGCAAATCGTGCAGGTGCGTGATGTTGCTGATGCCGATGGGAGCGAGATAGCGCCCGATTTTCACTTTCAACCCGAGCGGCGCGGTTTCGAGAATCGGCAGGCGTTTGATGAGGCCGTACGCTTCTTCCGCTTCAACACTGAACCCTTGCTGTGCATCGCTGTTGAGTGAAATGATCGCGACGGCTTCAGCGTAGGGATCGACCGCAGAGCCTAATTCCATTTCTACCGCGCGGAGAAACGGGCGGTTGGAAATAACACTGCCGCCCGGCGCATCGTACACTGTGTCGTTGTCATGCCGCGCGGCAAAATTGATGAATGCCGTCATGCGCGGATTCAGAACGATCGGTGCCGATGCGCGAGACACGGCATCAACCTTGTTTTCCAGCCTCTGCATTCGTTGATCAATATTGTCTTCAAGCGCATCAAGGTCGTCTTCCGTTACCTGAGTCAACGATGTAGTTGTGCTGTCTGTTTTCAGGCTTTGAATCTCTTTGCGCAGTTCGTTAACCTCGTTTCGCAGCCGTTGAATGCTTGTCTCGCTGGTATCAGCCTGAGAATCCTTTGCGGATTGTTGTGCCATTATTGTGCCTGCGCATACAAACATTCCAACGGCAATCAAAAAATATTTCATGATTGCCCTCTGAGTAGTTGAACGATTTGTCGGTGATCCCGCTATTAACAGGACACCGTTGAGGAAAATAGATTAGGCAGTCACGAAAGGAGGGCCGCGATGGAAATACGGCGATAAAACTTCAAAGGAAACTGCAGGAACAAAAGTGATATAGGGAAGGTAAAATGCTTTCTCTTCAGGCTGAACTGTGAACACGGCCGTCGGCATGAATGCTCTGCCGAAAATCCCTGAGCATACGGCACATGTTTCGGTATGCGAGAGGTCAATATGGTGACAATGAGCAGCATCCGCGTGTGTTGAGACAGTCTCATATCCCGTGCCTATAACAAATATTGCTTCATAGTCGCGGTGAATGGGCACAAGAATAACCATACCCACGACGTAAAACGCGAGCACCCACGACGAAAGCTTTTTATTGATACGGGAAATCATTGATGCATAAAAGATACAACATTCTAAACCAAATACAAGGAAAAAGGTTCCGCTTTGCGACATGATTTTTTATTGCACGAAGAAACCTTCAAAGTAAAAAGAAGGTTATATCATCAGGCATGAATGTTATTGCTAAATACTTCGGTGTCGGGCTGGCGGTTGTGCTGTTATCAGCAAACGGATTTTTTACAGCCTTCGCTCCGGACTTGCGCCATCACAACAGTGTAAAGAAGGCTTCAATGCAGATGTGCAGTTGCTATTCCGGCGATGAGGCAATGACGTGTTCATGCTGTTGCGCGAAGCATCGCTCACATACTGCAGCGTGCACTTCGTGTGAATTTTCTTCTGCGCCATGCGCAAATCCTATTGCCGCCGTTTCACCGAATGTTCTTGATCCTGCAGTTCAAACGCAATCGAAAGAGCAAGACATTCTGCTTGGTACGAGATCGGAAAAATTTCCGGTGCTCGCTATATTGCTTCTTTCACGGACACAAGACCCGCTTTTCCATCCCCCGCAATCCTTTTCACACATCTTTTCATAATACAACTGCTCAACAAAAAATCTGAAGGCAATGTCTGACAGCGGTTGTTACTGTCTGACATTCAGCGAAAATGAAATAAAGATATCAGCGGCTCGAAAACGCCGTCAGGTATCATTACGTTGAGCAATGATAAATTTTTCTTTGCGGTACTTAACGAAAGAAATCTCTATGCGTTGGTATGTTATCAGTGCGCTGGTGTGTTTCCTTTTTTCAACGGCGTGGTCGGAAGATTCGCCGCCGGATACATCAGCCAAAGTTGTTCAGCTCCCAGAGGTAACGATTACTTCCGCTCCTGTCGCTCGCGAATTGCCGGTGAGTTCGGTAGTCGTTTCTCCGGTGGCGATTCAAAGAACCGTTGCGACAGATTCGTGGGATCTTCTTCGTCAAACTACGGGAATTGAAGTTCATGAACAGGGACAAGGACCCGGCTTCGCATCGGATGCATCCATCCGCGGCTTCAGCTCTGATCACTCGACCGACCTCGCGCTTTGGATTGACGGAGTGCCGGTGAACGAGCCGATTAACGGACACGCGGAAGGATACAATGATTTCAGCCTTCTGATGCCGGAAGCGATCCACTCGCTCAATCTCATCAAAGGACCGACCAGCGCGCTGTACGGCAATTTTTCTATGGCAGGCGTGGTAAATGTTCGGACGCTTGAACGCATGGACGGAACGGACATTCGTGTTTCCGGCGGCACGTTCGGCAAGCTGGAAGGATCTGCATTGAGCGGTTTTGATAACGGTAGCAGCAGCGGAGTATTCGGCATTCGCGGCATTCAGAATCAGGGTTGGCGGCCGAACAGCCAGTACGATCTTGAACAAGCACATGCTCGGTATTTGCAGAATGTATTTTCCGATGCAACGATTGATGCCGGGGTGGAATTGTACTCTGCCAATTGGCATTCTCCCGGCTCGCTTACTGCGGCACAGTTCGCTCAACGCCAGTATAATGTTGTCGCGAACTCAACTGACGGCGGATACAAACGCCGCGCACAGGAACGAGTGAGTTTGAGATTTTCTCCCGACTCCATCATGTTCTGGCGGACGACTATTTTTGCTACACAGGGGCGCTGGCAGCTTTTTCTCACAACGCCGCCGGAAGGTGGATTGACAGAAGGCTCCGGAAATCAAACGGAAGAAGAGGACAAGCGTTACGGTCTTGGCGGAACAAGCGCGTTGACATGGCAGTTTCCGCAGAGTGAAATTACTGTCGGTGTAGAAGGAAAGCTCGATCATTCGAATTACGAGAACTGGTTTACAACCAATCGGGAAAGAGATTCAGCGCAGATACTCGTTTCGGCACGGCAGAGTGCCGGAGCGTTCTTTTTTCAATCGGAAGAAAATGTCGGCGATGCAAAGTTCACTCTCGGCGGACGTTATGATATTCTCAGTGTAGAATCTGTACCGGAAGGTGGCGGAACGTTGAATAATGCCAAGGGAATTTTTTCTCCGAAGCTCGGCGTAATGTATTCCTTTCCCGAAAACTTTTCCGTCTATGCAAACATCTCGCGCGGATTTCGCTCAACAGATGGTACAATAGAAGATCCATCGCTGCCGTTCATCACCGCATGGGCATACGAGACAGGAACAAAATTCGATGCAGATGTTGCCAGCGGCAGTGTTGCGCTCTTTCGGATGAATGTGAGCAACGAACAGACATTCGACCCTGTTACGCTCACTTCAACAAACGGGGGAAAAAGCCGCAGGCAAGGAGTGGAAGTGTCGGCGATGATTCGCTTTACAAATCAGGTTCGTTTCATCACTGATGTAACGTTCAACGATGCACGTTATGAAAATTTAATTACGGAAGGTGGGGACACGCTTTCCGGTGCACGCGTGTACAACACGGCAAAATGTGTCGGCGATGCCGCGCTCGACGTTGTTCCGAACGCTCAGTGGCAGTTCCGTCTCAATTCGGATATTGTCGGTCCCTATAGTCCGTTTGATGAACCGGGAGTAGTGTTGCCGCCGTACGTTATTTTTTCGATGACAATCGGTACACATATCGGCGATGCATTTCTTCAGTTGGGAATCAAGAATCTTGCGGACAAAGCGTACCCCGAATTGCGTGCAGGCGGATTTGTCAATCCCGGTCAACCGCGCACGTTGTACGGAACAGCGTCGTATTCGTTTTAGATTTGAAGATTGATTGTTGGATGGCTGGATTGTTGAAATGACGGAATCGTGTTGAAAAATTCCATTTACCGTTTTCCATATTCCATTTTCCTAAAGATTGTGTAGCATCGTTTAGAAATCACAGCTCATGAATCAGGTGTTCGTTCTTCACTAAATCGTCGAACGTTTCCCGTTCCCGCGCAATGAAAAACTTAGCGCCGTCAACAATCACTTCTGCTGCGCGTCGGCGGGAATTGTAATTCGAGCTCATCACAAATCCGTACGCGCCGGCGGACATCACCGCAAGCAATTCGCCTCGCCCGCTTGTTTGAATCTCGCGGCTCTTCGCAAGAAAATCTCCCGATTCACATACCGGCCCGACAATATCCGCGGTGATTGTTTCGTTCTTCGTTTTTTTCACCGGCTTGATTTCGTGGAACGCGTTATACAAACTCGGTCGCAGAAGATCGTTCATCGCCGCATCAACGATGATGAAATTTTTTTTCTTGTTTTGCTTCGTGTAAAGGACTTTTGTCAGCAAAATGCCGGCATTTGCAGTAAGAAATCGTCCCGGCTCGAAAAGGATTTTACGGCCGATATTTTTCAAAACGGGAATCAACGCCTCAGCATAATGCCGCGGTGTCGGCGAATCATTGTCGTTATACGAAACACCGAGCCCACCGCCGATGTCGAAATGCTGAAGCGTAATGCCGCGGCGTTCCAGTTCTGTGGCAAGCTCTGCCATTTTTCTGCATGCTTCGACGAACGGCTCGACTTGCGTAATCTGTGAGCCGATGTGCATGTCAATGCCGACGACGCGGAGATTGGGAAACGAAGCGGCGCGCTCGTACGCTTTCAGCGCCTGCGATGCTTCGATGCCGAATTTGTTCTCCGACAATCCGGTCGAGATGTACGGATGCGTTTTCGCATCAACATCCGGATTGATGCGGATTCCGATCGGCGCAATTTTTTTCAGCGAAGCGGCAACGTTATTGAGTACGTTCAGCTCTTCGAACGACTCGACTTTGATCATCATAATATCGTGTTGAAGCACCATCAGCATTTCTTCTTCCGTCTTCCCGACACCGGTAAAGATGATTTTGCGCGGATCAACGCCGGCTTTCAGCGCGCGGAAAAATTCTCCGCCGGAGTTGCAGTCAACGCCGCTTCCTGCAGTGTACAATATTCTGCAGACGTTGAG
>JAGWND010000149.1 GCA_028873075.1 Bacteroidota bacterium
AATGTCAAAGTGGGAGGCGGTGCGCCGATTTCCGTGCAGACGATGACAAAGACAAAAACTGACGACATCGCCGGGACAGTGAAACAAATCCGCGACGCCGCAGAAGAGGGCTGCGACATTGTCCGCGTGACGGTCAATGATAAAGAAGCTGCTGAAGCAATGTCGGAAATTGTTCGCCAGTCCACCGTGCCGATTGTCGCAGACATTCACTTCAATCATATTTTTGCTTTGAAGGCGATTCAGGCGGGTGTGGCAAAAGTGCGCATCAATCCCGGCAATATCGGCTCGAAAGACCGCATCCGCGAAGTGTTGACGGCGGCGAAAGACCGCGGCATTCCGATCCGCATCGGCGTAAACTCCGGCTCACTTGAAGAGGACATTCTTGAAAAACATGGTTACCCGACTGCCGAAGCGCTCTATGAAAGCGCGATGCGTCATGTCGGGATTTGCAATGAATTCGATTTCAACGATGTGATCATTTCTGTGAAATCCACTGATGTGCGGTTGATGATCGAAGCGTACCGGCTTGTCGCAGCTCGCACCGATATTCCGCTTCACTTGGGAGTAACGGAAGCGGGACTCACGCGTATCGGAACAATTAAGTCTGCAATCGGTATCGGCACACTGTTGTCGGAAGGAATCGGCGACACGATTCGTGTCTCGCTCACCGATGAACCGGTGCAGGAAGTGCTGGTGGGAAAAGAAATTCTCCGCTCGCTCGGACTTGCTTCGCGCAACATTGAACTTATCGCGTGCCCGACATGCGGCAGGCTTGAAGTTGATCTTTTCAGCATCATGCGCCAGCTTGAAGAAAAACTGCAAGGCGTGAAAAAACCGGTGAAGATTGCAGTGCTCGGCTGTGTCGTCAACGGGCCCGGCGAAGCGAGCGAGGCGGATATCGGCATTGCAGCGGGGAAAGGTGTTGCAATTCTGTATCGCAAAGGGGAAATGATCAAGCGCGTGAAAGAAAGCGAAATTGTTTCAACGGTGTTAGAAGAAGTTGCAAACTTCCAACCTAAAAATTGAACCACTAACGAAAAATGAGTCACGAAAAAGGTGTTCCGACAAGCCGGGATGCCTTTTTCCATTTCAGATGAAAACTCCTATGAAGAAGATGTTGATTATTGTGTTGGTGTGCTGTGGTGCGATGAGTGCATTCGCGCAGAACGCCAAGCCGCCGCTTCAACTGATTCAGACAATTCCGCTGCCGAACGTTGCCGGGCGTATTGATCACATGGATGTTGATGCGGCAACGATGCGGCTATTTATCGCTGCGCTTGGAAATAATTCGTTGGAGGTTGTTGGCCTTCGCGAAGGAACAGTTGTGCGCAGTTTCAAAGGATTTTCCGAGCCGCAAGGGGTCGCGTTCGTACCCGAAATGCAGGCGATTGTTGTTGCGAACGGCGGCGACGGCACGTGTATGCTGATTGACGGCGATTCGTACGATTTTGTGAAAAGCGTCAACCTGCACGATGATGCCGACAATATCCGCTATGATGCCGGATCGAAAACTGCATACGTGGGATATGGAAATGGCGGAATTGCAGCCCTTGATCTCGGCAGGGGAATTGTTACCGCCGAAGCTCCTCTCTCGGGACATCCGGAATCGTTTCAGCTTGATGATGCGAGCAACAGAATGTATGTGAATGTTCCCGTCCGACATGAGATTGCGGTGATTGATTGGGACGAGCCTGCGTCTGTCATCGCAACGTGGCATCTTGATAGTCTTTCGGGAAACTTTCCGATGGCGATGGATGAGAAAGGAAAGCGGCTCTTTATTGCAACGCGCGACCCTGCCCGCTTTGTGGTGATGGATACAGACTCAGGGAAAATAATTTCTTCCGTTGAATGCAGTAAAGACGCCGACGATATTTATTACGATGCGGAAGCGAAAAGAATTTACGTTTCATGCGGTGAAGGTTTTATTGATGTATTTCAACGGCAGGGCGGCGGCCGTTACGTGCGAGGAGAAAGAATTCTGACGGCACGGGGAGCGCGAACATCGTTGTTTGTGCCATCATTGAACGAATTCTTTCTCGCTGTTCCGAAGTCAGGAAACGATCCTGCGGAGCTGCGTGTCTATCGGGTGCAAAGCGTGCAGAAGTAGCACTTCTCTTTTCTTTCAATCAAATTTCCTCTATATTGAGTCGAACCGAGCTTGTTAGCCACGAAGTCACCAAGATACAAAGCAGATGCACTCTCATTTTTATTGCCTTAGTGACTGCAATTTTTAATCACGATTCTGGCAAAGGAAATTTCCATTGTCTAACCGTCTGAACATTCTTTTCATCGGCGATATTATCGGAAAGCCGGGGCTTGAGCTTACCGCGACACTTATCAAAAGTCTCGTCGAAAAGCATCATACGGATTTTTGCGTCATCAACGGAGAGAATGTCACGGAAGGGAAGGGCATTGCAGAGGAAGATGCAAAGAAGTTGTTTGAGCTTGGGGCGCACGTTATTACGACAGGCAATCATGTGTGGGACAGATGGGATTCTCGAAAAGTGCTTGGCGGAAATAAAAACATTTTGCGTCCGCTGAACTATCCCCGCGAAAACGGCGGCAACGGTTTTGTGGTGTATGAGCTTCCCGAAGTAAAAATCGGCGTTATCAATTTGCAGGGACGGACGTTTATGCAGCCGCTGGACGATCCGTTCCGAACGGCAGACTGGGTTTTGGCGAAAATCGGCGAGCAAACGAAAATCTGCGTCGTTGATTTCCACGCAGAAGCGACAGCGGAGAAAATGGCGATGGGATGGTATGTGGACGGAAGAGCAAGCGCGATGATCGGCACCCACACGCACACGCCGACCGCCGACGCGCGCATCCTTCCCCGCGGCACGGCGTACATTACCGATGTCGGAATGTCGGGACCGTACGATTCCGTGCTCGGCATGAAGAAGGAACAGGCGCTTGCGCGCTTCACGAAGCAGACGCCACACAAGTATGAAGTTGCTTCCCATGATGTGCATCTCTGCGGCGTGGCAATCGAAGTGGAAAAAGAGACCGGCAAAGCAGTAAAGGTTGAGCAGATTATTTTTCCAAAATTCTGACAAGCTTCTCACGCTAAGGCGCAAAGATGCAAAGAAAAGTATGAGTGAAAATGAGATTGCAGAAATTGTTGTTGATGTGGCATTCCAGTTACATTCAGCTCTTGGTCCAGGTTTGCTTGAATCTGTCTATCAAGAGCTCTTTGTTTACAAATTAGGGGAACGCAATCTAAATGTAGAAAATGAAGTTGACTTGCCTCTTGTTTTTGAAGGGAAAAAATTCTCATCCACATACAGGATAGACAGTTTAGTTTAAAAGAAGGTTATTCTTGAACTGAAGTCAGTAGAGGTTCTTTTACCCGTCCATAAGAAACAGCTTTTAACATATTTACGATTAGCTGATCTCCGGCTAGGTATTTTAATTAATTTTGGTTCGCCGCTGATAAGAGACGGTATTAAGCGAATCGTTAATCGCTTAGAAGAAGATTAGATAATTTTTTCTTAGCGTCTTTGCGTGAGTTAATTTATGATTATAGACGGCAAACAAATATCTGAAGATATAAAACAGGAAGTTAAGGCGGAAACGGAAAAGCTGAAAGCGGAGCGCGGCATTACGCCGGGGCTTGCATTCATTCTTGTCGGAGAGAATCCGGCATCGCAATCGTACGTGAGGAGCAAAGGAAAAGCGTGCGAGGAAGTAGGATTTTATTCCGTAACGGAAACTCTTCCTGCGTCCGTTTCAGAACACGACGTGCTGGAGATGATCCGCCGGTTCAACAACGATCTGAAGATCCACGGCATTCTCACACAGCTTCCGCTGCCGCCGCATATCAGCGAGCAGAAAGTGATCGAAACAATTCTTCCGGAAAAAGATGTTGACGGATTTCATCCTGTCAACGTCGGCAAAATGCTGATCGGGATGAAAGGATTTCTTCCCTGCACGCCGGCGGGAGTTCAGGAATTATTGAAACGAAGCAGCATCAATCCGGCAGGCAAGCATGTTGTGATTGTGGGGCGCAGTAACATTGTCGGCAAGCCGGTTGCGGCGATATTGATGCAGAAAAAAGAGTGGGCAAACGCGATTGTCACGGTCGCGCATACAGCCGCGCCGGATATTTCCTATTATACGAAGCAGGCGGATATTCTTATTGCCGCCGTCGGAAAGCCGCGCGCGATCACCGCGGAGATGGTAAAGCCGGGAGCCGTGGTGATTGACGTCGGCATTAACAAGATTGCGGATGCTTCGACGAAAACAGGATTCAGAACTGTTGGGGACGTTGATTTCGAGCGGGTGAAAGATGTTGCCAGCGCGATTACGCCGGTGCCGAAAGGCGTGGGGCCGATGACGATTGCAATGCTGATGGTGAACACACTTCGCGCAGCGAGAGGGGACGTGAGGTGATAGAACATAAATGAACCACCGGCTATCGGGCGGAAAATATTTTTGGTCAGAGGTTTGAAAATGATGCTTGATAGCGGCCTTGCGAAGCTAAACGACAACTTACAACGCCTCATTGCCGATGCACACCGGACAACAGGCAGCGTGCAAAGAATAATCGCCGACTGACAGAGCACAATTGCCAACTGACAGAGCACAATTGCCAACTGACAGAGCACAATTGCCGACTGACAGAACACAATTACCAACTGACAAAGGATATTTGCCGGGCAACACTGCCAGATAACCAACTGACATTACACAATTGTCATTTGACACTGCCTTTTTGTCAACTGACGCAGCATATTTGCTGACTTACAGCGCCCAACTACCGGGTTACACAGCATAATTGCCGACTTACAATGCCCAACCGCCAGCTTGCAACACACATTTAACAACTTACACAGCCCGATAGCCGGGTTACAGCGCCCAACCGGCAAGTTACACAACACAATTGCGGACTTACAAAGCTGAATAACCGATTGACGAAGCCCAACAACCGGATTACAACACCGAAAAACTGAGTTACGAAACCCGGCAAGCGATTCCCGCAGCGGGACAAATGACTAATGAAACAGGAAAACGGCGAAACGCAGGAGAAATTGCACATGCGGGCTTGATTTTGTGACGAAGAAAAGAGAGATTATGCCATTGATTTGTGAAAGAGAATAGCCCCAGGTTCTCTTAGTATTTTTCCCCCATTTTTGCCGAATGGTGTTCTGCTGTGATAGAGTGTTTGCTGTGAAGGTAAAAACCACGCCGATGGCGTGTGCGGAGCTCCACGGGGTTAACGTTCCCAACTAAGTTTGGGAACGAGGTGAATTTTATCTAAGCCTACACAAAAACTTTTTATAGAAAGGCAAAATATGAGATTTGAGGATATAGAGGTTCGGAATATTTCTGACCTAATCGAAGGTCTTTCACACACTATTGCTCATGATGAGGTAGTGGGCCATTTTCAATTTTGTGTCATTCCGGCGAAAGCCGGAATCCAGAACCCCGACAATTAGATACCGGTTTTCGCTGGTATGACGTTTGTTTTTTGTTCGGGTTCGTCAAACTGACTCACTACCCATGATGAAGTTCTTTGGTTCAGGGGACAATCCGACAAGGATTGGAGTCTTATCCCCTCTTTGGCAAGACAACATGATGGAGTTGAAGCAGAGATTGCTTTGTTGAAACGCTTTAAACAAAATGCCTTGCCATTGAGTAGAACACGCCCAACAACAGAATGGGAATGGATGTTTCTAATGCAGCATCATGGTGTTCCAACCAGGTTACTAGATTGGACTGAAAGCCCATTAATAGGCCTATATTTTTCCGTTTACGAAAACCCAGAAAAGGATGGAGCACTCTGGTGCTTGAATCCCACAAAGCTAAATGAAAATGCAAATGTGACATATGATTTTACACTAGAGATTTCTTGTTTTGATCAAGATAACATATTGGATAGCTATTTACCTACAAAATTGGCAAGTGAACGACGAACAACTTTAACTCCTTTAGCGGCTATGGCTATTAGAGATAATCCAAGAGTCTTTGCACAGTTAGGGAACTTTACCATTACTCATAGAACACAAACCGCGATTGAATCTGTCGGTAGTTCAGACCATATCTGGAGGTTTAAGATTCCGTCAGCATCGAAAGAAACAATTAAGAACCAACTTTCATCTATACGTATTACAAAGTTAACACTATTTCCAGAATTGGATAATGTAGCACTTGTAGCCAAGGAGATACTTCGATGAGCGATTTTAGAATTTCTGTTTTGCAGAACAGTTCAATCCTCTACATTTATTCGGAAAGAGAGTCTATTCAATTGGCCCCGGAATATCAAAGACTTAGTGATGTTTGGTCTCTTGAAAAACGACAATTTCTTCTTGATTCGATTATCAATGGATACGACATACCGAAGATTTATTTTCACGAATTTCCTAAGCCAGTTACAGTTGGTACTAAAATGTATAGGTATGCTATTATTGATGGTAAACAGCGCTTACAAAGTATTTGGCAATTTATTGATGGCGAAATATCACTTGCAGAGGATTTCGAATTTCTTCACGACTCGAATATTAAGGCCGCAGGTTTGTCTTATAACCAACTGGCACAGAAATATCCTAAATTGAAAATCAGATTTGACTCAACGACTTTATCGATAGTCACAATTCAAACTGAGGATATTGATCTCATTGAAGATATGTTTTCCCGTTTGAACGAGGCAGCCCCACTTAACGCTGCAGAGAAAAGGAATGCTTTTCCCGGCCCGCTGCCTCCTGCAATCAGAGAGCTTGCCAGAGAGAGGTTCTTTTCTTTCAATCTTCCTTTCCAGAATAGGCGATACAAACATTATGAAGTTGCAACGAAATTCTTGTATCTTGAAGCAAAGAATGGTCCTTCAGACACTAAAAAAGTCTATCTTGATGCTTTCGTTAGAGATTACTATAAGCAGGATCCGGAGGTGCATAAAGTTCCTATTCAGGTTCTTGTCGAATCTACAAAAAAAATACTTAACGTAATGAGTTCTATTTTTGTTTCATCAGACAATCTGTTAAAGTCCTCGGGTATGGTTACAGTTTACTATTTGGTAATTAGGAATGCTCGTCAACGCGGCTGGTTAACAGAACTTAACAGAGCCTCATTCATGGATTTCGACAATCTAAGACAATCTAATAGAATAACAGCAGAAAAAGATATTACGCAAGCAAAGTATGACTTATTAGAATTTGATAGATTAGCTTGGTCTCTTAATGATAGCACAGCAATTGACTTTTGTTATAAAGTAATGTTGGAATATTTAGGGAAGTCAGAATTTCACAAAGATCAACCGGAAATCTAAGAGTAAAGAATTTTATTACGCATTATAGACAATGATAGAATAAAACAAAACATTTCATGCCAAAACACAAACAGCTTACCATAGAACAATTCAAAACACGGTTTGAGAAAGTAAAAGAAAAAGGGTGGGTGAAATCGAAGAGGAAGGGACCGACAGGTGTCGGGCAAACGCTTGAGCAGCTTTTGGGCATGAAAGAAAATAATGTTGCCCTGCCGGATTTAGGGACGGTGGAATTAAAAGCTCATCGCATCGGTTCAGCCTCCATGATCACACTGTTTACTTTTAATAGAAAAGCGTGGAAGATGAAACCGCTTGCCGCCATTAAGAAGTACGGCACCAAAGACGAGAACGGAAGATTAGGAATGTATTTTACCATGGCGCGCACGCCGAACAGCATGGGCTTACTGCTCCATGTTGACGATGGAAAAATTTCGGTGCGGCATGTTTCGGGAGAAGTGGTTGCAGAGTGGGAACTGGAGACATTGGCGAAACGATTTATGCAAAAGGTTCCGGGCTTGGTGCTTGTCAGCGCGTTCAGCGAAATGCGCGGAGATACAGAGTGGTTTAAGTACGATCGTGCGCAGGTGCTGACTGAAACGTCAGTGAGTATTATTCATAATCAGCTTATTGCAGGAAATATTCTTGTTGATCTGCGTCTTCACGACAAAGGAACTTCAGCAAGAAATCATGGAACCGGCTTTAGAGCAACGGAAGATAAGCTAACGTTGCTTTTTAAGAATATTAAAGAGCTATAGATGTTGAAGTACAAGCAATTAAGTTTTCTTGACGAGCCTGTTGTCACCGTAGAAGACGACTGGACATTTAACGGCGCTTCGACACGCGAATTGACACATTGCTACCACGATTATCCTGCTCGTATGATTCCGCAGGTCGCCGCCAAGTTGATAAAGATGTACGGCGAGAATGCAAAGCTGCTTTTTGATCCGTATTGCGGGAGCGGTACATCGTTAGTGGAAGGGATGCTGCGCGGAATTGATGTTATCGGCACCGATCTTAATCCGCTTGCACGATTAATTGCAGAAGCAGAAGTCTCTCTCCCTGATCTGTTCACGCTGGATAACAGTATAAAGCAGTTCAATGATTTTGTTCTTCGCTCTCAGCCAATAAAGTTAGATAAGCCTCCCGTTATCAACGGTATATCCAATATTGAGTTTTGGTTTAAACCGCAGGTGATAGAGAAGCTGCTTCGCTTAAAAGTATTCATTGACACCATCGAAGACGATGCCGTCCGATTGTTTTTCAAAGTTGCTTTCAGCGAAACTATCAGAGAATCGTCGAATACGAGAAACGATGAATTCAAGTTGTACCGATATGAGCAAAGCAAATTGAAAATCTTTAATCCCAATGTATTCTACATTATGTCTTCCAAGCTGAAAAGGAATAGGCTGGGACTGGAGAAGTATGTTGAAAAGATGTTGGAGCTAAAAGATTTTCCGGAAGCGAAAGTGTACGGCTTCAATTCTGTTGAAGAAATGCCAAGCGAGGTTTTTGGTAAACGTCTTGCCGATAT
>JAGWND010000336.1 GCA_028873075.1 Bacteroidota bacterium
TTCTCCCGAAGCGTTCATCGCCGGAATGAAAGATTCGTTCGAAGTGTACGATGCAGTCTTCGGCATTATCAAGGCAACGATATTCGGGTTCATGATCACCTCGATTGCATGTTACCAGGGATTTCATGTCGAAGGCGGCTCGGAAGGCGTCGGCAAGGCAACAATGAACACCGTTGTGCTGACGTGCCTCGCAGTTGTGGTGATGGATTTTGTCCTTGCGTCGGTGCTGCTGTAGTGCGGTTCGTGAAGGCGGGGAACTGTAACTGGAAGTAATTAGAGGTTTTGGAAACAAGTACGGAGTAAAAAGCAGGGAGTAAGGGAAAAGCGGTATGGCGTACAGAGGATTTAGAGATTTGAAAGTATTTCAACTTTCGTATCGTTTAGGTTTGGAAATATTTGAGCTGACAAAAAGTTTTCCGAAAGAAGAATTGTATTCATTAACAGACCAAATCAGAAGATTGTCGCGCTCGGTTCCCGCTAACATTGCAGAAGCGTGGAGAAAGCGAAAATATCCGAAGCATTTTGTCGGCAAGTTTACAGACTGCTTAGCAGAAGAATCTGAAACGGAGGTATGGCTCGATTACTCGAAAGATTTAAAGTATCTTGGCGAAGAAAAATACGACTATTTTCTTTCTCAATACGACGAAGTGGCACGAATGCTCGTTTCAATGATAGACAACCCAAATAAATTTTGTCACTGATCGTTCCATACTTCATACTCCTTACTCACTACTTGATGACGTACTAGTAATATGATTGTTCTACAAAACATCTGGAAACAATTCAGCGGCAAGCAAGTACTGTGCGGCGTCAGTCTTGAGGTGCGGGACAAGGAGACGCTCGTCATTTTAGGAAAAAGCGGCGGCGGCAAAAGCGTTCTGCTGAAAATGATCATCGGGCTGATCAAGCCGGACTCGGGAGCGGTGACCGTTGACGGCAGGGACGTTGCAACGATGAGTTACAAGGAGCTGCGTGCGCTGCGGTTCAAGTTCGGTTTCCTGTTTCAAGGCGCGGCGCTTTTTGATTCAATGACTGTTGGCGAAAACATTGCCCTTTCACTGCGGCGCCACACCGGCTACAGCAACGAAGAGATCACGGAACGCATCGAGTACGCGCTGAGCATTGTCGGGCTTGAAAATGTTACCCGCGTCATGCCGTCATCATTAAGCGGCGGAATGAAAAAGCGCGTCGGGCTGGCGCGGGCAATTGCGCTTACACCGCGCTACGTGCTGTACGACGAGCCGACGACCGGACTCGACATGGAAACTGCCGACGGCATCAATCTTCTCATCAACGACCTGCGCACGTTGTTGGGCGTAACGTCCATTGTCGTGACGCACGATATTCACAGCGCGTTCGTTGTCGGCGACCGTTTTGCAATTCTCGATCAGGGAGTTACGCTGATGACGGGCACGCGCGAAGAAATTCAAAACAGCGATAACGAAGAGGTACGAAAATATATCAACAGTTCTCTATCATCTGAGGTGCAGCGCTTATGAAACTTAGCAACGAAACGAAGCTCGGCATCACCGTTTTTCTTGCCGTCCTGCTGTTTGTCGGCGGCGTGATGTA
>JAGWND010000150.1 GCA_028873075.1 Bacteroidota bacterium
ACAATGGCAAAGCAAAAAGCATCTCGCACAAAGCACCATCAACGTTCGCGCAGGCCGTTGCTCGCCAAACCGAGCTACGGGTGGCTGCCAGATTTACCGGACCGGCGGGATTTTTTGTTTGAACAAATCCGCCCGGTGATTCCTGCGTTGCCGCCAACTGTGGATCTTCGTTCGACATGCTCGCCTATTGAAAACCAGGGATTGCTTGGAAGCTGCACTGCAAACGCACTCGCCGGCGCATTAGAGTTTTTAGAACGTAAAGACGGTGTGCATTTTGCTGACCTGAGCAGGCTCTTCATTTATTATAACGAGCGTGTTATTGAACACACGGTACACTATGACTCAGGTGCACAACTCCGCGACGGCATCAAGACTCTCACTAAGCTGGGTGTTTGCCCGGAAAAAGAGTGGTCGTACAATATCGCAAAGTTCTCAGTAAAGCCCACAGCCAAGTGTTACAAAGATGCGCTTCAACACAAAATCACTTCCTACCACCGCATTCTCACGCTTGAAGATATGCGCATGTGCCTGGCTGACGGCTTTCCGTTTGTCTTTGGCTTCACCGTATATGAAAGCTTCGAGTCGCAGAATGTGGCTCGAACAGGAATTGTAGCTATGCCGAAACCGGACGAACGAGCTATAGGCGGCCATGCAGTGATTGCTGTCGGTTACGACAACACTCAACAGCGTTTTATAGTGCGTAATTCGTGGGGAAAGGGTTGGGGACAAGGGGGATACTTCACAATACCGTACCGATATCTAAGCGACCGCAATCTCTCAGACGATTTTTGGACCATTAGAAGAGGCAAGGGAATGTAGAAAGCATTCCGGTTTTGTTTCACGTGAAACAAGGAGCGCAAATTATTTGAACGACGAGGAGCTTTGGCTGCACACAAAACTGAAAAAGAATGGCTTGGCAATAACGGCTATTCAGCTTCAGCTGCTTCAGGCGTATAAGCAGCGGTTGCTTGCGTGGAACCGAAAGATCAATCTTATCTCCCGCAAGGATGAAGAGAAGATCTGGCAGGCGCACATTTTTCTTTCTCTGGCAATCTTGTTCAAAATTGATGTTCGTTTCTGTGCGCGTATTTTAGATTTAGGTACGGGGGGCGGGCTGCCGGGAATTCCGCTGAGCATCATGCTTCCTGAAATTGAATTCGTTCTGCTCGATTCAATACAAAAGAAAGTTATTGCAGTTGAAAGCATAATTTCCGAGTTGAAGCTTCCCAACGTCTCCACGCTTTGCGGTCGCGCTGAAGATATTCAGAAAAAAGAAAATATGAGCGGATCGTTTGATGCTGTTATTGCGAGAGCTGTTTCAAATCTTAAGAATCTTATTTTGTGGGGATATCCGTTTTTGAAAAAGGAAGACGTCCAAAAAAGATCTCCAGATTCCCAAACAATCATTTTGAAAACACCTTCACTTATCGCATTCAAAGGCGGAAATTTTTCTGACGAGATAGCGGCAGCGCGGAGATTTTTTCCTAAACTTTTCATACATTCCATATCACTCGCTTTTCAGGGAAGTGAGGAGTTTTCAAATTCCGATAAACATCTGGTAATCGTTCAATAAAAAATTTTCCACCTTGAGTACACAAAAAACACTATTTGAACAATTAAATCATCTCACCACTGAGCAGCGAAACCCGGCAAGCATGGATATTGATGCCCGGTCAATCAAAGAGGTTCTCGCAATCATAAACAACGAGGACAAGAAAATTCCCTCTGCGGTAGAGAAAGAAATACCGTATATCGCAAAGGCGGTTGAGCTTGTCGTTCATGCATTTCGCAATAACGGACGTCTCGTTTATGTTGGTGCCGGTACAAGCGGACGCCTTGGAGTTCTCGATGCCGTCGAGTGCCCGCCAACCTATGGTGTGTCACCTGAACTGGTTCAGGGTTTTATCGCTGGTGGCGAAAAGGCGATGTTTCGCGCGCAGGAAGGGGCGGAAGACAAAGAAGAAAACGGCGCGAATGACATTGACCGGCTACACATATCAAAAAAGGATGTGGTTTGCGGAATCGCAGCGAGCCTTCGCACGCCGTATGTTGTCGGTGCGGTAAAACACGCAAAAGCACTCGGCGCACACATACTCTATGTCACCACAAATCCGCGCTCAAAGTTCGATGCGCCTGAATATGCTGAACTTTCAAAAGCTATTGACATAGCAATTTGCCCGGAAGTCGGACCCGAAGTCGTCATGGGCTCGACACGGATGAAATCCGGAACCGCGCAAAAGCTCGTTCTCAATATGATTACAACAACAGCAATGATTCGAATGGGAAAGGTGTACGAGAACATGATGATAGACCTTCAAATGACGAATCAAAAATTGCGGGAACGGGCAAAGCGGATCGTCATGACAATAACGGGCATTGATTACAACAAAGCGACAGAATATTTAGAACAAGCCGATTTTCATGTGAAAACAGCACTTGTAATGATTCGGGCAAATGTTGGAAAAGAAGAAGCGAAGGCGCGACTGAAAAATGCCGACGGATTTGTCCGTGCTGCAATCGAAGGAAAAATTTATCATGCGGAAGAGTCTCTATGAAAGCACAAAGTTCACACCTGCCGTTCGATGAAATTTTGTTCCCCCCGTTCACCGGGTTTCCGCGAGAAGGCATTGCCTTCCTGCAAAAATTGAAGCGAAACAATAATCGCGAGTGGTTTGAGAAGCATAAACCTGATTATGAAACGTTTGTGAAGCTGCCGATGCAGTCGCTGATCGCTTCACTACAACCGCACTTTGACAGATTCGCACCGGAGTTCGATGCAAACCCGAAGCGTTCGCTCTTCCGAATCTATCGTGATATCCGTTTCAGCAAAGATAAAACTCCGTACAAGACACACGCTGCGGCACATTTTGTTCTTCGCGGAAAGCCGAAAGGCATTGAAGGCTCGGGTTACTATCTTCATATCGAACCGGGAGAGGTTTTCCTCGGCGGCGGAATTTATATGCCGGATAATGACCAGCTCAAAAAAATACGCCTCGCACTCGCTGCAAATTCCGGCAATTTCCTCGCGATCATTGAAAACAAAAATTTCAAAAAGCGATTCGGAAAATTGGAAGGCGAGCACCTTCAGCGCGTACCGCAAGGATACGAACCCGGCCACCCGATGGCTGAATGGCTGAAGATGAAGCAGTTTTTTGTCGGCGTTTCGCTGCCGGAACAAAAATGCTTCTCCAAATCATTTCCTGAAATCATTGCCGGAATTTTTGAAAAGGCCGCTCCGCTCGTTCGCTTTTTGAATGAAGCGATGGGATACACTCGCTAATTGTAGACTGAAGATTTAGATTTTCTCTTTTTCCTGCTATTTGCCGTGAAAACCTCTTTCCAGTATCGTTATTTTCTTTTCTACAAGCCGTACGGCGTTCTCTGCCAATTCACCGATACACACGAACGACGAACGCTGAAGGAGTTCGGTCCCTTTCCGCCGGACGTGTACGCTGTCGGCAGGCTTGACCTGGACAGCGAGGGCTTGCTTCTCCTCACCAACGACAACGAAATCAACCATCGCTTCGCCGACCCCGCGTTCGAGCATCCTCGGACCTACCTCGTTCAAATAGAGCGTATTCTTTCTGAAATCGAATTGAAGCAATTACGGGATGGTGTAATTCTCAGGGGACGGAAAACAAAGCCGGCAGAAGTTTCTCTTTTGAAAGAAGAGCCGAAGCTTCCCCCGCGCAGCGTTCCTGTGCGTGAGCGGCTGAACGTTCCGACGGCATGGATTGAACTTACTCTTCGTGAGGGGCGAAACAGACAGGTGCGACGCATGACGGCCGCTGTGGGCCACCCGACGCTTCGACTGATACGGTCAAAGATCGGAAGCCTGTCGCTCGACGGCTTGAAACCCGGGGAATACAGAGAAATAAAAAAACCCGAATAGGCTTCCGGGGCATTAACCGCTTCGGAATTTCATCAAACAAAACGGCGCCACCGCGGCGAGAAACAAACTGCGGCGCTGTCGTTTTCCCGATCATAAGTATCGAGACGTTATAAAAAACTCCCGGCTTTATTTCTTGCCTTCACAAGCGCTGCAATCCGTCTCCCGTGGAGACCGAAAACGCTGTCAGACATTGCCCCCGCCGCAAATCAAATCCTGACACTACATCGTCATACATAACGCCGAGCGGCTTCACCATTTCATCGTTCCGCTCGTTGAAAGAAAACGATTTCTCAAAAATCGAACCCGCCGGCATCAATGCTTCCCAATTTTGTGGGTAAACGCGTGAAGCAATATCTTGACTTTCAAACCCAAATTAGAGAAATTATTGCGTCCGGAAAAAAATTAAACGGAGGTTGGCATGACTGACGAAGTTTCTCCGAAGAACCCTTCGGAACAGAAAAAAGGGCTTGAATGGGGCTGGGTTGTTGCGGGAACTGTCGTGGGCGTGATCCTGATGACGTTTCTCTTCTACATCATGTCGGAAACATTTCATACGTACTACGTACCGGCATTTATCGGACTCCTCTCCTTCGTTATTATGGGAATCATTATCGGCTACAAATCGGAAGGATACACCGTGCGCGAGCCTGCCATTGGCGGCTTGCTTGCGATGATCATCATTATCGCACTCTTTCATTATTTCTTCGATTACACTCCTCCGTTAGGACAAATGATCTCCGCCCCGATTGCCGGATTTCTTCTTGCTTTGCTCGGCGGATGGGTCGGCGAAGAGCTGCAGGGAACGGCAGAGCGGGTGAAAGAAATGAAAATCAATCAGAAAATCGGCGGGCTTGAATGGGCGTGGGTGATTGCAGGAACCGTTGTCGGATTTATTCTGAACAACATTTTTGTCTTCGGACTTTTCGTTTTGCTCGCTTACGGCGTCACGGGAATTTTGGTCTCGCTCGGCGTAAGCTTCGTTATCACCGGATACATCGTCGGGTACAAATCGCCCGGCGTTACAATTCTTGAAGCCGCGTTAGCAGGAATTTTAGGCGTGGTTCTGAATTTCTTTTCACTGTACTTCGGCTTCGGCGCGGACGATATTCCCGTAACGTATATGATCATCGGATTGATCGGCGGGTTTGTTCTTTCGCTGTTCGGCGGATGGGTGGGCGAGATGGTCCAGAAGCGTGTTGAAGCGAAAGCGGCGGGGGTGTGAATTAACGATGGTCTCCACCTCTGAGGTGGAGACCATTTTCTCGTCTACTTCCTCTTCGCTCTCTCCGCGGCGGTGCGCGAGAGGGCTTCCATTAGCGATGTCGGGCGTTTTTTCTGCGGCACCTTCTGCAGCGGCATGTTGTCGTGCTGTTTGTTGATGAGAAGCTGCTGTCCGATGGAAAGAATGTTGAACACAAAATAGTAGAGGTTCAATCCCGACGGCAGGTTGTTGAAGATAAGCATCATCATCACCGGCATCATCCAAATCATTGTTTTCTGGCGCGGGTCTTGCACCGTCATCTTCTGCTGAATGAATGTCGTAATTGCCATGAACAACGCCAACCCGGAAATCTGGTACATTCCGACAATCGGAATCGTGAACGGCAAATGAATGATCGGGTCGGGATTTGAAAGATCGGTGATCCACCAGATGAAATTCGCTTGCCGCAACTCAATCGAATTTGTAAATACTGCGTAGAGCGCATAGAGAATCGGCATTTGAAGAAGCATCGGCAAACAGCCTCCCGCCGGATTCACGCCGTAATCGCGGTAGAGCTTCATCACCTGCTCGTTCATTTTTGTCGGATCGGCTTTGTACTTCGTGCGGATTTCTTGCATCATCGGCTGAAGCGCCTGCATTTTTTTCATGGACTTCATGCTGCTCTTCGTCAGGGGATTCAGCGCAACTTTCACGATGATAGAAAAGACAATGATGACAATGCCGAAGTTTGAAATAAACGAGTGAAGAAACCGGAAGAGAGGGATAAACACATACTCCGTAATCGGACGAAGCCATGACCAGCCCATGTAAATGATATTGTCAAGCCCGCGCTCCATTCCTTTCACAAGCTTGAAATCCAACGGACCGAGAAAGACCGACAGCGAAACATGGTCGTCCCCCGGTTCTTGAAACGGCATTTTCAAAGCGATGGAGTACCGCTTCACAACTCCGTTGTCCGGCTGGGAGAGATGTTCTCCTTCAAGATACGCTCCCTCCGCTTTTTTATCGTGCGTGAGAATAGCAATACCGAAATATTTGGTTGTGCTCGCAACCCATTCTGTGCTGCCGTTCGTGTTGGAAACCGGCGTTTCGCCTTGCGATGAGGCATCAATGTCGGTAACTTCCCCACCTGCGTACGAATATGCTTTTGCATAACGGGATTCATCAATGCTGTTATATTCGGCGTAACGCAAACCGTCCTCCCACACGACCTGATATTCATAGTTTGCGATGATGCTGTCCATGTGATCGAACCGGAAATCGGCATCGAACGTATAGGTCCCGTTCTTGAACGTCAGCGTCTTGACGATTCGTCCGTCTCCCGCAGCCAGGACAAAATCAATTTTGTATTCTTTATCGCCGGAGAGATGAACGCGGGATGACGGCGTGTCCGTGGTAAAATAAAGACTGCGCGTGTCAATCAATTTGCCGTCGGATGAAGTAAACAAGAGACTGAAGTCTCCGCTCGCGGTGTTTTGCACGAGCTGCACCGGAGCCTGGCTCCACGTTTTATATTTTTTCAGCTCCCATTTTTTGATGACGCCGCCACGGGTAGAAACTTCGGCAATGTAATTATCAGTCTCGATGGTGATGATGCGTTCGGTTCCGACTCCCGCTGCAGAGAAAAACTTCCCGAGCGAATCCTGCAAGGCGCCCGCTTGGAGATGTGACTTTGGAACTTTAAACTTTTCCTCCGAAGGCGGATGCGTCACAGGTACAGAACTTCGAACCTGAGATTTTGCGATAGCAGAAGAGGGCTTCTCTCCCGCGGATCGTGTCTTCTTCAAAGAATCTATTGAAAGTGCCGTTGCCTCTGTTTTCGCCGGCGGAGCCGGTTTCG
The DNA here is from genome assembly GCA_028873075.1 of Bacteroidota bacterium. Taxonomy (GTDB): domain Bacteria; phylum Bacteroidota; class Ignavibacteria; order UBA10030; family UBA8401; genus JAJYOI01. Next base: position 6,955 of record JAGWND010000150.1, read on the forward strand.
GTGCAGACCACCACATCCATATCATCAACACGACGGCGATGAGAATAAAACCGAGCGTTGTTTGTCTATCCGTTTGATTCATTATTAAAAATCTTTCTTACTTACTGGTGTTACGCAGCAGCACGGTTTTTCAATCGCCGCGACTCCCAAAGGGATTCCTTTGGAGCTTCAGGTCGTGAACGAATGAACCCAAACTACTTCGGCTTTAGCCAAAAAACAATCTGTTTTGGGCTAACGCCCGGAAAGGGTCGCCGTTCTATTTCCCCGACATTTATGCCGGGGCTGTTAAAATTGGCTTCTTGCGTAACTTCAGTGACTTAAAAATTTGTCGCTGAGAAATTGAGAATTGAATGTTGAGCATTGAAAATTTCTCAGCGCCGTTGAAGTGTTCCAGAACATTCAATGAGCAACGCTCAATGAACAATATCACTTCACCGGATCGTACCCGCCTTCGTGCCACGGATGGCATTTTGAAACGCGCTTCACCGTCAGCCAGCCGCCTTTCCAAAAACCGTACCGGCGGAATGCTTCGATAGAATAGTTCGAGCACGACGGGTAAAACCGGCAGGTGTTCGGCGGAAGAAGCGGAGATATCAACATCTGGTACATGCGAACGACTATGATCATGACGTGTCTCATCTACTGTTCTGCTGCATTCCTAAGCCGCTGCAATTATCTTCGGAATAATCTCTTTCCATTCGCGCTCAATGTCGGCGTACGAAAGTTTTTTCGGAGAAGCTCCGGCGCGGTACATCACAACGATCGAGATCCGGCTGTCGCGTGTATGAAGCAGTGTGTATAACTGCTCTTTGTTTTTCCTGAACGCTTCGCGCAGCAACCGTTTGATGCGGTTTCGATCAACGGCAAGAGGCACAAGTTTTTTCGGAACCGCAAAGCCGACGCGAACGGGAAGCTCGTTGTTTCCGGCGGGAGCTTTCGCCATGCCGGAGAGCGGCGGGGTCTCCGGCTTGCCGAGCAATCCCTTCAGGACATAACAGTGCATCGCTGTTCCTCGCACGCATATACCGTTCTGGAGAACTTCTTCAAAGGAATGGTAACCGCTCAGAATCTCATATTTCCGAAGCGTTTGTCGCACATTAGCGTTCGTCGCTGACGGTCAGTTTGTATCTGCCCTTGGCGCGGCGGCTTGCAAGAACCTTTCTGCCGTTTTTCGTTGACATCCGCGCGCGGAAGCCGTGTGTGTTTTTGCGCTTGCGACTGTGCGGTTGATATGTTCGTTTCATGTAAACTCCGTTCTATTGAAAAACAAAAGAGGGTTGTCCGCCCTGGGCGCGACAATCCTCATTTTCCTGGAAAGAGACTATGAAAGAAAATAAAAAAATTGAAGAAGAGAAACAAGTTGAAAATCCGGTAATGTTACAGTTTCGCATCTGTGTCATTCCGGCGAAAGCCGGAACCCAGAAAATTGAGCACTGGATGCCAGCTTTCGCTGGCATGACATTACGTTTTTGATCCAAACTTATCAAACTGTAACACTACCGAAAATCCCCCACAAGGGTCGTTGCCGGGAGGGAATGAACACTATTGTCAAATTTAAGCAGTGTGAGCGTCATTGTTTTTCGCTCTGTTAGCTGAAGTTGTTTTGGTTAAGCACGCAACAGCTTTCTAAAAATATTTTATTCACTCCAAAGACTTGCTTTTATAAATTCCTGTCCCTCCACACAACACTCTTCCGTTGGGAAGCGTAGTCAATGTGTAAACATCATTATTTCTCAATCCTCCACTAATCTTCATCCAATTCTCACCACCGTCTTTTGATAGAATAATTCCTTCATTAGAGGT
>JAGWND010000337.1 GCA_028873075.1 Bacteroidota bacterium
TCGCAGCGGATTAAAACGACAACAGAATCTTTTGCATTAATGGATGGGGGATTCTGAGCAATTCCTGTACAAACAAAGATTACCAAACCCAGAAAGACAACGAAAATTTTCGTTTTCATGTTTATTCCTTTCTCGAAAATTGAAGTTCTGAAAAACATGAACTATTCGTGGGACAGACATTCCGGTCTTCCATTTGCGATGCTAAACTAAAGTTGCCCAAAGCAAGAGGGATGTCATTCCCGAATGCTTTTATCGGGAATCTAATTGCAGAAGGAAACTCAAAATAATGGATTCCCGTCTTCAGACATCACTTTTCAACAACCATCTTCTTCACATCAGTGAAGCTTCCTGATTGCAAGCGGTAGAAATAAACGCCGCTCGACAGCGAACTTGCATCGAAATTCACTTCGTAAGTTCCGGGAGATTTCTGCTCATTCACCAAGGTGGCAACTTCCCTTCCTAAAACATCATATACTTTAAGTGTCACCAATTGAAAATCGGCAACCGTAAATCGTACATGCGTTGTCGGGTTAAACGGATTTGGAAACGCATCATTCAGTTTGTACGTGAAATGATCATTGCCTTGAACGCGAACACCGGATACTGTGAGGTCTATATTCTTCACCGCACTGTTGCCGGAAGTATCCGTTGCCGCGATTCCGACTGTGCCTTTAAATCCGTTTTGCAGATTGAGGCGGGCACGCCACGAAAACGCGCCGGTCTGTTCCGGAAAGATTCTGCCGGCGACATCGCCCGATGTCAGAACGTACACCAGCGGTGCCGCCTGCCACAGCGGTTCGTCCGTTTGCACCGTCAGCACTCCCCCGACATCAATGGAATCTATGCTTGCCGTAATCGCCGGCGGAGTATTATCGGTGCAGCCTCGCCACTCTTTCATTGCCTGCGTTGCCGTCGCATATTCAAATTTCACTTCGGGAAAACTTTGCGCGACGCGTTGAATCAACGAATCTTCCATAACGATCTGCTGCGGAAAATCATCTTCGGCAAGATGAGACCAGAGCGTTACCACCTGATCTTTTCCGGTATATGCCTTACTGAAGAGCGTGATAAGCTGGATCTCACTCATCCCCTTCATGTACATGCAATGCGCTTCCCATCCTTTCAAATTTCCGTCCGACTGATAGTCGTCAGCGCTCGGATGATAGGGATACCATTCCATCGTTGCGCGCGACCAGTCATAAATATTGTCGAACGGCTCGATCGTATCGTTGTGAACATCGGGAGAAGTATCTTCGAAGCGATACGGGATCACGCTGTCAATGAACGCTTCCCATTCGTTGTTCATATAATGCCAGCCGCTCCGAAATGCGGTCGGCATTCTTCCGCCTTGCGTAATGATGTGGCCGATCGTTTCGACGAAATCGTCTTTGAACTCGGAAAATTTTGTGGACTGATTCCAATGAAAGACGCCGTTGCCGTCGGGATCGCTCCAAATCCAGTCGTGATAATGAAAAGCAATTTCATCTCCGACACGCTGAATCGAATCGCCGCGGAATTTCATCATCGCTTCCAAATTTGAGATCCATGGATGAACTGTTTGCGG
>JAGWND010000151.1 GCA_028873075.1 Bacteroidota bacterium
AAAAATTTTCTCATATCGGTATCGTCATTCAGGCATATTTGCGGCGGAGCGAAGACGATGTAACCGCGCTTGCCGCAGAAGGTGCAAACGTGCGTGTATGCAAAGGAATTTACAACGAGCCGTCGGCGATCGCGTTCAAAGGCCGAGGAGAGATTCAGCAGAATTTCATCCGGCTTCTCAAAATTCTTTTCAACGCGAAGTGCCGCACTGCCATTGCAACGCACGACGACGTGCTGATTGATGCGGCATCTCAAATTATTCAGGAGATGCGCCTGACGCCGCAGGAGTACGAATTTCAAATGCTGCTTGGTGTGAGAAGCGGACGCAGAGCACAGCTTGTGGAGGAGGGACATCGTCTGCGTGTGTACACGCCGTTCGGAAAACAGTGGTACGCGTACTCGATTCGTCGCCTGAAAGAAAATCCGCAGATCGCGGGGTACGTGTTCAGGGCGATGTTCCGGAGAAATTCCTTTGAGATGTGAGAACCTGAGGGAGAAATAAATGAGAGATGTAAGACGGACAATGGAAACACGTGGCGGCTTCGCGCCATACCGCGTAAAAAGCGCGGATGGAAAGTACCAACAATTGTCAATCGGAAATCGTAATTCGGCAATTTTCAATTCTCAATATTCAATGTTCAATTTCTAAGGAGAACTACATGGCAGAAATTACCGCTGCAAAAAACTCCGTCAAGTACGAGCCGTTTATAGCTCCGGGGCAAAACGTCACGGAATTTTCCGTTAAAGCGGTCGTGACCGGCGCGTTGTTCGGAATCTTATTCGGTGCGGCGTCGGTCTATCTTGCATTGAAAGCCGGCTTGACTGTCTCGGCGTCAATCCCGATCGCCGTGCTCGCAATTTCTCTCGGCAGAAAATTTCTTCACACGACGATTTTGGAAAACAACATCATTCAAACGACCGGCTCGGCAGGCGAATCCATCGCGGCGGGAGTCGTGTTCACGCTGCCGGGATTTCTTTTTCTCACAGCGAGCGCCAGCGGAAAATCGGGAGCGGATTTTTTCAACTACTGGACGATTCTCACGCTCGCAATGTTCGGCGGGTTGTTAGGAACATTGATGATGATCCCTCTGCGCCGCTCTCTCATTGTGAACGAGCATGGCAATCTCCCGTACCCCGAAGGAACTGCCTGCGCGTCGGTGTTGATTGCCGGGGAAAAAGGAGGGGACTTTGCAAAGACCGCGTATCAGGGGTTGGGCTTCGCACTTGTGTACGCGATGCTGCAAAAAGTGTTTCACGTTGTCGCTGAAGTTCCGGCGTTAGTAACGAAACAAACGAATAAAATTTTTCCGTCGGGAACGCTGAATGCGGACATCACGCCGGAGTACATGGGAGTCGGCTACATCATCGGTCCGCGCATTGCGGGTGTCTTGGTTGCGGGCGGCGTTCTCGCATGGCTCGGCATTATTCCTTTGATTGCCTCGCTTGTTCCGCAGGATGTGATAGCGGGGCAGCTTGTGAAGTTGGGATATTTGAAAGACATCATGACAGCAGGCGGCAGAGGCGGATGGGACCCAACGACGCACACGTTTGCCGATACCGCATCGGCAGTGTACTGGGCGTACGTCCGGAACATCGGTGCCGGAGCTGTTGCCATGGGCGGGTTGATCACGTTGATCAAAACTTTCCCGACGATCGTTGCGTCGTTCAAACAAAGCCTCAGTTCTCTGAAAGATAAACAAGTCGCCGCCGGCGTTGTGCGCACGGAGCGCGATCTCTCGTTCATGACAGTGATTGTCGGAAGCATCGGCTTGGTGATCGTCATGGCATTTTTTCCGCAGATTCCGGGTAACTCACTCTTTAACAAATTGCTGATCGGCGTGCTTGTCGTTGTGTTCGGATTTTTCTTCGTCACGGTGTCGAGCCGCATTGTCGGTATCATCGGCTCAAGCTCGAATCCTATTTCGGGAATGACGATTGCGACATTGATGGGAACAAGTTTGATTTTTATTGCCGTCGGCTGGACAGGAAGCTTTTATGAGCCGATGGCGCTCGTTGTCGGCAGCATGATTTGCATCGCCGCTGCAAATGCCGGTGCAACAAGCCAGGATTTGAAAACAGGATTTCTTGTCGGCGCAACGCCGAGATACCAACAGTTGACGTTATTCATCGGCGCTATCGTTTCATCAATCATCATCGGCGCAACGATTAAACTGCTCGACCAGCCGACTCCGGATATGATGACGCAGGGAATTGTTCACGCTATCGGCAGCGACAAATTTCCGGCGCCGCAGGGAACATTGATGGCAACGCTGATCAGAGGACTTCTCTCGTTCAATCTCGATTGGCAAGTGGTTCTCGTCGGCGCGTTTCTTGCCATTACGGTCGAGCTGTGCGGCGTCAACGCGCTTTCGTTCGCGGTCGGTGCGTATCTTCCGCTGTCAACCACAGCGCCGATCTTTGTCGGCGGCGCGATCAAGGGCGTGGCGGATTGGGCGGCGAAGCGCAAGCACGAAACGGTTGAGGAAAGCGAGCTTGGCCCGGGCAGCCTGTATGCGACAGGACTCGTTGCCGGCGGCGCGCTCGCAGGAGTGATCATTGCATTGCTTTCTGTGAACGACAGCATATTTGAATTTTTCGAGAAGATCAGCGCTGAAGGCTGGCTCACGAATGCGTTCGGCGACGGCGGCTATCAGATTTTAGGCGTTGTGATTTTCGGAATCATGGGATTCACGCTGTACAAAACAGCGAGGAAACCGTTGGCAAAGTAGTCACTAAAATGCACGAAGGCACACAGCGTTCGAAAAAAATTTGATTCAAGATTCATGATTCATTATTAGATTGTCAACACACAACACTCGGATCTCAACCCTCGAAATATCTTGTATTTTGGATCCTGAATCATTTCTTCATGCCGTAGTGACTGTGTGGCTGAACAAAAAAGAAAGGACGTTTTTATGGCAAGCGCAACCGAAGGATTACAGCCGGAGCTTGTGTGGAAATATTTTGCCGAGATCAGCAGAATCCCCCGCGGCTCGAAAAATGAAAAACAGATTTCAACTTACGTTTTTCAAACGGCGAAAAAACTGGGCCTGGAAACAGTGCAGGATAAATTCATGAACGTCGTCGTCCGCACGCCGGCATCGCAGGGACGTGAACATGTTCCGATGGTATGCCTTCAGGGACATCTCGATATGGTGTGCGAGAAAAATAACGTGACCGTTCACAATTTTCTGAAAGACCCGATTGAATTGGTGCGCGACGGAAATGTTATTCGTGCGAACGGAACCACGCTCGGCGCCGATAACGGCATAGCCGTGGCAACAAATCTCGCACTTATGGAAGATAAGTCCGTCCAGCATGGCCCGCTTGAATTTCTTTTTACCGTGGATGAGGAGACCGGATTGACCGGTGCAAACAATCTTGCGCCGGACTTTTTGAAAAGCAAAACGCTTCTCAATCTTGATTCTGAAGAGGAAGGCGAGCTGTATGTCGGCTGTTCCGGCGGAAGAAACACGGATGGTGCATGGAAAGCAGAATTTGAAGCGGTGCCCTCCAAACATGTGGCAGTGAAGCTGCACGTGAAAGGATTGCGCGGCGGGCATTCAGGGCTTGAAATAGATAAAGGGCGCGGAAATTCAATCAAAATAATCAACAGAGTGCTGCTTGCTCTTTCTGAATTCGGTGCGCGCATTGCTTCCATGAACGGCGGAAACAAAAGCAATGCAATTCCGCGCGAAGCGGAGGCACTTCTGTTTCTTCCTGCAAAAAATTTGAATGCAGCAAGCTCACGAGTCGGCGAGTTTAATGAGATCATCGAAGCGGAATTGAAAACGGTTGAGCCGGATCTCGCAATCACGCTGGAAGGCGTAAAAGCGAAAGTGAAAGTGCTGAAGAAACCGCTTCAGAAAAAAATTCTACAAACAATCTCAGCGCTTCCGCACGGCGTGACGAAGATGAGCGCGGATATTTCGTGGTTAGTTGAAACGTCAACAAATGTCGCGATCGTTCGCACAGAGAAGAAGCGAATCGTTCTCACAACAAGCCAGCGAAGTTCGGTAGCGTCGGAAATTGACGAAATTTGCCAAGCAGTTGCAAACATTTTTGCTCTCGGCGGCGCGGAAGTGAAAATGTCCGAAGGTTATCCGGGATGGAAGCCGAACATGGACTCGCGGATACTGCGCATTGCGCGGGAAACGTACATGTCGCTGTTCGGTAAAGAACCGGCAGTGAAAGCAGTGCATGCCGGACTCGAATGCGGCATCATCGGTGAACGCTATCCGGGAATGGATATGGTCTCACTCGGACCGACAATGACCGGGGTTCATTCTCCTGACGAAAAATTGTATATTGATACAGTAGAGAAATTCTGGAATTTTCTTCTCGGCATGTTGAAGAATATTAACTGATGGCAAAAACAAAGCCGACAGTATCGGTCCTGATTGTAGATGATGAAGCAGCGTTCCGCGATATGCTGAGCGCGCTTCTGATTCCGCAGGGATACATTATTACGACAGCGGCAGACGGCGGCGAGGCGATCAATGCAGTGCAGGCGGCGCCGTTCGACTGCGTGCTGCTTGATGTGAAAATGCCGCGCATCAATGGCTTGGAAGTGCTGGAATTCATCAAAGCACATTACATTGATACACAGGTCATCATGCTGACCGGTGTCAGCGATGTGAAGATTGCAGTCGAGTGCATGAAGTTGGGAGCGTTCCATTATTTGACGAAGCCGTACTCCACCGATGAGCTCTTTACTGTCATTGAGCGCGCGCTCGAGCGCCGCAGCCTTCTCATTGAAAACAAAGTGATGAAGTCCGAGCTTGCGCGCATGGCGTCATCGTCGCAGATCATCGGGCAAAGCTCTGCGTTCATGCAAGTGTTGGCGCTGGCAAGCCGCGTTGCGCCGACAGATTCAACCGTGCTGGTTGAAGGGGCGAGCGGCACGGGGAAAGAATTATTTGCAAATTTTCTGTACCGCAACAGCCCGCGCAACGAAAAACCGTTTGTCGCGCTCAATTGCGCTTCGATTGCGGAAACGCTGATCGAAAGCGAACTGTTCGGACACGAAAAAGGCTCGTTTACCGATGCCTACCAAATGCGTCAGGGATTGGTCGAGATTGCGAACGGCGGCACGTTGTTTCTCGACGAGGTCGGTGAGATCAGCCCGGTGTTTCAACCGAAGCTCCTCCGCTTCATCCAGACGGGAGAGTTTCGTCGTGTCGGCGGAAACAAAACGCTGAAATCCAGCGTGAGAGTTATTTCTGCTACCAACCGTCACCTGGAGGACGAAGTAAAAGCCGGACGGTTCCGTGAGGATTTACTGTACCGGTTGAATGTGATCACGCTCCGGCTTCCGCCGCTGCGCGAGCGGCGAGACGATATTCCCTTGCTTGCACAGAATATTCTTGAGCGCAAAGTGAAGCCGCATCGTCCCGTCAAACTGAGTGAAGAAGCGATTCAGGCGCTGTATGAATACGATTGGCCCGGCAACGTGCGCGAGTTGGAAAACGTTCTCGAGCGCGCCGCAATCCTTTCTGCAAATGAAATCATCCGTCCGGCAGATTTGGCGCTTCCTCGTCATGTTGTTACTGCTACGCCTCCTGTCGGCTCTTTCAACGGAAAGTTAGGCGCAACAATCTCGCTGCGCGAGATCGAGCGCGACCACATTGACGGTGTTCTCCGGCAGACAAAGTGGAATAAAATTGTCGCCGCAAAAATTCTCGGCATCAGCTTGAAAACGCTCTACACGAAAATTCAGCAGTACAATCTTAGCGAGTCGAAATAGCACCACAGAAATGGATTGATGGAAGGAATGGAATAAGCTGAAGAATTTCGTTCATCCGTTGATCCAATAATCCGCTATTCCAACATTCCCTCGTTCCTTGCTTGTCGCGGCGTAAATCCCTATATTTTTCAATACAACCAGAACGATACAGGACACGTGCGTGCCTTCTTCTTTCTCCGAATCTAAACTAAACGAGATTCTTCAGCGTTTCAAGAATAAGCGAATTGCCGTTATCGGGGATTTGATGCTTGACAAATACGTGTGGGGTAGCGTCGGACGCATCTCTCCGGAAGCCCCTGTTCCTGTTGTGGAAGTGGAAAACGAAACCGAACGGTTAGGAGGCGCAGCGAACGTTGCGCACAATATTCAATCGCTCGGAGGAATCCCCGTGTCGATCGGCGTTATCGGCGGCGATGTGAACGGCAAGCGCATCGTAGAAATTTTGGAGAGCGAGCATTGTTCAACAGCGGGTTTGGTCGTTGACGAGACACGCCCGACAACAGTGAAAACACGCGTGATTGCACATAACCAGCACGTCGTGAGAATTGATCATGAGCAGAAGAAAGAAATCTCTGACGCGGTGCAGGAAAAGATTTTTTCCTTTGTGAAGAATCATATCGGATCGTTCGACGGGATGATTATTGAAGATTACAATAAAGGCGTTGTTGTGGCGCCGCTTATCCGGCAGATTGTAAAAAGCGCAAGAGAGCACCGAACGATCATTACGGTAGATCCGAAGTTCAACAACTTTTTCGAGTACAAGGATGTTTCGGTATTTAAACCGAACAAAAAAGAGGTCGAAGAAGCTTTGGGTAGGAAGCTCACAACGGAAGAGGAAGTTGTTGCCGCAGGAAAAGAAATTCTTCAGCGATTGAACGCGGGAACCGTTTTGTTAACGCGCGGTGAAAACGGCATGACACTTATCGAAGCCGATTCGCACGTCGCGCACATTCCGACACAGGCGCGCACAGTGGCGGATGTCTCGGGTGCAGGCGACACCGTGATTGCTACGCTGACGATGGCACTTGCAAGTGCCGTTCCGATGCTCGAAGCGGCGGATCTTGCCAATCATGCCGCCGGCGTTGTGTGCGGCGAAGTGGGCATTGTGCCGATCAAGCCGTCGGCACTGAAGTCGGCGATTCTTGATGATCCGTATGAGAAAAGCACGAAGCGCTGATTTCGCGATCCTAAACAATTTCAAAGACCCAGTGTCAAAAGAGATAAACTTTGCAAAGGAAAGAATTCCGATTTTGATATGAGGATTTGCTTAGGATGTAGACATTCGGATTTAGGATTGTATTAATGTCGGGTAAAACGTACGCTCTTTCCGATCTTGTTCGCAAACGCGCGGTATGGAAAGAGGAAAAAAGAAAAGTAGTGTTCACGAACGGCGTGTTCGATATTCTTCACCGCGGTCATGGAGAATATCTTGCGGCCGCGAAACAGCTGGGCGATGTGTTGATCGTCGGTGTCAACAGCGACGCATCGGTGCGGTGCATCAAAGGACCTTTGCGGCCGATTGTGCCGGAAGACGACCGCGCATATCTTGTTTCGCAGCTTGTACCAGTGGATGCGGTTTGTATCTTTGCGGAGGAAACGCCGCTCAGCATCATTTCCGCGTTGGTGCCGGATGTGCTTGTGAAAGGTGCCGATTGGGATGTGAACGATGTTATCGGGAAGGATGTCGTTGAAGCCGCCGGCGGAACTGTGCGGACGATCCCGTTCGTTCCGAATCGTTCGACGACTACTATTATTGACGTGATCAAAGCGCGGTACACGGAGCCGGTGCTGCCACGGAGTGTCGGGACTCCTTCAGAGAAAATCCCTTTGGGGAAGGCGTGATGAATGACGCGAAAAGTTTCAAAAATATTGTTGTATGTAGGCGCTTCTGTTATTGTGCTGTTGGTCGTTATCACGCTCTTCTCCCAAACCAGAGCGTTTAGAGAAACGCTCCGCTCAACGCTTTACACTCTTCTTCAAGACAACCTCAACGCGCGAGTGTACCTCGGACCGATTCACGGAAACCTTGTAACAGGATTTTCCCTCGACACACTCATCATGTATGTTGATGATCACCCTTTTGTCGAAAGCGGGAAGATTGCTGTTCGCTACGATCCGCTCGCTTTGTGGAACAAGCGGGTTGCTCTCGGCGGCGTTTCCCTTGACCAACCGTCCTTCACGCTCATTCGGTATGCAGACGGAAGCTGGAATGTTGATCATCTCGCGAAGAAAAAATCTGCGCCGGATACGCTTCCCTCTCCATGGATTGTTTCCGTGAAGAATTTGAAGATCAGGGATGCGCGCTTCCGGCTGATTGATTCGACCGCAAGCGGAAATCGTGGATTGCCCGATTCCATCGCGCGCCGTACTGTAGATTTCTCGAATCTCGACGTGCAGCATATCATGGTCGAGTTGAAGGGCGTCATTTCGGGGCGGGAGCAGGATATTACTGTTGCCAACATTTCGTTTGAGTCGCCCGCGAACGGATTGAAGCTGAACCATCTCGCAGCGCATATCCATTATTCCCGCTCCGGTGCCGAAGTCACGAAGCTTGTTATTGCAACGCCGCAATCGCACGTCGAACTCTCCGCCGCACTGCGCTCGGTCGATGTTTTTGCCGTTCCCGACCTTGCCGCACTGCGCACGGCGCCGGTTTCGGTGAAAATTTCTTCCAGCACAGTCGCTGCGGAGGACCTTCAGCGATTTCTTCCATCGCTCGATTTTCTGCGCGGTTCAGTTTTTCTTTATGCGATTATTGACGGCGAGTTCGGTAACCTGCAAATTAAAATATTGGAAGCTGCAACGCGTCATTCGCTCATCAACCTTTCCGGTACATTGTCGAATCTTCACCGCCCGGAAGACCTGACGATGAATATTGAATCGAGGGGATCTTCAATTCAGCCGGCGGATGTTCCTGAACTGCTGCCGCTGTTCGACATTCCTGGGTTTCCTGAGCTCGGCGAAATGAAACTCGATTTTCATTACATCGGAAAGCCGCTCGATT
>JAGWND010000152.1 GCA_028873075.1 Bacteroidota bacterium
GAGCTTGCGCGCCTTACAGGACTCTCGCCGCAGTATATCGAAGAAACAAATCTTCGCATGAACATATTCCGTTTCTGCAAAGAATTGATGCGCAGCGAGCGCAGAACAGTCGGCAGATTCGACAGCCGCTTCGAAGGAATTGACCGCGACGCGGCGGGCGCAACTCCCGATTACGATCCGAGCTACGACGCCGGCGTGTATGCACCGTTCACTGCAACGATCAACGATTATCTCCGGAGGAACCTCGGCTACAAGAACGATATCCCGTACGAAATTCTGACCGGACGTGTGCAGCCGTGGAATTTCAACAACGTCCAGAACGAATATCTGAATGTCGCAGAAACGCTGCGTGACGCTATGACCAAAAACAAGTACTTGAAAGTCTGGATCGCGAACGGTTACTTCGATCTTGCAACGCCGTTCCTTGCAACGCAGTACACCGTCAACACAATGCAGCTTGCCCCGTCGGTCCGAAAAAATATTACGTTGACTTATTATCAATCGGGGCATATGGTGTACATTAACAAACCGTCTCTTGAGCAGTTGAAGAAAGATTTCGTGACATTTTTAGATTCCGCATTGCCGGCGCACGATGAAAAAAAATAATAGTCTTTCCCGCGAAAGCGGGAGTCCATTTTTAAAACTGGATTATCAATAATTAGATTCCCGACAAAGCATTTGGGAATGACATTCAACTTTTTTTGGATAACTTTTGTTACGAAAAAAACATTTTTGAGGTAAAGCATGTTTCGATTCCGACAGTTTCTGTTCACAATTTTTTCGCTGGCGGTTCTTTTCCTTTCTGCAACCGCGCAGGAATTTAATCCGAATCTCTATCAAAACCTGCGCTGGAGAATGATCGGTCCGTACCGCGGCGGAAGAACTGTAGGTGCGGCGGGTGCAGCTCAACAGCCGAACGTTTTCTACATCGGTGTGTGCAACGGCGGCGTATGGAAAACAAACGATTACGGACGGACATGGAAACCGATCTTCGACAGCGAACCCACCGGTTCCATCGGCACAATCGCTGTCGCTCCTTCCGATCCGAATATTATTTATGTCGGAAGCGGTGAAGGATTACACCGCCCTGATCTTTCTGTCGGCGACGGCGTTTACAAATCTACCGATGCTGGAACAACATGGACACACCTCGGCTTGAGAGACGGACAACAAATCCCGAAAATTGCCATCGATCAAAAAAATCCCGACAGGATTTTTGTCGCCGTGCTCGGCCATCCATACGGACCGAATAAAGAACGAGGCATCTATCGCTCTGTTGATGGAGGAAAAACTTTTGAGAAGGTTTTATTCAAAGATGAAAACACCGGCGGCGATGATGTCGCAATTGATCCTTCCGACCCAAACATTGTGTTCGCAACGCTGTGGGAAGATCGCGAAGGTCCGTGGGAAAACGGATCGTGGAACGGCACGAACGGAGGAATTTTCAAATCCACCGATGGCGGAACAACATGGCGTAAACTCACAAACGGATTGACCGATAGTTTGGTGCAAACGCACATCGCAATTTCGCCAAGCAATCCGAACATCGTTTACACTGTCATCAGCACAACGGAGCGAAATACGTACGGCACGGGAAAAGGAATGGGACTGTACCGCTCCGATGACAAAGGCGAGCACTGGCAAAAAATTCCTGACGATGGCAGAGCGCTTGGACGCATCGGCGGCGGCGATTTGCCGGAGATTGCGGTTGATCCGAAGAATTCCGAGACGCTGTTCAGCACAAGCATCTCATTATGGAAATCAACCGATGGCGGAAAAGACTGGCAAGCAATTCGAGGTGCGCCGGGCGGAGATGATTATCAAAATATCTGGATCAACCCGAATCATTCCGACATCATGCTCGTCACCGGAGATCAAGGCGCAATCATCACGGTGAACGGAGGCGAGACGTGGAGCTCGTGGTACAATCAGCCGACGGCGCAGCTTTACCACGTCGCCACAGACAATCAATTTCCATATTACGTGTACGGCGGACAGCAGGAGAGCGGCTCGGCCGGAATTGCAAGCCGCGGCAACGACGGCGAAATCACCTTCCGCGATTGGCATCCGGTAGCGGCAGAAGAGTATGCGTACATCGCGCCCGACCCGCTTCACCCGAACATTATCTTCGGCGGAAAAGTAAGCAAGTACAACCGCGCCACCGGTCAGGTGCAAAACGTTGCACCGGAAGCGGTGCGTTCGGGAAAGTACCGCTTCATCCGCACAATGCCGATTCTTTTTTCTCCTGTTGACCCGCACATTTTATTTCTTGCATCGAACGTGCTTTTCAAAACAACGAACGGCGGCGATAGCTGGGAAACTATCAGTCCCGATCTGTCGCGAGAAAAGCCGGAGGTGCCGGCATGCGTCGGAATTTTTCACACGACGAAACTCGATTCAATGCCAAGGCGCGGTGTCATCTATGCGGTTGCTCCCTCACCAAAAGACGTGAATGTGATCTGGGCAGGTACGGACGACGGGCTGGTTCATATGACATGGAACGGCGGAAAACATTGGAACGACGTCACGCCGAAAGGAATTTCTGCGTGGAGCAAGATCGCACAGATAGATGCCGGACATTTCGACATGCAAACAGCGTACGTCGCCGTCAACCGCTTGCGTCTCGACGATCTGCATCCGCATATTTACCGAACACATGACGGGGGCAAAACATGGAAGGAAATCGTCAACGGTTTACCTGATAATGCACCTGTCAATGCTGTACGGGAAGACCCGCAACAAAAAGGATTGCTCTTTGCGGGAACCGAACAGGCTGTGTTCGTTTCGTTCAACGACGGCGATACATGGCAACCGCTTCGTCTCAACATGCCGGCAAGCTCGGTCCGCGATGTGGCGATTCACGAGAATGATCTTGTTGCCGCGACGCATGGACGCTCATTTTGGATTTTGGATGACATCACGTTGCTTCGCCAAACCAGCGGCGCCGCACACGCGGAAGCATTTCTCTTCAAACCCGAAGATGCGTACCGCGTACGATGGGATATGAACACCGACACCCCTCTTCCGCCGGATGAGCCGGCTGGCAAAAACCCGCCGGACGGAGCAATCATTGATTATTACTTGAAGAGCGATGCAAAAGAAGTTTCGCTCGAAATTTTTGATCACGAGGGAAAACCCGTTCGGAAGTTTTCGAGTAACGACGTTCCAGAAATTGATTCTACGACTCTGCCCCACCCGACGTACTGGATTCGCCCGCCGCAGATTCTTTCTGCGAAACCGGGAATGCAGCGATTCGTATGGGATTTGCACTTTGCACCGCCGGAAGGAATTCCTCGCTCGTATCCGATCGCCGCGGTTTATCATGACACGCCGAGCAGACCAGTTGGACCGTGGGTGCAGCCCGGCGAATACATTGTTAAACTCACCGTTGACGGAAAAACATATTCACAGCCGCTGACGGTAAAAATGGACCCACGCGTGAATACAACCCCGGAAGAACTTCATGAGCAGTACACGCTTTCAATGGAATGCTATTCCGGTCTGCATCAATTATATGCGGCAATAGAAAAAATAACAACGCTTCGTCGGCAAGTGAAAGCACTTCTTCCGAATGTGAACGATGAACAAACGAAGAAATCTCTGACGATGCTTCTCAGCCGCGCTGCTGCGCTCCAGGGGGGCGACGCGGAGGGTGATATAGACGTTGTTTATTCCAGCATTGAAACTGCACAGCACGGAAAAGAAACGCTCTCCGGCTTGCAGACGAAAGAAGCATACCTCATGGCACTACTGCAAAGCGCCGATGTGAAGCCGACAGCGCAGGCGGTGGCGGGAGTTGAACAGCTGCAGAAATCGCTTCATGAGTTGCTCGGACGGTGGAATGAGATTGAAACAAAAGATGTGAAAGCAGTAAACGAGCAGTTGCGACGGATGAAGCTGCAGGAGATTGTGGCGGGTAGTTGACAGCAGTCAGAAGTTGAGCGAAGCGAAATCCCGCCGCTTTTTGGCGGGATCAGAGGCCGGAAACCAGGATTTGAATGAAAGACATATATTTTCTCGCGGCGATTTTTCTCTTTCACTGCGCTGCAGATGCGCAAGACAGCACATTCATTCGGGGAGCAGACATTTCTGCTGCTCCACAAATTGAAAACGCCGGCGGCGTGTGGAAACTGAATGGTAACCCGGAAGATGTACTTGATATTTTTAAGCAAAGCGGTGCAAACTATATTCGTCTTCGCCTTTGGCACTCCCCGTTAGATGGTTACTGCGGCTTGGATTCGACCGCAACGTTTGCCGAAAAAGTTAAAGCCAGGGGATTCAAATTTCTTCTTGACATTCATTACTCCGATACGTGGGCGGATCCGGGCCATCAAACAAAACCGGCGGCATGGGCAAATCTTTCATTCACTGATTTAACCGATAGCGTTTACTCGTACACGAAAAATGTCATTACCGTTCTGAAAAATCACAACGCAACTCCGGATATGGTGCAAATCGGAAATGAAATAACAGGCGGAATGTTGTGGCCCAACGGCAAGCTCAACGATTCCACCGGCTGGAGCAATTTTGCCGCACTTTTGAAAGCAGGCATTCAGGGCGTGAAGGATGTTGATACGACAATTCGCATTATGATTCACATTGACAAAGGAGGAGACAATTCCGCCAGCAGATGGTTCTTTGATAATCTAACGGCGCAGGGAGTCAGCTTTGATGTTATCGGTTTGTCGTATTATCCATGGTGGCAGGGAACGTTGCCGGCACTTCAAAATAATATGAACGATCTGGCGGTCCGCTACAACAAAAAGATTATCGTTGCAGAAACAGCATACCCGTGGACGTTAGGCTGGAACGACAACGCGGCAAACATTGTCGGAGATTCCAGCCAGCTTCTGCCGGGATATCCGGCAAGTGTGGAAGGACAGAAAAATTTCCTTCGGGATGTAATTCACATTGTCTCAAGCATTCCGGACAATAAAGGATCAGGATTCTTTTATTGGGAGCCGGATTGGATTTCAGCTCCTCAGTTCGGCTCTCCGTGGGAAAATGTAACGCTCTTTGATTTTACCGGAGAGGCGTTAAATTCGATTTCGGTTTTTAATTCAATACCTGTCGGTGTACCGTCGTCGAGCGCATCGCCTCATTCATTCAGCTTATATCAGAATTATCCGAACCCGTTCAACCCCAGCACGCATTTTCAATTTACGATCGCCGATTTACGATTTGTAACATTGAAAGTGTACGATATTTTGGGAAGAGAAGTTGTAACGTTGGTGAACGAGAAAAAAGCGCCGGGAACATACGAGGTGAATTTCGATGCGAGCTCACTGCCGAGCGGAGTTTACTTTTACCGGTTGCAAGCGGGGAGCTTTGCGGAAACGAAGAAACTGCTGCTGATCAAGTAAAAAGCAGCTAATTCGGGCAAAAGAGCTGGAATTTAAGGATGTTCAACTCATATTTTTGGCTTGACCTTCGCAAACGTTTTATTTACTTTGGGTGCAGTCAATTCTATTGACGGCTGTTCGCCGCAGCGCGAGTTGATTTTTTTGAGAGGACGGCGAGACGGTCCCTTACTTTATACAGGGGCAGAGTTTTACTTTTACAACACTCAATGATGAAAACAACCCATTCACTTATTCCAACAGATCGAATTGAACAGCGCATCTATTTTCTGCGCAGCGAGAAGGTTATGCTCAGCACAGACCTTGCCGGTCTATATCAAGTGGCGCCGCGTGTGCTGGTGCAGGCGGTAAAAAGAAACGCCGAACGTTTTCCAAAAGACTTCATGTTTCAACTGACAAAGGATGAGTTTCTGAACTTGAAATCACAGATTGTGACTTCAAGATGGGGCGGCTTACGCAGGGCAACACCCTATGCATTTACTGAGCAGGGTGTCGCAATGCTGTCCAGCATTCTGAGAAGTAAACGGGCTATTCGGGTGAATATCGAGATCATGCGTGCATTTGTACACTTGCGTAAACTGCTTGCCTCTAATGAAGAACTCGCACACAAGCTCGCGCTGCTGGAGAAGAAATACGATGCTCAGTTTAAGGTTGTGTTTGATGCGATTCGGGAGCTTATGGCACCTACGGAGCCGAAGCGCCGGCTTATCGGTTTCGGCAGGGAGAATGAATAACAGATATTTCGAGTGAGGGCAGTTTCCCACGACGAGGCAGCCACGCTTATAATGTGGTTTTTTAATTTGACCTTCGTGAATGTTTTATTTACTTTGGGGGGCAGTCAATTTTATTGACGGCTGTTCGCCGCAGCGCGAGTTGATTTTTTTGAGAGGACGGCGAGACAGTCCCTTACCGAACACGGGGCTGCGTGGAGAAGAGTTTTCACACCAAAAGATGATTACACAAAAAAGAAATAGACGCACCTGTCCGCCACGCCTTTTGGCGGATTGCGTTTAGCGTCATTCCAACTAATTTTACCAAACAACGTGCAGGTAAAATTATTGTTGGAATGAGCGTCCCGCCGCTTTCGGGCGGGACAATAACAATAAACAATATTTTGGTGGTTAAACGACATAATGTGGTTAGCAAATAGTTGTGAGGACATTTGTCACTCGGCCCACATGAAACGAACCATAATCATCAAGCCACTCAGTGAGGGCTCAATAATCTATTGTCTCGTTCCCAACGTCGCATTAGGAACGTTAAGCAGCGAAGCTCTACTTCGCAAAGTTAATAACGCTCCAGATAAAATTAGGAGACAAGATAAATTGCCACTCAAATTAAAAATAGATAACCACATAGTTCATTGAGACACTACTAGCATTTAGAGAATATTATGTCAGACACCGTTTTTGCAGCGCTCATTGGAGTTGGTGGTACAGTAATTGTTGCTGTTGCCTCAGTGCTCACTCAATTACGTGTAACCAAAGCAGTCATCAAAGCAGAGAGAGAACGTATCTTTCAACAGATACAGAACGAAGAAATATCACGCCTCAGAGAAAAGAGGGTCGATTCTATCAGAGAGGCAATTTCAGAGATGTTATCAACCTCTGATCCACAGAGTAACAGAGGAGTCGATTACGGAAGAACAGTCAATTTGATAAGTCGTGTTCAGCTTTTGCTTAATTATCAAGAACCTACCAGTGCGAAATTGAACAATGCAATAAACCAACTAGGCTTCTGTATGCAAGAATATGTTGCCGTTGAACGATTGCCGATAGACAACAAGAGAAACGAGATGACCAATTTATTACGATGGCACGCGGAAGTCCTTGAAAGTGCAAAAGCAGCCATAGCTGCTTTGAGCCTACCCATTATATAAGTTTTGTTCATCTCGTTTCCAGCTAGAATTTGGAACGAGATAAAACAATTGAAAGGTAATGATATGCAGATCAAAGCAAATTGGAAGAAACCAATTGAACTAAGAAATGGTCGAAATGAGAACCTCATTTATCAAATAAGCTTCGATGAAATTCCTTACTACGGCGGATGTTATGCCTTCTACAATAAATGGGGGAATTCAATCACTATCTTATATATAGGTAAAGCGGATAACATACACCGAAGGGTGGAACAGCAGTTCAACAATTTGAAACTCATGATGGGAATTAAGAACGCAATTAATGGTAACAAGTTTTTGATGTTTTGCCAGATCCAAGGCAAAAACGGAACAATGGGGTATAAGAAGAATGTAAAAAAATTAGAGAGGCAGTTAATTAAATATGCCACTTTGGAAGGTCATGATCTTTTAAATCAGAAGGGGACAAAAATCAAGTATCAACAAATACATTTTAAAGGCAACCGAGATTCCGAATATATGTTTGGTAGAAAGATGAACATTAGTAAATAAAATTGTAGTTAGCGACGTTCTTTCATTATGTTCTCAAAGAAGGAGTAACTAATGCCGAGAAAAGGCAATAATGCCATAAGAAGCCCAAAGGAAGTGGGCACAATGAGCCAATCTCCACTTACAGCTAAAGTAGAAGTTGGACAGCTTGACAAACGAGTAACCAATGTTGAGAAGGTAACACAAACAGTCAGCGACCTTCTTGCTACTACAATCAATTCTGTGAACGAATATTTTAAAAAGAAAAATGAGTTGGAACGTGAACAACTCGAATTTGAGCATATACAACATAAGCGTGTGGTGTACTTGCTTTCGCTCGCAATGACAGTCGTTTTTATCTTGACCTTAGTTGCAATGCTCGAATCGCAAACTGAACTTGTAAAATTATTCATCACGTCAAGCCTTGCAGTTGCGGCTGGCTCAGGGTTGGTTTCATTCCTTCGGGCTGGACACAGGAACAAAGATAAAGGTAGCATCGAATGATTTTTTTTCACCTTATCTGCAATATCATGTTCGCCTCGTTCCCAACGTCACGTTGGGAACGTTAAGCAACGAAGCTCTGCTTCGCAAGGTTAGAGGGAAACAGAATTTCAAAAAGAAGACGTTCCCTAAACGGAATTCGGGAACGAGGTAAAAATATAAAATTGCTCATCACCTAAAAAGGAGAGCGTATGAACTGTCCATCGTGTAATCAGCCGGCAACTTCATTTCTGCGAAATACATTTTCACGCCAGGGCGTTTCCATAACCCAGTCAGCAAAGGGATATCTCAAATGCCAGCATTGCGGAACGCTTTTGCGCATTACGGGCTTCGGCAAACAATTTTGGTATTACTTCACCGGAACATTTATCGTGTTGGCGGCATTCGCGCTTTTGTACCGGCGGCTGATGGCAGCCGCGGGGACCGGAGCAACCGCGACGATCTGGATTGTGATTGTGC
>JAGWND010000153.1 GCA_028873075.1 Bacteroidota bacterium
TTTTTTGAAGAGAATGTGTGCATGTGAACGTGATGTTTGCTTTGATTGTTGTAGCCTTGCTGTCATGTTCAGAAGTATAGAAAATTAGCGGTCCAAATTCAACGAATGTTCTTCGCAGATTGATCATTCTTTTGTTATATTTTCTTATTGAACCCTGAAACATGAATCTTGAACCTTTTTCTTAGTGTCTTCGAGACGTAGTGGTTCTGCTCAAGACGGAAAGGAGATTGCCGATGGTAAAGTTAATTGCTCTCTACAACGCACCGGATGATAAGGCGGAATTCGATAAACATTATTACGCCGTTCATACGCCGCTCGTGAAGAAAATGCCGGGGCTTCGGCGCGTGGAGCTTGCGAAGATCACCGGCTCTGTTATCGGCGAGCCGTCGCATTATTTGATGTGCGAGATGTACTTCGACTCGAAAGATGCACTCGATGCCGCACTCGGCTCACCCGAAGGACGCGCCGCCGGAAAAGATTTGATGGGGTTTGCCGCAAAGCTTGTGACGTTGTTGTATGCGGAAGTGGAAGAATGAGGAATAAAGGTGTCCGACACCTTTAAAGTGTCGGACATCTAAGTTTGCCTCGCGCAAAACCTGCGCTCGTCTGCGCAAGACCTGCACATATTTTCCCTTCTATCTACAAAAATAATAGAATTTCGCTTCTTTTTTTGTTGGCACAATGATTGTTACCTAAAGAACGAGTATTCTTGTTATTTTTCTTCATTCAGGAGGCTTTATGAAGCGAATTTTTGTTGGCGTGCTCTGTGTGAGCGCGGTGCTTGTACTTTGGTTCAGCGGTTGTTCGAATCCTGCCGGTCCGATTGGAACGTCGTTGTCGAGCGCGGATCAAACGGCAATCAGTAATATGATTTCGAGTGATGCGCTTTTTACCAACGATGCAACAATGTTGAATGACGGCAGCGCCTCGTTGGCGAAATCAACAACTGCGATCAATGTGATAGCGTGGGGAAGAAAAATTGATTGGTCAACGGTTTCACGGAATGTGTCGTACGATCAGGTGGATTCGGTGACGGTCGTTGCAACAATCACGAACACGTGGGGCGGCAATATCTGGATTTGCGAAGCGCGTCCGGATTCGATGGGCGATACGACAATCTACAAACCGTTCACGGAAAGCTCCGTGCGAAAAGTGAAATTCACAAAGATGGCGGACTCGATGCATCACGGATGGAACTGGAAAATGCGCCAGGTTTCTGCAATGCAGGGAGGAACGACCTCGAGCCACGGCATCACCATCGAGAAAGTTGATTTCTACGTCGGCACCGATACGATTGAAGTGACCGATCCGCTCAATTTTTATTTGCAGCAGGGAGTAAAGGGTCATCATTGTCTTGAAGAACTTCACGAAGACATGGAAGAGGCATTCAAGATTCAGGTGACAGTGAACAGCACCGACCCGGACAGCGACTTGGTCGCAGCGCGAAGGCCGGTGATTTTCAACAACGCGTGGTCGTACCGCGCACCGATGAGACTTGTCAGCTCAACATCGAACGGCAACGGAACGTACACGCGCGTGTACGAATCGTCATGGCATGGCGCATGGGCAGGAAGGCATAACGTGATGGTCGGCGCAGTGCCGCGAAGCGCAGTGTTCGACGACTCCACGCAGTTCAGCTCGCAAATTTGGGGAATACCGTACATTGTTGATTGACGCGCAGAACACTTAGGGGGATTTCAAAACACAAAACCCTCGGCAATAACGCCGGGGGTTTTGTGTTAGTATATCATTATTTCCAAATCTTAACTTCAAACGTTCCCGAAGATGTCGCAACGCCCCTGAACATTCCTGTTGTATTGAACGGCATTGTATAATTTCCGCCGCGGTCAACGGCAATGAGTCCGCCGTCGTCGGGTTGCAATCGTTTGTAGATCATTTCATCGGCGGCTTCTTTCAGCGTCATTCCTTTGTATTCCATCAGCGCTGAGACATTGAACGCGACAGTGTTTTTGATAAATTTTTCTCCCCAACCCGTGCACGAGACAGCGCACGTTTTGTTGTTCGCGTACGTTCCGTCGCCGATCAGCGGCGAATCGCCGATACGCCCCGGCATTTTATTCGTCATTCCTCCGGTGGAAGTGCCGGCGGCGAGATTTCCATATTCATCGAGCACGACGCAGCCGACCGTTCCGTGGTTTCCTTCCTTTATTTTTTTCTGCATCTCGTGCAGTTGTTTCAACCGCTCCGGCGTATCGAAATATGTTGAAGGAACAAGCGCAACACCGACGCTTTGCGCAAATTTTTCTGCACCGTCGTACGCAAGAAGAACGTGCGGAGTTTTTTCCATCACGAGGCGCGCCAAGGAAATGGGATGCGCGATGTGCTGCACTCCTGCCACGGCGCCGCAGGAAAGATCGCGTCCGTCCATGATCGAAGCGTCCATCTCATGCGTTCCCGCCGATGTGTACACCGCACCGATGCCGGCGTTGAATTTCGGATCGGATTCAAAATAGTTAAGAACTTTTTCGACCGCATCCAATCCTGTTCCGCCGTGTTCAAGGATTTCTTTGCCGATATTCAACGCAGTAGAAAGAGATTTGAGATATGTCTCTTTCACTGAATCGGGAATTGATTTGCTGATTGTTCCCGCGCCGCCGTGAATGACGATGGTGTACTTTTTGGATGTCGGAGAGTTCATTTGCGCGCTGGAGATTGCCGTCATACACAAAAGAGCAAGAGATGTGACGGGAACTAAACGAAAGATTTTCATAAGAGCCTCCATGATTTTTATGCCGCGAGTCATTATTGACACAATCTAACGCAAAGAAGTCAACGATGCAATTGCTTTTTCCCGATGCGTGGGCTATATTATCGCCAACACATTCACACACAATCTGCCGAAGATCTATGAGCAAATATTCCCATCCGGAGAAAAAATATTCCACCATTCTTTATCATATGCAGGAATTTTCTGCGATAATTACGTTGAATCGCCCTCACGTTTACAACGCGCTGAATCTTGAAATGCTGCAGGAACTTGGCGAAGCGTTCCAGCGCGCGCAATGGGACGATGATGTTGCAGTGATCGTGATTACCGGTGCGGGAACAAAAGCATTTTGCACCGGCGCCGACATTAAGGAATGGAACGATGATTTTCTTTCGAAGCCGGATGATTTTTATAAGTGGATGGGCGTCTTCATTGAAACGTTCGAGCGCCTGCGGAACATCGGCAAGCCGACGATTGCACGGTTGAACGGAATGGTTGTCGGCGGCGGAAACGAATTGCAAATGTCGTGCGACTTTGCAATCGCGGCGAGCGATGTCACCATCAAGCATGTTGGAACTGCACGCGGCAGTGTTGCGGCGGCGGGCGGCACGCAGTGGCTGCCGATTATCGTCGGCGACCGGCGCGCGCGGGAAATATTGATGCTTGGTAAAGAACTTTCGGCAAAAGAAGCGCTTGCGTGGGGGCTGGTCAATCAGGTTGTGCCGCGAAGGAAGTTGGACAGTGCCGTTGCTGCGATGACGGAAACGCTCGTGAACAAGCTTCCCGAATGCACACGCTACACGAAAGAGCAATTGAATTTCTGGCGGAATTTTTCGTGGGCGATGACGATCGGTCACGCAAAAGACTGGCTCACCGTTCATACATCGGCGCCGGAAATTGTGGAAGGGATCCGTGCATTCAATGAAAGGCGTACAATTGACTATAAGAAGCTGCGGCATCGTAAATGAAAACGTTTGGAGGAATATTTGCGAAGATCAAGCGAACAAAACGGATTCCTGCCTTGGCGGGAATGACGCTCTTTAGATGCGGTCCGTCAAAAGAGATATTTTTTATCGGCTCAATTATTTTATCATTTGTATTCATAGCAACAACATTCTCCCAGCCGAATTATTATTTACTTCGTGTCGAGAAAGTTGACGGAGATGCAGTGCTTGCGTTTCGCACGTTCGATTTTTTTCCGTGCTTCGGCTCCTCAATTCGCGTCTCGCAAATGTGGGTAGGGGACACCGCAGTTGTTTCCGTTCTCGGATTTGTGAAACCGAATCCGTGTATCGGCGGTGCCGCGCCTGCCGAATCGCGCGTGCTTGTAGAACGACACGGCTCGAATGATTTTTATTTGAAGATCATTGATGACGGCGTGGCGGATTTGTGGCACATTACTTTTATTGAAAACTCATTCAACGGCACGCCTGTTAAAAATTCATTTACAACCTACCATTAAAGCAGAAAGAACTCCTATGAACTATTCCAATATCATTGTGACAAAAGAAAACGGGTACGCGCTCATTCAGTTGAACCGTCCCGATGTGCTGAACGCGATCAACATTGCTCTGATGAAAGAATTGGTTGACGCGTTAGACGAGCTGGAAAAAGAGGATGATGTTCGTTGTGTGGTTCTCACCGGCAATGAAAAAGCATTTGCCGCAGGCGCTGACATCAAAGAAATGGCTGACGCCTCGACTGTGGAAATGCTGCGGCGCGATATGTTTTCACGTTGGGACCGCATTCGGAAATTCAAGAAGCCGCTCATCGCCGCGGTCGGCGGTTACGCGCTCGGCGGCGGCTGCGAGCTTGCAATGACGTGCGACATTATCATTGCATCGGAGTCGGCAAAATTCGGCCAGCCGGAAATCAGCATCGGCGTAATTCCCGGCGCAGGAGGAACGCAGCGGCTGACGCGCGCGGTTGGGAAATACAAGGCGATGGAAATGGTGCTCAGCGGCGCAATGATCACTGCCGAAGAAGCGAAGCAATGGGGATTAGCGGTGAAAGTTGTTCCGAACGAATATCTTCTCGAAGAAGCGAAGAATCTTGCCAAAACAATTGCCTCGAAACCGCCTGTCGCGCTTCAACTTGGCAAGGAAGCGATCCTCAAGGCGTTTGATACGACAATTGAAAGCGGGTTGGAATTCGAGCGGAAAAATTTCTACATGCTCTTTTCGACAGAAGATCAGAAGGAAGGAATGAAAGCGTTTGTGGAAAAACGGAAACCGGAGTGGAAAGGGAAGTAAGGAATTGTTTTTCAATCAACATAGTGTGCCATTGCGGCTTGGCGATAAGAAATAATAACCTCAATGACGCTTGACGTAATCGAAATTTCAAATTCAGACAGTCTGCTCAATAGTTCGTTTCATGTGTCGCTGTTTCCATTCAAATTTTCTTGTCAAGCTTCCGATCGCTGCAAGAAGGATAAACGGTACATGAATCAATTCCGAGATTAAAAAGTATTTTTTTAATCCTTTAATGTCTGTCATCTTCGTGAACTTCGTGATGATCAGGTCATCGAGAAGAATCTTGATGAAGAAGATGATGAGGACAGCAAACATCGTGGAAGGATACATCAAAGAAGCGGGCAGGAAAAGAAACAGCAAGAGATAGAAAAAAAACGAAGCGACAAGAAAGATCAGTGCCGTCCACCTGTAATTTGGTGTTGAGCCGGCCCACCGCATCCGCTGGTGAAGAACCTCCATCCAGCTTGCCAGGGGAAGCGTGGTCACGTGCGATTCCGGTGTATAGACAAAATTCATTCGCCATGGCGTAGCGGCAAGGATACGCTGTGCAAGAAGAGAATCGCTGCCGGAGTTGACATGAGAGATTTCAGCATATCCTCCGACTGCTTCAAATGCCGAGCGCCGGAACGCCATATTGCTGCCGTTGCAATTGTTCACTGCGTTCATGCCGATTGCCCCGGCGCCGCACGCGGTTTGAGAAAAGAAATCGAGGTATTGAAATCCGAAAAGGAGCGGAGAAATATTTTCAGTTTTTTTGAAAATTGTTACGCCCGATACAACGCCGACAATATCATCGAAACATTTTACGAGAGAAGAAATCCACTGTGGTCCGACGAAGCAATCGGCATCCGTAGTGAAAATAAGTTCGCTTGATGTATTTCGTATGCCTTTTTCAAGCGCGTTGATTTTCGGGGAAACCGCCGGTCTGTTTCCTTCTGCATGAAGAAGACGAAGATTGGGATATTCGTTCGACAACTGTTCAACAATCTTCGCCGTGTTGTCAGTTGATTCGTCGTCAACAACAACGATAGAGAATTTATCGCGCGGATAGTCTTGATTCAGCAGCGAACGGACACACTGTTCGATGTAACGTTCTTCGTTGCGGGCAGCAACAATGACTGCGACGGAAAATTTACGATCATTCCTTCCACCTCTCAGCCGTGAAAGCCCTCGCAGGAAGTACAGAATGTAGAGAGCATACACGCTTCCGACAACAATCAAAGCAATGGTAGCGAGAGAAAAAAGTGTATTCATTCAAGAAAAATTCTTTTCACAAAGTAGAATAAAAATACTTAAATTGGCTTGCGGATGCAAGAGATGTGTGGAAAAGTAGAGAGAGGATAAGTATATTCGGTTAAACTTTACATTTTTTTTGAGAGACTTTTATGTCAACTTACTCAACTCTCCTTTACACAATTGCTAATTCTATTCTCACTATCACGCTCAATCGCCCCGAAAGCTACAACGCACTGAACGAACAGATGAAAAAAGATTTGAATGATGCGTTCAAAGAGGCGGAGAAGAATGACACGGTGCGGTGCATCGTTCTTCGCGGCGCGGGCGAGAAAGCGTTTTGTTCGGGGCAAGATTTAAAAGAATTTTCCAGCGGTAAACGCTCATTGAAAGAATCGTTGGAGCAAAGCTACAACCCGCTCATCCGAAAAATCCGGATGGTTGAAAAGCCTGTCATCGGCATGATCAACGGTGTTGCGGCTGGCGCGGGATTGAGCATCGCGCTCGCGTGCGACATGCGCATCATGTCCGACAAGGCGAAGCTTATCGAAGTCTTCATCCGCGTCGGGTTAGTGCCGGATTCAGGCTCGCATTGGTTCTTGCCGCGGTTGGTTGGGATGGCGCGCGCGTTCGAGTACGCCGCCACCGGACGCGACGTTGACGCTGCCGAAGCCGAACGTGTCGGTTTGGTGAACAACGTTGTTCCTTTGTCTGAGTTGGAACAAGCAACAATGGAGATAGCCGAAAAACTTTCTCAGGCACCGACGCGTGCAATCGGATTAATCAAGCGAACGCTGAATAAAGCGATGGCTTCGGATTTGGATTCTCTTCTCGAATACGAGGCAATGATGCAGGACCTCGCATCCCGGACGGAAGATTACAAAGAAGGCGTGCGGGCATTTTTGGAGAAACGTGAGGCGAGGTTTACGGGGAAATGAATGTACGGATAAATGGATTGATGATTTGAAATTTCCCCAGTCATCCATTGATCAAATAATCCAACAGTCCGGCTTCTCATAGTTCCTTGAAGTGTTCGAATGGCTGGCTACAATCGTTGCAGAAGTATAATGATTTGCATGCGGTAGAACTGAACTCGCTTCTCAATTCCGTGTTGAGCGAGTTGCAGAATGGGCATTTCATTCGCGAGTCGGGGAGCGCGACGACAACCTCGCTTGTGTTTTCCGGCGGCGCGATGCCGAACTCTTTCAGTTTTTCTTTTGCCGAAGCATCAAGTTTATTGCTTGTCCATGCGGGAGAATAGACTGTGTTGATTTTCACATCGTGAAATCCGTTGTTGTTCAGCGTGCCGATGATGTCGTTCCGAATCATCTGCATTGCAGGGCAGCCGGAGTACGTCGGTGTGATGGCGACATGGATCTGTTCGCCGCGGATTTCAACGTTATGGACGATTCCTAATTCCACAATATTAAGGACGGGAATTTCCGGATCGTGAACTTCGCGCAAAAGAGAAAGAATATGTTTTTTCGTCGTTACCATGTTGCGTCCGGGTATGATCGGGGAAGAATTTGCATTTCAGCGAGCAAGTGTCCGAGATGTTCGCCGTGAATGCCGAGCCGGCTTCCTGCAACAGAATGATTTTCAGCAGGAACGGCAACAGTTGCTTCCGCAAGCACCGTGTTTGTAATTTCATTCCACTGCGAAGCGATATTGTTCAGACTGGGAACGATATTCTGCTGCTGCAATTTTTTTTCAACCTCGTCGAAGGCGAACATCTCGCCGGTGAAACGCCACAGCTCATTCACGGCGTTTTGCAATCGCCGGTGGCTTTCTTCCGTTCCGTCGCCGAGCCGCAGCATCCATTCTTTGCTGTGGCGGAGATGATACACGCTTTCTTTGTATCCCTTCGCTGCAATTCCTGCAAGAGTTTCTATCGAGCTTTTTTGAAGAGCATCGTTGAGCAAATTATTGAAAGCGCTGAAAAAAAAGAGGCGCGCTATCGTGAAAGCAAAATCGCCGTTCGGCTGCTCGGCGAGCTCAAGATTTCTGAACTGCGTTGCTTCGCGGAAGTATGCAAGGTCGTCTTCGCTGCGATTCTTTCCTTCAGTTTCACCTGCAAGATGGAGAAGGGCGGAAGCCTGCCCCAACAAATCGAGCGCGATATTGGCAAGCGCAATATCTTCTTCAAGAACCGGGGCGTGCCCGCACCATTCGGAAAGCCGGTGGCCGAGAATAAGGCGATCATCACCGAGACGAAGTAGGAATTCGACAAGTGCGTCGTTTTTAGCGTTCGCAGGCTTGTTCGTCACTCAGATTCCTTTCACAGCTTTGGGAACATGATAGAATTGCGGGTGACGATAAATTTTGTCGTCGGCAGGATCGAAAAACGGCGCACTGTCGTCCCGCGAACTTGCGGTGATGGTGAGTGCCGGCACAACCCAGATGCTGACAACTTCACCGCGTCGTGCAAAAACATCGCGGGCGTTTTGCAATGCCATTT
>JAGWND010000154.1 GCA_028873075.1 Bacteroidota bacterium
GATGTCAGCGCGAGCGCAGGCTCAACATGCGCTCTGTTGATCGTCATGTGAATATCAGTGCGGGGGAAAGCGATTTTGAAAACATCGCCGAACATCGCACCTTTTCTTCCGAAATTTTTTTCAACACCGCTCCAACCGGAGGTTTGGGCAACAAGCGGTGTGCAAAGCAGAATGACAAGAAGGAGAGAAACGTATTTGTTTTTCATGACTGCCTCGGAATATGTTACTCATGTTACGCAAAAAGAATTTTGCAACCGTCAAAAACCGCACGATAGTCATTCCCGCGAAGGCGGGAATCCGCTACTATGGATGCCCGATTAAAGTGCCGCTGTACGGCATCCCGCTCTTTCACAGCTATTATTGATGCGGGACATTCGGGCATGACGGCCTTACTTTTTAAGCTGAATTTTTTCTCTGCGTAACATGAGTATGGTTATGTTGTCTTTCGTGATGCAACACAAGTTTGTTCCGGTTGGTTCCTGTGCCGTTTCTCTATTCTCTTGTAATAGTTGCACTCTAATGAAATGTTTGTTACATTTTCTCTGTTATGCAATGGCTTTTCCTTGTTCATCAAGTCAAGACTCCAAACTCCCGTGAGCGGGTGGCGGTTTGGCGACTCACAAAGAAAGTGGGAGCCATTCTTTATCGGAATTCCGCTTATGTGCTGCCCTATAGCAAAGAGCGGTTGGAAGATTTTCAATGGCTGTGTGAACAGATCCATGCCTTGAAAGGGGACGCATCAGTTTTTGTTTCCGAGGCGGACTCAGTGGCAGAGGACAGAAACCTTCGGAAGCTTTTTGAAGTCGATCGAGGGAAGGAATATTCTGCCCTTTTGAACGAGGCTGAAAGGCTTATCAGCCGTCTTCACACCAGAAATGGACAGCCCCAACTGACTGAAGCTCAGGTAAAAAAACTGAAGAAGGGGTTTCAACAACTCAAAGAAGCATTCACACAGTTGCAGCACATAGACTTTTTTTCGAGCAAGTCTGCGAAGGGTGTCAGTACCGCTCTACAGCAAATCTCCCGGTATATAGAGGTAATTCGACAGCCGATCGTTAGTACGTCGGTCGGACACTACTCCCGAAAAACATTTTACAGGAAAACATGGGCTACACGGAAGCATATTCACATTGACAGGTTGTGCTCTGCGTGGCTCATCCGCCGTTTTATTGACTCGAAAGCGAAGTTCATCTTTGCGCCTGAGGCAAGACTTCCGAAAGGAGCAATTCCGTTCGATGTTCTTGGTGCAGAATTCACTCATCATGGAGACGACTGCACATTTGAAACTCTTCTCAGGGCATTTCGCATTAAAGACCGTGCATTACGATCACTTGCTCAAATTGTACATGACGTTGACTTGAAAGATCAAAAATTTGGACGCACGGAAGCAAGAGGCTTCGACGTGATCATTCGGTCTCTCTCGGATTCGTTGCACGATGATCGCAAGGTGCTCGAAGCGGGCTCAGTGATACTCGATTCTCTTTACAAGTATTTTCTTACCAAGAAAAAAGCATGAGCAATCGGTTGACGCATACCAAGGTGAGGTCAAACGATGCCGGCCTTAACGAGTATTCTCTTTCAGAGCTTACTCTTTATTTTCTTAAGCTCGGCACAATCGGTTTCGGAGGACCTATTGCGCTTGTGAGTTATATGGAACGCGATTTAGTAGAACAGAGACACTGGATTGACAAGGAGCAGTACCTTCGGGGGCTGGCGTTGGCACAATTAGCTCCGGGCCCGCTCGCCGCACAGCTTGCGATTTACATAGGCTATCTAAAAGCAAATGTCCTCGGTGCAACGTTCACCGGCGTTGCATTCATCATGCCGTCGTTCCTGATGGTTGTCGTTTTAGGAATGTTGTATGTCTCGTATGGAGGGCTTGTTTGGATGCAGGCTCTATTCTATGGTATTGGCGCTGCTGTTATCGGCATTATCGTTAAGTCTGCTTACAAACTGGCTAAGCTTACACTTAAGGACAAAGCGCTGCTATGGATAATCTTTGTTATGATGTGTGCTACCACTGCCTACACAGAGCAAGAAATTTTGTGGCTCTTCATTTTGTCAGGCATTATTACGCTCTTGATTTTCGCGCCTCCGAAGCTTTTCAATTCCAAGCTCTTCTCATTTGCTTCCCCGTTGATGTTATTGCAATCGCAATTGCCGGCTTTCATGTACTCTGAAAAGTTTACTCCGTTAACGCGGTTAATGAAAATTTTTCTTTTCTTTGCGAAGGCGGGAGCTTTTGTCTTTGGAAGCGGTCTTGCCATTGTGCCTTTCCTTCACGGCGGTGTTGTCCAGGAGTATCACTGGCTTACTGAGAGGCAGTTTCTTGATGCGGTAGCTGTTGCAATGATTACGCCAGGTCCAGTAGTTATCACCGTGGCTTTCATCGGTTATCTCGTGGCTGGAGTAACAGGGGCTATTGTCGCTGCGTTGGGGGTGTTTCTCCCGGTGTACTTGTTTGTTGTCATACCTGCCCCATACTATGAGAAGTATGCGAAGAATCTGCAGCTCAATGCATTTGTTGAAGGGGTTACAGCCGCAGCTACCGGCGCCATTGCAGGTGCAGTGATTGTCCTCGGGCGTCGTGCCGTTACCGATGTTCCCACTGCAGTGATTGCCGCTGCTACACTTCTAGTTTTAGCCCGCTTCAAAGTTCCGGAACCGATCCTTGTTCTTGCCGCCGCCATGGCAGGCTTTGTGTTATTCAATTTCAAAATTTGAGGCGCTGCAACGATGAAGAAATCAAATATTTTGCTGAAAGCGTTGCAATATGTTGTTGCAATAATCGGGATTACAGCAGTAGTTTATGGTTTCATCACTGATGAAGACTTAGTGACGTTCATGGGTGTTTTTCTTGCACTGGCGCCTTTTTTTGTCAGCGAATTCATCAAACGTTCAAAATCCTTTTAGAGTAGCGTTGGAAGCAACGAGCTCGGTAAGTAAAGAAGTAAGGCAAATTATGTCTGAAGTAAATTTCTTGAGGCGATGGTCAATCATCGCTGTTTGTTTTGTTGCAGTTTTTTCTGCTGTTGTATTTTTCTATACCCCAAGCCAACATGAACCTTTTGAAAAAAGAGCTGCAAAGATAGGGTTGAAATTTGTAAAGGATATTCCATTGCCGGGTGGAGCTTCTCGATTCGATTATCAATCAATTGATGAAGCTAACAGGCGGCTGTATATTTCGCACATGGGGGCAAGCGCAGTTGTTGTTTTTGGCATTGATGCAAACAAAGTTGTCGCCAATATTGGAGGTGTTCCGCGGCCGACCGGAGTTCTTGTCGTTCCGGATTTAAACCGCGTCTTCGTGTCTGCGTCTGCCGGAGACAAAGTTTATCTTATTGATGCCGCTGCAAACAAAATCATTGCCAGCGTTCCGACAAAATCTTTCCCTGATGGAATAGCATACGATCCGAAGTCGAAAAGAGCCTTCGTGTCAGATGAGTCCGGTAGAGCCGTCACCGTAATTGACGCTACGACTGATCGGGTTATCTCGAATATTGAGTTGGGCGGAGAGGTAGGAAACACTCATTACGATCCGGCATCGAAGCTGATTTATTCTGCGGTGCAAACGCGGGGAGAGCTTGTTGCACTTAATCCGCAGACGCTGAAAATAATTGGGCGCTACAATCTACCGGGCTGCAAAGGGCCTCATGGCTTCTACATTGTTGAAGAAACTCATGATGCTTTTATTACGGGGGAAGATAACGCAACGTACGTGGTGTTCGATTTAACTTCTCATAAAATCATCGCTCACGGGAAAGTTGGCTCCGGGCCGGATGTTCTCGCGTACGATAGGATGGCGCACAGGCTGTTTGTTGCTTCTGAAAGCGGAATAGTGTCCGCGTTTGAAGTTCATACCGGTGGTGTGCGAAAAATAGGTGAAGTTTTCTTCGCGTCACATGCACATTCGGTCAGCGTAGATGATACAACAGGGCTTGTATTTTTCCCGCTCCAAAATGTAGATGGGCGTCCGATTCTCAGAGTGATGAAGATTGTCGTCGGGAAAAGCTGAGGGAAGTTCCTCTGCAGCGTGTTTCCGCTTTCCGTTGAGGTTGGTCGAGTAGGTTGCAACGAGAAGAAAAACATGTGTGTAATTTTGGGCGACTGGCTGACCTTACAGAGAGACAAACAATCTTATGAAACATATATTATTTGCATTTGTACTTTCATTCATCTTCGTTTTTCACTCTTCCTCCCAATCCTTCCCGGACACTTCCGTTATTAGAGCCGTCAGGGTGAACAGATCTCCAACTCTCGACGGCTTCCTCAACGACGACGCATGGGCTCTTGCACCTCCGATTTCGAATTTTACCCAGCGTGAGCTTCGCGAAGGAGCGCCGGCGACCGAACGCACCGAAGTTCGCATTGTGTACGATGATCATGCCGTGTACATCGGAGCATGGTGTTATGACAGTGACCCGGAGGGAATTGTAGCCAGTGCTATGAAACGGGACTTTGACATTGACGTTGAAGACAATTTTGAAGTGATTCTCGATACCTACCATGACAAGCGCAATGGATTTCTGTTCGTTGTGAATCCTCATGGTGCGCGCTACGACGCGCTTGTAACGGATGAAGGTCAAAGCGTGAATAGCGACTGGAACGGAGTGTGGGATGCCCGAACAACAATCACTCCGGAAGGGTGGTTTGCTGAAATAGAAATTCCGTTTTCCACACTTCGTTTTCCTGACAATCAAGAACAAGTGTGGGGCGTGAACTTCGAGCGGAACATCCGGCGAAAGAGAGAACAGCTCTTGTGGCAAGGGTGGCTGCGCAATTACGGAATCGAAAAGGTATCTCGCGCCGGCACGTTAACCGGATTGAGCGGCGTTCACCGCGGCAACACAATTGAAGTGAAACCTTATTTTCTCGGCGGAGCAGAGAATGACACGGCAGGACGCTCGTCGCAAACGAAGGTAGGGCTCGATATGAAATATTCCGTGACGCCGACACTGACGCTCGATGTCACAACGCTTACAGATTTTGCTCAGGTAGAAGTAGACCGGGCGCAAATTAATCTTACGCGCTTTCCGCTTTTCTATCCTGAGAAGCGCGATTTTTTTCTTGAAGGAGCGGGGATGTTCGATACCCAATTTGGCGATCAGCCGGTTTTATTTTACAGCCGAAGGATCGGCATCAACGATTCAACCCGCGCACCGATTCCGATTGTGGGAGGAGTGCGGCTTGTCGGAAAGGCGAACCGGTATAATCTCGGAGTGCTTACCATGCAAACCGAGGCGGCAGCCGGCGCGCCGGCAACAAATTACGCAGTTGCGAGAGTCAAGCGGGACCTTTTTCAACAGTCATACGTCGGTTTGATCGCAACGAACAAACAATCGTCGTTGAGCTATAACCGTCTCTGGGGAATTGACGGTGCATGGGTACGGTCAGACGTGTTCGGAAGCAATACGTTGATTGTCGGCGGTGCGTTAGCTGAAACAGTTGATCCCGGTGTCGTGTCCGATAATCTCGCGTACCGCCTCTTTGTTGATTTCCCGAACAACTTCATTGATCATTTCATTGGCGTGAGAGTTGTGCAAAGCAATTTCGATCCACAAGTTGGCTATGTGGACAGAAATAACTTCCGCAAGTACTCATGGGTGTTCCGCATTCGCCCGAGACCTGAAGGTATCGGGATGCAATACATCGAGTTCAAGCCTGTGGATGTTGACTACTACACAAACGTTGACGGCTCAGTTCAGTCTCTGGATTATGAAGGACGGCTTCTTGGATTTCAAACGAAATCCGGCGAGTATTTTGAGTGGAATTTCCAACGCTTTGCCGATGCACCGCACGACTCCATTGATTTTTTTGGAAATGCGATCCCGCCGTCAACGTATTGGTGGTCGCGTTGGGAGTTGCAATTTGAGACGAACGGAAGCCGGGCATTGTCTTTCTTTTCGTTGTATAGCTGGGGGAGTTTTTACAGCGGAACACGGCAAGAGATTTATTTTTCTCCTGTCATAAAGCTCGGCGGTCGCTTCACGATGAATCTCGATTACAAAAGGAATTACGTTCAGCTTCCGACGGGAAATTTTGTGGCAAACGAAGCGGGAACAACACTCGACTATGGCTTTACAACAACGCTCAACGTGTCTCTCCTTGCACAATGGAACAATGAGGACAACGAGCTAAGCATGAACTTTCGTCTCCATTGGATTCCGAAGATTGGCAGTGACGTGTATTTCGTCCTAAATCGAGCTTTCGATACGGCAGAACAAATTCGGCCGTCAAACACTACGGTCGTTGCAAAGATAACATATCTGTTTATCTTATGAAGAACAGACAACGATAGCTCGTTGCTTTTTCCTTTCTTCATTGACTCTCGCTCTGCTTTTTGATATTTTTTATTCCAGTCGCTGGAACTCTTCAGCAGATTAAGCGTTACAACAAATGCCTTTTCTTGCCAATTGTAACTGCCCGGTGTCATTCCCGCGAAAGCGGGAATCCATAGTCTCAAACAGTCTGAAAATAGATTCCCGCAAAAAACGTGCGGGAAGGACGGCTCATGAAGAGGGAATGCTGGCGGTTACTCAATGTTAAACAAAACTTTTTTATAGAGGAGTATGTATGGCGTTAACAATCGGACAAAGAGCCCCGCAGTTCAGTCTTCCCGATACAACAAAAGCGATCCGCTCGCTTTCGGAATTCGCGGGAAAAAAAGTTGTGCTCTTGTTTTATCCCGCAGCATTCAGCGGCGTGTGCGATAAAGAAATGTGTTCGTTCAGAGATTCGATGGCGGTGTACAACAACATTGGTGCGCAAGTCATCGGCATCAGCGTTGACGGACCATGGGCGAACAAAGCGTTCGCCGAAAAATATAATCTCATGTTTCCTCTACTTTCCGACTATAATAGAGAGGCGGTGAAACAGTACGGCGTTGCGTTCAACGATTTCGGCGGATTGAAAGGATATACTGCCTCCAATCGTGCCGTGTTCGTTGTCGATCCGCAGGGGATCGTCACGTACGCGTGGATTGCGGAAAAGCCGGGCATGGAGCCGCCCTACGAGGAAGTGAAGAAAGCGGTAGAAAAGAGTTAATGGTTCAAGGTTCATGTTCGAGGGAAAAATTACCCGAACCGTTAGCCGTGAACCGGCCTTGTTTTGTATTAACTTGATGTAGTGTTCATTTCAAAAAGGAGAATATGTCGGCTTTAAGCGTCGGAGATGCGGCGCCCGATTTCTCACTCCAAGGGAATGACGGGAAGACGTACTCGCTGAAAAATTTCAAGGGGAGAAAAGTCGTCCTCTATTTTTATCCGAAAGATGATACATCCGGATGCACGGCAGAAGCGTGTGCGTTCCGCGACAATCTTTCTTCGATCAAAAGAAAGGATGCGGTCGTTGTCGGCATCAGCGCCGACAGTATTGCCTCTCATCTCAAATTCATTGATACCTATCATCTGAATTTTACTCTCCTCAGCGATGAAAGCAAAGATGTGCTGAAGAGATATCACGTGTGGAAAGAGAAAAGTATGTACGGACGCAAGTACATGGGTATTGAACGAACGACGTTCATCATAGATGAGCGCGGAAAAATTTCCCGCATCTTTTCCAAGGTGAAGGTAAACGGGCATACGGAAGAAGTGCTGGAAGCGTTGTCTAAATAAAACGGATTGAGGGATTATTGGATCATTGGCAAAACTGAAATCATTACTCCATGTATCCGCTAATCCATGCATCCGATTTTCTTTGTGACTTCGTGGTAAAAAAACAATCCAGAAAGGAAACGCTTATGGAAAACAATGCTAAAAAGCTTCTTGTCGAATTCATCGGCACATGCATTTTCTTCTACATCGGTGCGGGTGCGATTATCACGGACAAATTTTCAAACGGCGCGGTGGGTTTGCTCGGAATTGCTCTTGCACACGGATTGATCCTCTCCGTAATGGTCTCGGTGTTCGGTTCAATTTCAGGAGCGCATTTTAATCCGGCCGTTACGTTCGGTGTGATGGTGTCGAAAAGAATTTCGGCGCCGCTTGCGCTTCAATACATTGTTGCACAATTAGCCGGCGGCGTTCTTGCCGGAGTATTGCTGCGTCTTTCTTTTTCAGCCGAGCTTTGTACAGTAACACATCTCGGCACCCCGGCAGTTGCTTCCGGCGTTTCGCTCGCCACGGCGGTGCTCATCGAAGCGCTGCTTACCTTTTTCCTTGTTACATCCGTGTTCGGAACGGCGATTGATCCGCGCGCGCCGAAAATCGGCGGCTTCGGCATCGGTTTGACGGTGATGGTGGATATCCTTGTCGGCGGACCGCTGACGGGTGCTTCAATGAATCCTGCACGCACGTTCGGTCCGGCGCTCGTCGCCGGCTTTTGGGAAGCGCATTGGGTTTATTGGGTGGGGCCGCTCATCGGCGGCGGACTTGCGGGATTCGTGTACGAACGATTCATTATGGAAAAACAATAACTTTTCAATTTACAATTTTCAATCTACAATGATCTACGTGACCCGCCGCGCTCATTTCAGTGCCGCGCACAGACTTTTCAATCCGAATTTCTCAGAGGCGAAAAATCTTGATGTTTTCGATAAATGTGCGAGTCCGAACGGGCACGGCCACAACTATTATGTAGAAATAACGATTGCGGGCGAGCCTGATCCGAGCACCGGCTACGTTATTGATCTGAAAAAGCTGAAGCGCATTATCGAGG
>JAGWND010000155.1 GCA_028873075.1 Bacteroidota bacterium
ATTGCTTCAATTACCGGAACGACGGAAAGCTCGGTGAAGTCGCGTATACACAAGGCACGGCGTGCGCTGGTGGAAAAGTTGAAGCCGTATTTTTCTGCTGAACACTAACAGTTTAGACACGAAGCAACAAAAAAATGGACTGCTGAATTATTGGATGAATGGATTTTGAAAGGATAACAGCAATGACACATGAACATTTTCAGGAACAGATCAGCAGCTTTGTTGACCACGAGCTTCCGCATAACGCTGAGCCGGAATTGTTTTCTCATCTCAGTTCTTGTGAAGCGTGTCGCGAATATTTCGCCTCAGTGCTGAAGCTTCGCTCTTCGTTCGTGAAGGATGTAATGAGCGATTCACTCCGGGGTAAAGGATTAAAAGAAGCAAACATTCATCCGGCAATCCATTTATCTGCTGTGAACAAACCCGCTGTTCGATCCTTCGTGAAGAGAAAGCTTTCCCTTCCTCTTGCGGCGGTTCTTGCAGCGTTCGTTCTCACCGTCGCGGCGAGCATCGGCGTTTCCTCGAAGTTCTTCAGAACGGAGAAAATTGTCGAGCGCGAGGTTCCGCACACCGTGTACGTTATGCAGCTTCCCGAGGTGGTAGTGAAAGGATATTATCTTGCTTCTTCTTCAAAAGAAAATTCTACAAAAAATGATTAAAGGAGTCTTTGCCGTGAAAACATTCTCCGCAATTTTGTGCTTACTAATTTGCGTGTCGCCGCAAATTTACCCGCAGCCTTCTCCCGGAATAGATTCTACTGCGGTTGCCTATCAAATGACAGAAACGCAATCACAACAAAATGAGACAGAAGGAAAAATTTATGGGACAGTGATTGATGCCGGAACACAGATGCCGATCAGATTGGCAGTCGTAGAGATTCTCGGGACAGAATTGAAAGACACAACAAGTTTTGATGGTCAATATAGGATACTGCATGTGCCGACAGGATATTATCAAATGCGTGCAAGTGCAGGCGGCTATGTGCCGCAGATAGAGAATAATGTTTTTATTCATCCCGGCAGCGGGCTGACGCGGTTTTTTGTATTGAAAAACTCTCCTGATGTTCCACCAGACTATGTGCCAGTAGAAAAGCAGCCAGTACCGACAAATACACCTGCACCGAAATATCCTGAGTCAGCTCGCAAAGAAAGCATTGAGGGAGTGATCTGGGTGAAATTGATTGTGAAGGAAGACGGCACGGTTGGTGACGTCGTCGTACTGAAATCAGCATTCAGCGGGCAAACAAAGGTCACAGTTTCCCAGCGGCAGCAATTGAAGGCTCAAAATGATCTTCAGGAAGCAACAAAAGAAGCTGCGAAGCAATGGAGATTTACACCAGCTATGCTTAATGGAAAGCCGACAAAAGTGTGGGTAACTATTCCGTTCAAGTTCAAGCTTGAGTCTTCTAAAGGGGAAAAGAAATCTCACTGAAAAAGTAAGTGATGTTTTGTATTGTAGCCGGGGTACCGACCTTGGCTACATTTTTTTTCTATAATATTCTTCTTAAAAGCCTTCCGGATAGTGGCTCAATTTCATTTTTTAGGTAGGTCAGACATTCTTGTCTGACCTATTTTTGACAAACAGGAATGTCTGTCCTACCGGAGAAATCTCAAACTGAGGCACTACCGCCTTCCGTCCGCTATTTGCGCACAATCCGGAAAAGTGTATATTACTCTTGTTGTATTGAGAGATCGTATAAGAAAATAGAAATACTTTTGTCGGGTCAGCCTTCGTTTGTAAGACAAATATTTGTCCTGCATCACAGCCGCACGAAATAAATTTCCTCAATCTTCTGTAGTAGTCTCTACAATATAAAAGCTCGATGATGTTGTTGTGAGAAGTTTTTAACTCCTGCAAATCCAAGCTATTTTTTAACATAATTCTATAGGAGGCTTTTGTGAAAACCAGTTTTTTACCATTGAGTTTGTTTGCGCTGTTGATCTTCTCCGGGCGGTCTTCGGCGCAAATTTCCAACCTGAAAGTGAACGGCTCCTCTTCAAGCTTTACGATGGTGTCGGGAGACTCGATCAGTTGGAGTTACAATGTCAATCCCGCCGGTGCGACTGCGACCGTTGAAATTTGGGATGATGTGAACGGCAACGGCTCAATTGATGCCGGCGACGTGCTCTGGCAGAGCTTTACGCAAACGGATGGCGTAGCAGGTGGAAATGGTCCCGGGGATATGGACAGTACAGCGAACGGCGCAGTGGTTTTTGGACCGTTTCCCGTTGGGCTCGCCCCCGTAAAATATGTAATGAAGTTTTCGCAAGGTGGAACGAGCCTAACAGTTGCAGGAACGGTGACACATCTTGCCTCACCTGCACATACAATTTCCGGCACAGTGACAGTGCCCGCAGGGAAAAGTGCAGCAAACATTTTTGTTGAAGCCGAGCCGAGTAACCATGGAGACAATAAACCTTTTTGGGACGGTGTCACAGATGTGAATGGGAATTATACCGTTGAGATGAATGCCGATACGGCGGGTAACCCGTGGAGCATCCGTTTGAGCAACAATCCGCTCGCGCCTGCTGTCGTCACTCCCACTGATACGGCGGTAACGGTCGCCGCCAGCGCCGTCACAGGGATCAACTTTTCAATTGTTACCGCCGCAGCGCAGGTCGATGGATACTTGAAGGACGACACGGGCGCGCCGCTCGTAAGCCAAGGCGTCTACGCGTCGGTCGTCTTATCAGATAACAACAATCTGTATGAGGAAACACAAACGGATGCCTCGGGATTTTTTGCGCTGGGGTTTTCAGCAAATGATGTTTCGCAATCGCTCTCTTCAAATCAAAGCTGGCGGCTGCAATCATCAGTGAACGATAACGGCAGCGGTGTAACCGGCTACCTGATTGCATCAAGAACGCTGCCTATTCTTCACAACGGCGACAGCTTATTTTATAATCTTGTTTCATACAAAGCCAACTCGACGATTCAAGGCACGGTGACGATTGACGGCAGCGCACCTCCGTTTCCATTGCAAATCGCAGCATCGAGCACAGGATCGGATACCGTTCAATCGTACACTTGGGCAGAAAGCGGCACAGGAAATTTTTCCATTAACGTGACCAACAAGATTTCGAGCTATACTATTATTGAATGGAACTTGCCGCCGCAATATTCCCAACCGAATGTAACAGCTCATCCCGGCGATACCGGAGTGAAAGTCAACATTACAACAACCGGCGTTGCCGAAGGAAAAACTCTTCAGCCGCTGGAATTTTCACTTGCACAGAATTATCCCAATCCGTTCAATCCCACCACACAATTACGATTTACGATTGCCGATTTTCGATTCGTATCGTTGAAGATTTATGACGTGTTGGGAAGAGAAGTCGTTACGCTGGTGAACGAGCGGAAAGCGCCCGGAACGTACGAAGTGCAGTTTGACGGAAGCAAGTTAGGCTCCGGAATGTATTTCTACACTTTGCGCGCCGGAAGTTTTACCGAGACGAAACGGATGACGTTGGTAAAGTGACGGAAGATGGTAAATGGAAAATGGTTGATGGTTAATAGTTTCACTTCCCCATCTCCCATTTTCCATTCCGGTTTCTGGTTCTTCAAAAACTGTAATCCCCATTGAGCGAAAAATTCCACTGGTTATGCCTGCCGATGCGAGGCGTGCTTAATGAGCGCCGCTTATCCACACGATAAGTTTTGAAAGAACGATCGCTGCCGCGACTATGAAAGCATAAAGCAAAATATTTTTCCTGCTCTCGCTCTTCGTAATTTCCTCGCGCATTGCTGCCATGATTAGCCTGCCTTCTTGCAAAGATAAAATACCAAACCTTGCGAAGGTTTGGAACCTTCGCAAGGCATTATTGCCGGATTTCAGAAATAAAACCGCGTACCGATACCCGCATCGAAGCCGAAACTGCTGAACGGCGCGATCTGCAATGTCGGTACAACTTCAAGAAACACATCGAGCGGCGCTCGGTGCGGCAGCCACTCGATGCCGAATGTTCCGCGCACGCCAAGCCAGTTGTACGATGACGGGGTTGGCCCGCTGTTGATCGCCAAGCCGACACCGTAATAGAGCGGAAAGCGCTGCTGAGAACGGATCGTATTAAACGAATGCCAGAGATAGTCTGCATGGAAATGCACGTACGTGCCGTTCACGTACTGCCAGTATCCGTTAGCCGTTCGCACCCAGTACCAATCTCCGTACGACCAACCGACTCCGAGAGCAACGGCATTTGTTCGCGACGTCCAGATTTTTGCACTGATGCCGGTCGGTTCGCCGATAATAATGCCTGCACCGACTCCGCGATCCTGCGCTGAAACAAATCCAGCGCAAAGAAATAGAAGCGCGATTATTTTCTTGAATCGTCTCATTATTTTTTCCTCCTCTCATTAATAAAACAAGGGGCGTGCACTTCCGGTGCCTGTCCCTTGAATGGAATCCCCCAGCAGATGTAGGACACCTCTGGGGTGTCCTACATCTTGCCTGTCTTATTTCAACAGCAACATCTTCTTCACAGCCGTGAAGTTTGTTGTGGAAATTTTGTAGAGATAAATGCCGGACGGAACGACTAATCCGTTGCCATCACGGCCTGCCCACGTTACCGCATGTGCTCCTGCAGTGAGGTTGTTGTCAACAAGCGTGGCGACTTTTTGTCCGAGAATATTGTAAATCGCAATCGTCACGTGTTGATCCTGCGGAATGCTGAACACAATTTGTGTTGACGGGTTGAACGGGTTCGGATAATTCTGTTCGAGCGCGTACCCGCTCGGCTGCAATCCGGCAGGATTGTCCACCTGCGTTACGGAACTCACACTGTACGAAGCATTTGCCGGCTGCGAATTTCCCGAAGCATCGTACGTCGGCGATGCGGTGGATGAACCGGAAACGTAGCCCGGCGCTTCAGTCGAAATCGTGTAGGTGCCCGGCGCAAGGTCAACAATTGTGTAATCGCCTGTTGATGTTGTGAAGCCGTAGCCTGCAACACCCCCGTTCGCATCAAGCGCATAGACGACTCCTCCCGAAAGAGCAGCGGTCATATCGGTTTTTTGCAAGCTTGCCGACACGCTGACGTTGATCGTGATTTGTCCGTATACCGACGTGTAACCGACAGCGGAACTTACTGCTGGTTTTACGTAGATGTTGATCCCGGCAACGGTTGTTCCGTTGACCGTTACTTTCGTCGCTTCCTTCCAGTGCAACGTCGGACCCGATGTGCTGTAGAATGAAGGAACATAGTTGCCGAGCGGCACCGCAAAGACAATGTAATCTCCCGGAGGCAAATCGGTCAGCGAATAATTTCCTGTTGAATCTGCATCGCTGAAAAATGTTCGCGCGCCGCCAATCGTGTCGGGGTGTGTCCAGCGGTCGCGGTAGGCGATAATGCGCGCGCCAACGCCGTTTCCCGAAGCAGAGTCTATAACCGAGCCGTTGATTTGCCCGAGCACAAGGGGCGGCATCTGCTTCATCGTGAAATTGATTCCTGTCGTATCGGAATTCAAAACGATCACATTTGCCGAAAGAAGATCGCTTTGCCCGTTGAAGAATGCACGCTGGTATCCCGGCGCGACTGCGAAAGCGACGTAAGAGCCTTGCGCTAAGGTTACAGAATATTTTCCTGAAGCATCTGCTTTCACTTTTGTCACGAAGTGCGAGCTGCCGTCCATTCTGAAATCGCGGTCGAATGCGTCCATCATCGTCGCACTTGCTTCAGCGCGGTCTTCAAACATATCGGAGAAATCGTCGCGGTCGAACCAGTGGAGGTCATTAATATTCCCGTGAGAATTCAGTGCAAAGCCTGCATTCACGAAGAAGATCGTTGCCGTCGAAATTCCTGCGTTCGCCGAATCGGTAACGGCTCCCTGCACGGTGAATTTCGGAAGCGCCGCCCTCGCCTGCAATACAAAGTTGACAGTCGTCGTTGCGCTGTCGGCAACCGTAA
This sequence comes from Bacteroidota bacterium, assembly GCA_028873075.1. Lineage (GTDB taxonomy): Bacteria > Bacteroidota > Ignavibacteria > UBA10030 > UBA8401 > JAJYOI01. The sequence continues at coordinate 5,904 of JAGWND010000155.1, forward strand.
TCGGTGTTGCATCGGTACGGCTGCGTGCGCCGTTGTACCATTGCGGCAAGTAACCGTAACGGAGAGGAACTGCACGCGCGAAATATGTGCCGGGGTCGAGCTTGGTGATCGAGTACATTCCTAGAGAATCCGTGATGGCGGAATATTCAAAATGATCGTCGCGGTCGCGCTGGAAAAGCTGCACAAAGACGCGACGAATCGGGTTGCCAAGGGAATCCGAAATTGTTCCCGCAACAGTACCGTTGCCGGCGCCGACGCGGATCATATAATTCTGTTCTGCTTCTCCGCCTTTGTCAGAACGGACTTGAAGCTCGACTTCGTACCAACCGCGCGCCGCCGGGGTCCACGTGATCAATCCGGTCGAATCTATGTTCATTCCGAAAGGGTGATCGTCGAGGCGATAAGCGAGCGTCGCAGTCGAATCGGAGGAATGCGCGACGACTTGATAGGTATATTCAACACCGATTTCACCGGCAGTAGGCGGAGTTGAAGTGATGGTGATATGATCGCCTTCTCCCTCTCCAATCCGCGAGTGGTTGATCACCGCGACATTGCTTCGCAACGTCACACTGTCGTTAACGTGGGCTGCAATATAATACGCGAAGCTTGCAGAGTCGCTGAAGCTGGAATGGGGAAAATCGAGATAACTCGTATCGTTCGTTGTATCTATTGCGGTAAATGCTATGGGCATTGCAGTCATGAACGGCGTGGTAAGGTCTGCGCGATAGACAATGTAAAACTGAACTGTGGCGACTGTAGGCGCAGTCCATTCTAAGTCCACATGACCATCCGACTCGAGCTTTGCATTCAAAAAGAAATCAGGATGCATTTGCGCTGTAGCTGTAACAGCGCCGACAAACAGCAGAACTGCCGTTGTCATACCTGAAATCAAATTCCGTTTCATCGCTTTTTCTCCTTCAGATTTGTTGTTGTCATTATGAATTCAACATAAGAATGCACAATCGGCGTGCCAAAAATCGGATCACATTGTGCTTCAACCAGTTACAAGCTTTATGTTTGCTGACGATTAAAAAGAGCGCAGAAGTTGCAGAACAAAGTGCACTTTTTGCGCTTGCCGCCGGCAGACGGGAGCTTACCAGCTATAACGCAAAGAAAGTGCAGAAGCGGGAAACGATGAAACGGAAATATCGAAATGCGGAGGGAGAGAGATGAACGCGTCAAGCGTGGAATAGAGATAAATAATTCCGAAGATTGCAGCCGAATAATTTTCAGCTTTATATGCCGAGTTATATGCCGGATACAACGCTGTTGCTTGCGTCGGTGTCGAGGCGGCAAGGTAGCTAGAACGCTTGTCCTTTCGTATTTGATCGAAATACAATGTTGAAGCCAGTGAAACTGCGCCCGCTCCCAGCAACACGTATCCTTTTACACTTTTGCCTTGATAGAGCTGTTCCCATCCCGGAAAAATCAGCGCACGCAATGTAGGCCCACGGGTTCCTTCTTCATGTAAATTCTCCTTCTGTTGTATGGGCGCTTGCTGCTGGTGAAGTAGGAATTTTTCTCTTGCATCGCGATAAACGGACATGATTTTAGGAGAGGTAAGAACGGGATCGAGAGAAAATACGGAATCCAATTTCATCGCATCAATAAAATGTTCGGTTGCAGCCTCGTTTTTCCCTTGTGCGACCAATGAAAAGGCGATGTACTTTTCCCCCTGCGCTTTCACGGAATCGCTGATGCCGGGAATTTCCAACAATCGCCGTGCTTCAAGCTCGGCAGAAAGATACGACCCGTTTGTGAACAGCCTGTCTATGGTGCGGAGAGTTGAATCCTGTGCCGATCGTACTTGGCTGTACAGAGTGCCCGTTGCAGCAAGAATGATCGCTAACATCCAATAACCAATTACCAATAACCGGCAATCACAGCTTGTCACCGGCTGTCGGTAGTCGTTCATCGTTGATGGCTCACTGTTCATCTGAGACTATTTGAGCAATACCATCTTTTTCGTCAGCGTTCCTTCGGGAGAATTGAGTTGGTAGAGATAAATTCCGCTCGGCAGTCCGCTTGCATCAAAATTGACGTTGTATGTTCCCGGAGATTTCCGCTCGTTCACTAACGTCACTACCTCTCTTCCCAAAACATCGTACACTTTCAATGACACGAATCCCGAAACTGGAATCTCGAACCTGATATTTGTGCTCGGGTTGAACGGGTTTGGAAAATTTTGGTCCATACTGAATTGTTTAGGTTGTAAAGGATCGGGTTTCTGAATAACAGACGTCACCCGCGAAATTTCGTCAACATAAGGAACGGGCGCAATCCCGTTCTTAAAATCTGGCGAGAATCCGCCAAAAAGATAAATCTTCTTGTTCGCTGTCCCTTCTGCTGCAACGAACAGCCATCGTGCCGAGCGCAGGCTTATTGAAGAAGAAACCAACGCTGACACTTCCCTGCTTGCATTGAATACCTCAACGCTTCGGACGATGCCGGTTGGACCAAATCCTGCAATGATGAAAAGCAAGCTGTCCTGCTCGACGGCTCCGAATTGTATTCGCGGAGTGAACATCGAAAACGATCCCACTGTCATGCTCCCGTTCAGCGGGTAGCGTTCAATAATTTTAATGGGACCGGAACGATTTTTCCCTCCGATAATATAAATTCTATTTCTGAAACGAAAAGCATAATGAAAAATGCGCGCTATGAGCATAGGCGGGTGAATCGTCCACGAATTGTTTGTCACGGAATAGACTTCAACGGTGTCTAACAGACTCCCACCCCCTCCTCCTCCG
>JAGWND010000156.1 GCA_028873075.1 Bacteroidota bacterium
CTCCAAGAAGCGCAGGGTTTTTCAAAAAAAATCGGCACCCTCGCTGAAATTTCCCTCAAAATTGACGACACGGTCTCGCGCGAAGAGATTCTGGAAATCCTCCGCTCGGAAATCGGAAAGCTGATCGAGGGAGAATTCTGTTCTCTTAATTTATTGAACGCGAACCGCACACATTTCTCGATCAGTGCACTGACACAGATGGGCGCCACGATGTCGTTCAATCATGAAGTGTTCGGCGCCGATTCCGGCATGACAGGCTGGACGATTCAAAATCAAGCGAGCATTTTTGTTGACATTGCAACGTGCCCGTCGTTCACAATGGCTATTGAAGGAAATCTCCGCGAGAAGGGGATTAAATCCCTGCTGCTCACGCCGCTTCGTACAAGCTCCGAGGTGGTCGGTGCGCTCTGCTTCGGTTCCACGTTTCCCGATGCGTATCACACACCCGACAAGTGGCTCGTTCAATTGCTCGGCTTTCATATCGCATCGTCGCTGCGGCGCGTTGAGATGTTCGATAACGCCCAGAAGCGCATCGCACAGATCGAGCTTGTCAATACCATCGCGGGCAAATTGACATCAACGTTAGATTTGGACAGGCTGCTGCTTTCTGCAGCCGAGCTGATTCAAAAAAATTTCAATTATTTCGATGTCACAATTTTTTCCGTTGATAAAGAATCGCAGGAGGTCGTGTTGGTTGCCCACACGGGAAATTACGTTGACTTTCTTCCGCACGGCTACCGGCAGAAGCTGGGAGAAGGTATTGTCGGGTGGGTTGCGCAATACGGCGAAAAGATCACCGCCAACGATGTCTCTGCAAACCCGCGATACCTCGCGGTTGCTTACCACAACACGAATTCCGAACTGGCGATCCCGATCAAAGTCAGCGGCGAAGTTGTGGGTGTGCTGAATGTGGAAGATTCAAAGCTGTACGCGTTCGATGAAACGGATATCGTTGTGCTCGAAACGCTGGGCGACCAGTTGGGAACGGCGATTCACAACGCGACGCTCTACAACGAAGTGAAAGAGACGAACAAGAAATTGCTCGAGCTGGATAAACTGAAATCGGATTTTGTCGGCATCGTTTCTCACGATTTTCGCACGCCCCTTTCGAGCATCATGCTCGCGGCAAAATCGCTTCTCAAGAAAGAACAGATCGCCGCCGACAGGCATTTCCGCGAGTATTTGACCATCGTTGTTGATCAAGCTGCCAAGCTCAGCCAGCTCGCGGAAGACACGCTGACGATCACGAAGGTTGAATCGGGGCAGTTGAGCTATTATTTCAGGCTCGTCAATGTCGAGACACTGGTGAAAGAGGCGATTTCCATGGTGAAGTTTTCGAGCAAACATAAATTGGACTACACTATCGAGCTCGACGCTTCGTTTGTGAAAGGAGACCAAAGCAAGTTGAGACAGGCGCTGCAAAATTTGGTTTCGAACGCCGTGAAATATTCCCCCAAGGGCGGAAACGTGGGTGTGTCTGTTGTAAATTATTCCGACGAAGAAATTCTCTTCACTGTACGCGACGAGGGGATCGGTATTCCGCCAGAACAGCGCGACAAACTTTTTCAAAAATTTTCCCGTGTCGATTCTACCGAGGTGAACAACATCAAAGGTTCAGGCTTGGGATTGTGGATTTGCCGCGAGATCATCAAGGCGCACGGCGGACGGATTTGGGTTGAAAGCGAACCGGGGCTTGGCTCACAATTCAAATTCACGCTGAAGAAGGGGAATTGAAGACTCAGTGGCAAGTTCAAGGTTTTGTATTCCGAATTCCACATTCCGAGTTTCTGATCTCTGACCGCTGATTTCTCGCTGCTACCGTCTTCTGTTTCTCAAGCTGTCCACTGTACGGCTCACTTCCTGCAAAAAATTCTTCCAGTTCTTTTCATCCGTTGAAAGATCCGCTACTTTGTTTCTGAATTCTTTTTTCGTCAGGTGATGTTCGAGAAAAAAAGTATCAACCTTCATTTGGTAGAGAGAATCCGGAAGATGGTTGTACATTTTTTCTTTTTCATGCAGCAGAAGAAGCCCGGCGTACGTTGTAACGAAGGCTTTGTGTTCCTGCAGTGCTGAGTTTTGTGTGCGGCAACCGGCGGCAACAAGAAGAAAAGAGAGAGACAGGGCTCCGAAGATTTTCAGGCATGAAGTCATGGAAGTAGTCCTTTGTTGTACTGAGATAGGGTAAGAAAGAATTATGCAAAGTGCAAGGTTGCATTTTTTCGGCTTTTTTTTCATATTGACAATCGTATATGAAACGGCACATCTGTCTTTCTCGTCATTTGCTTCTGTTGAAAACTACTTCGGGGCTGTAAGGCGTTTTCTTCTTCGAAGCATCCTTCGTGACATTATTATGGCATCTACACAAGAAAAGATACGCTACGGTATCATCGGGTTCGGATTGTTTGCTGAGAGGGCAATCGCCCCGGCGATCAACGCTTCGGAAAATTCCGAGCTTGTCGCGATTCAAAAGCGCTCGCTTCCCGCTGCGCGGGAAAAAGCAAAGGAATACGGCATTCCGCTCGCCTTCGATTCCGCCGAACAACTCGTCGCTCACCGCGGCGTTGATGCGGTGTTCATCGTTTCGGCGAATGCGATGCATTGCAGTGAAACGCTTGCCGCCGCGAACGCCGGCAAGCACGTGCTTGTTGAAAAGCCGATGGCAATGAATACTGCGGAAGCGGAGCGGATGATCGAAGCGTGCCGCGCCGCCAATGTGAAGCTGATGGTCGGGCACATGCTGAGATTTTCCCCGCTTGTGCGGAAGATGAAAAAGATTGTGCAGTCCGGCATGTTGGGCGACATAATTTTTGCGAACGCGGAATTCATGTACGACGGCAGCTCGAGTCCGCGTTCGTGGCTTTTCGATGTGAAGCTTGCCGGCGGCGGGCCTGTCTTCGATATCGGCGTGCATTGTCTGGATACGCTTCGTTTCACGCTGCAGGACGAAGTGACGGTGACGAAAAGCGTTCTTCTTCCGCGTCCGACAGAAACGCACACCGAGCATTCCGCGAAGCTTGCCCTCCAATTTTCGAAGGGAACGCTCGGCTCCATTTACTGTTCGTTCGATGCGCCGTTCCGCCGGACGTTCGTGGAGATCATCGGAACGCAAGGCTCGGTGTCGGCGAGCGACTTCACGCACAACAATGCTATCGTTCCGCTGACGGTGAATCTTTGCAAGGACGGCAAGAAAGAGAAAACGGAAATCGAAGAGATTGAAATTCCGAATTTATATGTGGACGAGATTACGAATTTTTCCGAAAGCATTCTGAAGAATACCGAGCCGTTGGTGCCGGGCAGCGTCGGTTTCCAGAATCAGATTGTGCTCGATGCCGCGATGAAAAGCTGATGGAGCATCGCATGAAGAATCGGAGATTGCGTCAACGGCGACACTTTTTTTTCTACGTGGGAATTGTCTGTATGGCTGTAACAACGGTACGAGGAGGGTGGGAATCAATCGGCAGCGTCGAAACCTCGCTTCAGTCCGACCAGCAAGTCGTTGTCCAGTGCGGCAGTGCGCAGGTGCAAATTACTCCGCTCGCTGAAAATATTGTGCGTCTCCGCGCGTACCGTGGGAACGGCGGAACGCCGATCAACTCCTTTGCAGTGGTAAACACTTTTTTCTCATTCCCTCATCACGAGTACCATGATGACGGGAAAACAATTACGATTGCAACAAAGGAATTGACAATCAAAATAAACCGCTCGCCATGCAGAATTTCTTTTCTCACCCCCGGCGGCTCGGTGATCAACGAGGATGATTCTTCAAAAGGGATGGCATGGGACGGCGAGCAAGTTCGTGTCTGGAAGAAAATGCCGGAAGGAGAACTGTATTACGGCTTCGGAGAAAAAACCGGACCGTTGCAGCGCCGCGGACTTGCGATGACCGATTGGAACTACGACATCCCCGCTTATACGCCGGCGACCGATCCGATTTACCAAAGCATCCCGTTTTTCATCGGCATGAACAACGGGCAAGCGTACGGAATTTTTTTCGACAACACATTCCGTTCTTCTTTCGATATGGGAAAAGAATCAGACCGCTATTATTCTTTCGGTGCAGACGGCGGAGCGATAGATTATTATTTCATTTACGGTCCGGATCCGAAGCGTGTTATTGAAGGATATACCGATTTGGTCGGGAGGATGAATCTTCCTCCGAAGTGGGCGCTCGGCTATCAGCAATCGCGGTGGAGCTATTATCCCGAATCGAAGGTGCGTGAGATCGCGGCAAATTTCCGCAAGAGAAAAATTCCGTGCGATGTCGTTTATCTCGACATTGATTACATGGACGGCTACCGCTGCTTCACATGGAGCAAGGAAAATTTTCCCGATCCGAAGAAAATGATCGGCGATCTTGCGAAAGACGGATTCAAAATTGTTACGATCATTGATCCGGGAATCAAGCAAGACACAGGCTATTGGGTGTATCAGCAGGGAATGGAAGGGAGATATTTCGCGAGGAATCCGGACGGCACCCCGTTCATCGGCAAAGTGTGGCCCGGTGAATGCGCTTTTCCAGATTTTGCCAACGCGAATGCGCGCGCGTGGTGGGGAACGCTGTATCAAGGATTGGTCGCCGACGGCGTGCGCGGTTTCTGGAACGACATGAACGAGCCGTCGGTGTTCGACGTCCCTTCGAAAACTTTTCCGCTGGATGTTCAACACAATGTGGATGGACAAATTGTGTCACACGCTGAAATCCACAATGTGTTCGGAATGGAAATGGCGCGCGGAACGTACGAGGGGCTGCGAAAGCTTCGCCCGAACGAGCGCCCGTTCGTGCTGACGCGCGCGGGCTTTGCCGGAATTCAGCGGTACGCAGCGGCGTGGACCGGCGATAACGTCAGCAGTTGGGAACATCTTGCCATGGCGATTCCGATGTGTCTGAACTTCGGATTGTCGGGGCAGCCGTTTGTCGGTCCCGATATCGGCGGGTTCATCGGAAATCCGAGCGGCGAGTTGTACGCGCGCTGGCTCGAATACGGAATCTTCTTTCCGTTTTGCCGCTCGCATTCCGTGAAAGGAAGCAACAATAAAGAGCCATGGATATTCGGGAAGGAATTTGAGAAGATCAACAAAAAATCAATTGAGCTCCGCTATCGCCTCCTGCCGTTTTTGTACACTGAATTTTACAAGTCGTCCGTTTCCGGTCTTCCCATCATGCGTCCGCTGATGTTGAATTACCCCGACGACAAAACGACGTACAACATTGATACGCAGTTCATGTTAGGCGATGATTTGCTCGTTTCCCCTGTGTTGGAAGCGGGAGCAGCGACGCGGTGGATGTATCTTCCGGCAGGCGAGTGGTACGATTTCTGGACGAAAGAAAAAATCGCCGGAGGGAAATGGGTGAACGCGAAAGCGCCGATTGATCATGTTCCGGTGTTTGTCAGGGCGGGTGCCGTGCTTCCCATGCAGCAAGCCGTACAGTACACGGATGAAGCTCCCGCCGATCCGTTGACGTTTGAGATCTTCCCTTCTTCGGCAGAAGCACAAGGGACGTGTTACGAAGATGACGGCATCAGCTTCGATTATCAACACGGTGTTTTTCGCAAGGTGAACGTTCAAGCCTCTGTCAAAGATCATGAAATTGTCGTCGAGCGTTCTGCTGCAGAAGGTAGTTACATCCCCGCAAAGCGCGCGGTGGTATTTGCAGTGAACGGCGTAGCGCAAACCCCCGTTGATGTTTTTTTTCAGGGTAAAAAAATTTCAAAAGCCGGCTCGCTGTCCAAAACGAACGAAGGTTGGAGCTTCGATCGCGGAACAAAGTGTGTCAGTGTGAAGCTGCCCGATTCGGAACAAGCGATGACGATTTCGATTCGGGAAAAACGTTGAGCGAAATTTCCCGAAATTGTGTACATTGTACCGTTCTTGTCAACCGCTCAGAGACAAAGCCACAAAGAAGAAAAATTTTTTTGCGTTGTAGCGGCTTTGTGGTATAATGATTACAAAAGGATTATCAACAGTGTCAGAAAAAAAAGTTAGAAGAATAGGAATATTAACCGGGGGCGGCGATTGCCCCGGATTGAATGCAGTGATACGTGGAATTGCGAAACCCGCAATGACCGATTACGGTGTCACTGTTGTCGGCATTGAAGACGGGTTTGAAGGATTTGTCGAAGGAAGGATGCGCGAGTTGTCGCGCCAGGATATTTCCGGCATCATCGGACTCGGCGGAACGATCCTCGGTACATCCAACAAAGGCGACCCGTTTCATTTTCCTACCGAGGGAAATAATGGAATTGAAATTGTTGATGCCTCGGCGAGAACGTTGAAACATTACAAGGGCTGGGGACTCGACTGCCTCATCGCTATCGGCGGCGATGGGACAATGCACATCTCGAAAAGATTAGGCGAGATGGGAATGAACATCATCGGTGTGCCGAAAACGATTGACAACGATCTCGGCGCCACCGACCAAACATTCGGCTTTGATACTGCGCTGAGCATTGCAACGGAAGGAATTGACAGACTGCACACGACGGCTTCAGCGCATCACCGCGTGATGGTGATAGAAGTGATGGGACGCTATGCGGGCTGGATCGCTTTGCAGGCAGGACTTGCCGGCGGCGCCGACATCATTCTCATTCCGGAAATTCAATTTAAATGGGAATCCGTTTTCCAGCGGGTGATTGAACGAAGCACGCGCGGCAATCGCTTCAGTATCGTGTGCGTTGCGGAAGGGGCGAAGGCTGCACACGAAGATATTGTTGTCAAGGAGACAGACGTGAAGCGAACGGATCCTATTCGCTTCGGCGGCATCGGCGACCATGTTGGACATAAAATAACAGAAGAAACCGGACTTGAAACGCGCGTCACTGTCCTCGGGCATTTGCAGCGCGGCGGGAGTCCGACGGCGTACGACCGTATTCTCGCAACGCGCTACGGCACGAAAGCAGTCGAGCTTGCACTTGAAAGCAAATTCGGTCACATGGTAAGCTTGCAGGGACTGACAATAACAAGCGTTCCGATAGCCGATGCGATTGCACGCCAGCGGCTAGTTCCTGTGGATGGGGAAGTTGTGCGTGCAGCGCGCGCGGTTGGAACAAGCTTCGGCGATGAAGAAGACTGATATGACGTTCACGGAACAGCATCAACTCGTCCAAGAACTGAAAGACCTTTCTTATCTCATGAAAGGGAAAGATGCGTACGACTTCGAGATGTTTGCAAGGCGGGATAAAGACGACGAAGAACTTGACGAGCTTTCACGAAAGCGTTTAGTGGAAATGTTGGAAAAGTACAGAGCGTTAAAGCCGAAGCGAAAAGTGAAAAATCCGTTTGAGTAATCGAACAGGGATTGATGGATTAGTGGAATAATGGATTAATGGAATTCTTAAATTTACGCTCATCAATCCAATAATCCATCAATCCATAAGTTAGATTCGCGTAAGAAGAACTGAATGGTTAATTATGTTTACCCGTCAACTCGGAAAAACAGGATACAAAATTTCTGAAATCGGATTCGGTGCATGGGGCATCGGCGGAGAGATGTGGCAAGGCTCGAACGACAAAGATGCGCTTGCTGCTTTGAACAAAGCCGTTGATCTCGGTGTCAGTTTTATTGATACGGCGCTCGCATACGGCGACGGGCACAGCGAGCAATTGGTTGGAAAACTTCTTCGTTCGCGCAATGAGCGAATCTATGTCGCGACGAAAATCCCCCCGAAAAACCGCCGGTGGCCCGCGCGCGCCGGTGTGCCGTTTCATGAAACATTCCCGCACAATTATATTGTTGAATGTACAGAACGCAGTCTGAAAAATCTCAAAGTTGACTGCCTCGATCTCCAGCAGTTTCATGTGTGGAGCGACGAGTGGGTCGGTGCTTCTGAGATTTGGAATGCGGTCGAGAAATTGAAAAGGGAAGGGAAAGTCGCTCACTTCGGAATCTCCATCAATGATCATCAACCGGCTTCAGCATTGAAAGCAGCGGCTACGGGAATGATTGATTCGTTTCAGGTTATCTACAATATTTTCGATCAATCCCCGGAGGATGAATTGTTTCCATACTGCCAGAAACATAATATCGGCGTCATCGTCCGCGTTCCGTTCGATGAAGGCGGATTGACAGGCAGGGTGACTCCGGAAACAAAATTTCCCGACAAAGACTGGCGCAACAATTATTTCACCGGGGACCGCAAGCAGCAGGTAGCGGAGAGGGTTGAGAAATTGAAACCCCTTCTCGGTGCCGAGGCAAAAACGCTGCCGGAACTTGCACTCCGATTTTGTCTCTCACATCCGGCAGTTTCAACGATCATTCCCGGCATGCGCACTGAGGCTCACGCTGAAACCAACGCCGCCGTTTCTGATGGGGAAAAATTATCTCAGCAGACTCTTGCCGAGCTTCACAAGCATCGCTGGGTGCGGAATTTCTACCCCGATTAATGTTTGGTAATTAGGTAGAAACGTAACCGAAATAGATTTTAGTAAAAAGTTTCAACAAGTTATCTTCCCGATGATTAAAACGGTATTCGACTTCCTTGAGGTACATCGGGAAATGATACTTTGAGACTCCACGATAATTATATAACACATG
>JAGWND010000157.1 GCA_028873075.1 Bacteroidota bacterium
CTTCCGGGGCAAACGCTGGGGCGTTGGAAGGATAATCTATCGCGTGTGTTGGCGCTTCAGCCGAAACATATTTCCGCGTACAGTTTAATTGTTGAAGAACACACACCGCTCTATTCAATGGTGAAAAGCGGCACCGTGAAGCCCCCCGACGAATCAACCGACGCGGCGATGTACGAAACGACAATTACGATGCTGGAATCGCACGGCTTTCATCATTACGAAATCTCAAATTACGCGTTGCCCGGTTTTGAAAGCCGGCACAACAGCAATTACTGGAATCATTCCAACTATTTAGGATTCGGACCGTCGGCACATTCGTTTTGGAAACATAGTTCTCAGGATGGCAAGCGCTGGTGGAATGTTCGGAACGTTGTTCAGTATTGTGAATCGCTGCAGAGCAATACACTGCCTGTTGCCGGCGAAGAAAAAATTCAGCGAGAGCATTTGTTAGACGAGGCAATTTTTCTTTCGCTGCGCTGCGGTGAATTGAACGCCGCAATGCTGCAGCACTGCTATGGTGTTGATTTCCTTTCAAGAAACAAAAAACAATTGCAGCAATTCATCGCCGATCATCTGCTTTCCGTCGAAGGGAACCGCATTCGTCTGACGCGAAAAGGATTTCTGATGTGCGACAGCATCGCCGAGTCGCTCGTCTCCGCTTCAGTATGACTGCCTTGAAAGAAATAGTGCACACAAGGCTGCCGAAGTTTTACAACGTTGCCAAATCTGCGTTTTACGGTTTTCACGACGTTTTTGGCGGGAAGGCACAGCATGAAATCGTCTTCAACAAAATTTACCGGACAAATGCGTGGGGCGATCCTGAGAGCGTATCGGGGGCAGGCTCGAACACCGTCAACACGGAAGTAGTTCGAAGAGAATTGCCGGCGCTCGTGCGGGAATTGAATGCGCAGAGTATGCTCGACATTCCGTGTGGTGATTTTTTCTGGATGAAAGACGTTGCTCTTCCGGTAGAGCGTTACATTGGTGCCGATATTGTTGAAGAATTGCTTCAGCGGAATGTACGACGGTTTGGAGACAGCCTGCGTACGTTTCTCCTGCTCGATGTGCTGAAAGAAGAGTTGCCGCGTGCTGACGTCATTCTTTGCCGCGATCTTCTGCCCCATTTTTCTTTTCGTCAGATAGCAATAGCGCTCGAGCACATCAAAAGAAGCTGTTCCCGTTACTTGCTCACAACGACGTACGTTGCGCGCGCTGCAAATACCGATATTCAAGTCGGTGTGTTCCGTCCGCTCAATCTGCAAGCAGAGCCATTCAACTTTCCTGCCCCGCTGAAAGTGATCAATGAACACTGCGTGTACGGTGACGGTATGTATTTCGATAAAAGCCTTGCACTATGGAGAATGGACGACATTCCGTCGCAATCAACGTTCGTTTAATACAATGCCGTTGCAATTCAAACGCTTTCACGCTATATTGAGCCTGTTTCTTATTACCCATAATTGCGAGTGTTAGTTCAAGAGGAATCAATGACACAGACGAAGATCAACCGGATTGTCGCCGCTTTCGTTTATTTCACTTCACTGATCGTGTACCTGATAACACTGTCGCGGACAGTGGTCTTCTGGGTTGTCGGCGAATATCTCGCGTCGGCATACCTTTTACAGGTTCCCCATCCGCCGGGCGCGCCGTTTCTTCTTTTAGTTGGGCGTGTTTTTTCGATGCTTTCGTTCAATCCCGATGTGGCGTATCGCATGCACACGATTTCGGCTCTCTCGGGAGCGATTGTCGTCATGTTCCTCTATCTTATCAGCGTGAAGCTCATCGTGCGTTTCCGCGGCATGCCGGGGACAACGATTGACAACATGCTTGTGTACGGCGCATCTGCGATCGGCGCACTCTCACTGGCATTTTGCACGTCGTACTGGAACAATTCGATCGAGTTCGAGGCAAAAGGAACGGCGATGTTCTTCGTCGCATTCGTTCTCTGGCTTGCCTTGCAGTGGTCCGAAAATGCGGACAAGCCGAACAATGAGAAATATATTTTTCTTATTGCCTACCTTTTAGGGCTGTGCGTCGGTGTCCGGCCTCTTGCACTGTTGATGATTTTTCCTGTCGGGCTCATCATTTATTTTACCAAGTACGAATTTTCCCAAAAATCATTCATCCGGTTCAATCTGTTTTCACTGGCGGCATTTGGAATCATTTATCCCGGCATTGTCAAATGGCTCCCTTCGATGTTCGCGGGCGAAGTGGGAGGATTTCAGAGCGATCTGCTTCAGTATGTTCCTTTCATTATTGTTGCCGCCGCTGTTTATTACGCGTACAAGTCGTGGAAAACGGGAAAGAAAATGCTGCACGTTGCGTGCGTCTCCTTTCTGCTGATCGTCATAGGATATTCGACGTATGTGGAGGTGATCATTCGGGCTAACGTGAATAGTCTGCCGATAAACGAGAACGACCCAAGCGTGGCCGAGCGATTCGTAAGTTACATGAACCGTGAACAATACGGCGAGGCGCCGGTTTTCAAGCGGCGCTACAGTCAAGAGCCGCAGCACGCGCCGACGTGGCAGAATTATTCGAGCGATATGGATTTCTTTCTGCGGTATCAAATGGATCATATGTACATCCGTTACGTGCTGAGAAATTTTGTCGGCGCTGCCGGCGACGAGCAGGATGACGGGGTGAGCTGGAAATATACGTTAGGCATACCGTTCTTCCTCGGCTTGTTAGGCGTCTATTATCATTTCAAAAAAGACTGGAAGATGGGTCTGACGTTTCTGGGCGCCTTCCTTCTTTTGGGATTCATTCTTGCGTTCTACTTTAACATGCAAGACCCCCAGCCGCGCGAGCGAGACTACTTTTATGCAGGGTCATACTTCGTTTTTTCCCTGTGGATCGGTTTTGGGATCGTTGCAATTGTTGATTTTCTCAGGAAGAAGCTCCGCGAAGAAAAATATTTCCGGGTGGGATCTACCGGCTTGCTTGCTGCGGCGTTCCTGTTTGTGCCGGTGAACTTGATTCGCATCAATTGGCACGACCATGACAGAAGCAAGAACTATGTGGCATGGGATTATTCCTATGATTTGCTGCAATCATGCGAGCCGGATGCAATTCTTTTCACGAACGGTGATAACGATACTTTCCCGCTTTGGTATCTCCAGTCCGTGGAAGGCGTGCGGAGAGATATCCGTGTTGCCAATCTTAGCCTCATCAACACGCCCTGGTATATCGACCAGTTAAAAAATGACACTCCTTTCGGTGCCAAGAAAGTACCGATTAGTTTAACGGACGACCAAATTGCAAACATTCAGCCGCGCGAGTGGAAAGCGCGCCAGATGACGCTTGATGTTCCGAAAGCTGCGGTTGAACAATTCGCCGGCACAACAGATATCGGGAAACAGGGTACGCTCGTGGACACTTCGATTCTCAACAGCGGCAAGATTACATTCACCTTCCCAAGCACGGTAAAATTCGGCAGCATCTCGGCTATTCGTGTGCAGGATATTATGGTGTACGACATCATCAGAACGAACGCGTGGCGGCGGCCGATCTACTTTGCCGTTACCTCAACACCGGACAGCAAAATTGGTCTTGACCGGTACATGCGAATGGACGGTTTGGCAATGAAGCTTATTCCGTACCAAGCCCCAACCGACGACGGGGTGATCGTTGATTCCATTTTCAGCGCAAATCTCTACAATACACCGAAAGGATTCTACAAGGAATTTCACCGCGGCTATAAATACCGCGGCTTGAGCGATTCTACGGTGTACTTTGATGAAAACATCCGGCGCCTGACAATGAATTACCGGAACGCTTTCCTGCGCCTCGCGCTCTATCATCTCTACACGGCGCGGGATAATGCAAAAGCGGTGCAGGCGCTTGATTCCATGGACGCGAAACTTCCGCGTAACGTTATTCCGATGGATTACCGCCTCATGTTCGATGTCGCGAACTTCTACAACCAAGCCGGCGCGAAAAAACAATACACGGAGTATATCACCGAGCTGCAAGGCATTTTAGAAAGAAAGATTCAATCGAATCCGCACGAACAGCTTTCGCAGTACAATCCGTACACTATTCTTCTCGCAATCTATGAAGCGAACGAAGAATACCAGAAAGCGATTGATGTCCTGAATAAGATCAACGAGGTATACGCAGGGACGCCGGGGCTCGAGCAACAAGTCAAATCGCGCATTGCTCAAGTACAGGCAGAAATGGCGCTGAAGGCATCGCAGAACAAAGATACTCTCGCGTCGCAAACGCCTAACAAGTAAAAGGGGACAGCGATGAAGGAATCTCGGCGATCTCATTGGGAAGACTTCTGGAATAAGAAAAAAGATGTCGGCGAAGTGTACTCGAATGCAGACCGTGTCGCGCGGAATCTTTCC
The DNA here is from genome assembly GCA_028873075.1 of Bacteroidota bacterium. Lineage (GTDB taxonomy): Bacteria > Bacteroidota > Ignavibacteria > UBA10030 > UBA8401 > JAJYOI01. The sequence goes on from JAGWND010000157.1 coordinate 4,353, forward strand.
CGCGTCACCGATGTGTGGGGAAAAAAAATTCTGGAAGTCGGCGCCGGAACAGGACGCGATAGTTTCCCGCTTGTTGCAATGGGCGCCCAGGTCTACCAGCTCGATTACTCGGTACATGCCCTCATGATCATGAAACGTCTTGCTGAAGAAGAACATTTTCCTGTGTTCATCCTCGGCGGCGATACGTTTCAGCTCCCGTTTCCCGATGAAACGTTCGACATCGTTTTCCACCAAGGCTTGTTGGAACATTTTCGTCCCGGAAAAGCCGAAGCGCTGCTGCACGAAAATATCCGGATTCTGAAACGGGGGGGATTGCTGCTTGTTGATGTGCCGCAACGGTATCACATCTATACGCTCGTCAAACATTTCCTTATTGCGATCAACAAATGGTTTGCCGGATGGGAACGGGAGTTTTCGAAAAGCGAACTTCGTGCAATGCTGCAGCGTGAGGGGTTGCAGATCGTTCACGCCTACGGCGAATGGATGTACCCGAGCCTCCTCTACCGCGCCGCACGGGAAGCATTGAAAAAAATCGGTATCACGCTGCCGTTGTATCCGACATTGTTCCAGCCGTTGACAAAAATACGCCGCTCGGTCCGCGAATCACTCCGTGATACGCCGATCGCGATCAACACATCGCTGTCGTTCGGGCTGATAGGGAAGAAATGAGCCATGCGTATTCTCATTTTCAACTGGCAGGATATCAAGAATCCGCTTGCCGGCGGGGCAGAGGTCCATCTTCACGAAGTCTTCGGGCGCATCGCACGGATGGGGCACGACGTGACACTTTTTTGCTCTCGGTTTGACAACGCACCTGCTTCGGAAGAAATAAGCGGGATCCACGTTATCCGCGAAGGGGGGCGGTCGCTTTTCAATTATCTTGTTCCCCGAAAATACCTCACTGCCTTCAAGCATCAACGCTTTGATCTCATCGTTGATGACATGAACAAGATCCCCTTCTACACGCCGTTCTACGTGAAAGAGCCGCTTCTTGGGGTAACTCATCACTTGTTCGGGAAAAGTATTTTCCTCGAAGCTCCGTTCCCCGTTGCTTCGTACGTCTATCTTGCTGAACGCGCCGCGCTGCCGATGTACAAACGCATTCGTTTTATCGTCGGCTCGCCAAGTACACACGGAGAAATGCTCCGGGCGGGATTCCGCGAAGAACGAACGCACCTGATCAACTACGGCGTGGCGCACGAAGTGTTCAAGCGAACCGGTATTCCCACAAGCCGAACGCCTCTTATCGGCATGGTCGGCAGATTGAAAAAATACAAAAGCATTGATCACTTGCTCGAAGCGTTCGTTATCGTCCGGCAGCAATTTCCAGACGCGAAGCTTCTCATCGTTGGCGACGGTGACGACAAGCCGCGCTTGGTCTCTCTCGCCCGCACGTTCGGCATCTCGGATTTTGTCGCATTCACGGGGTTTGTCAGTGAAGAAGAAAAAGTACGCTGCTTCAACGAAATGCACGTTGCCGTGAATACATCTGCGAAAGAAGGCTGGGGCTTGACAGTGATCGAAGCGAACGCGTGCGGCACACCGACCGTTTCAAGCAATGTACAAGGCTTGCGCGATGCTGTCATTGACGGAGAAACCGGACTGCTCTATGAATACGGCAATCGTGAGCAGCTTGCAGAGAAAATACTTCTGCTGCTGCGCGATGAACATTTGCGCGAACAGCTCGCCTCTCATGCCTTGCAGTGGGCGGAGAAATTCGACTGGAACATCGCTGCCGAACAGACAATGGAAGTCATTGAACGGGTGCAATTCGAGCACCGCATGACATAGGTGCTGCTGTTCGCTTTTCCATTGTTCATCTATAATCAATATTTTGTATATTACATTGCTACATGTCCCGTAGCAACGGAGGTGAACAATGTCCAAAGGGCTCCTTTCCGAGAAAACGATTCTCGGGTTCTTGTTGAGTCTCTGTGCGATATCGTGCTCATCACTACAGACCTTTAACGATTCATATTCCACAGTACCGGAGCTGCTCGAACAGGCTCCTCTTCCCACGCTGCCGCGTACTATTTTCACCGACGAGTGGAATCTCAAAACACTGATGCTTATCGGCGCGGACGGCGCGGTGCTCGCCGTGCGTCTTGAAAATTCAAGCGGGGATCCGGAATGGGATTCGCTCGCAGTACAGCGGCTCAAGCTCTGGAAATTTTCCCCTGCAACGATGAGCGGAACTCCGGTCCGCGTTTGGATCAGACAAAAAATATTGGTTAAAGTCGAAACGCCTCACATTCTTGCGCTGGCGGAAATTGTCGTCAACGATAAAGCGCTTGCCGATTCGCTCTACGCAGTGTTGTCCAACAGCGGAAGCATACAGTCCCAGAGGGATTTTCAATTCGATACGTTAGTATCGCTCTTTTCCGTTTCCCCTTCGCGGGGGCAGCGGGGAAACATCGGCGAGCGGGATATTCATCGCTACCCGGCATCTGTTCGGCCGTATCTTGAACGTTTGAAGATTGGCGAGTGTACTCCACCGCTGAAAATCAGCGGGAAGTTTGTCATCTTCAAGAGAGTTGCGGCGGAAAATCAATTTCAGTAGCCTCGTAAGGCGGAGTGGAGGCAGTGCATGGAGAGAGCGCAGATCCAAACGTTCGACGTGTTGAACTTGCACGTCCTTGACCATCGGCGGTGTGCGTGCTGCACGGATCGTCATTCAAAACCATCACGTTGAAAATCTCTTTCTGCCACGGCAAGAGCAGTGCCGCCAGCGTTTTTTGACCCGAACCGTAACGCTTCCGTCTTTGCTCGCTACACACAAGGGGCATCCGGGCATTTCATAAATTATTCTCTTTGCAAAGTCAGCCCGCCAAATCCTCATTATTAAGAAGTCAGTCGTCAAGAAATCTTTGAAAACAGGCGGATTTTCAGCGTTTGGGCAATGGCATACGCGTTGCACATTGTTTCGACATCGGTTTTCAAAGATCGAACATGCATGCCTGCTGGTTAGGTTTGCTCAAAGGACTACTTCGTAGGAGGATCTATGAAAAAGTCAGTCTATAGCGGACTCATCGCCCATCTTCAGTCAGTTGTTTTTCTCCTTCCCCCGGCAATTTTTTTATTTCTTGCCGTGATGGCATTCGGCTGCCACAAGAAAGAAGAGGCACAGCCTGCTAAGCCGGTGGTTACACTGGAAAATCTTCAAACGGCATACTTGCGTGAAGCGCGCCTTGCTCATACCTACAATCTGTTTGCCGATAAGCTCGGCAAGGCGGGAGACAAAAATGTTTCTCGTTTGTACCGCGCTGCAGCTCGTGCAGAAGAAATTCATGCTGCAGGCCACGCAGCACTTTTGAAGAAGAACGGCATCGAGCCGAAGCCGTACGAACCGGGGCAGGTTGTTGTTGGAACAGTGCAGCAGACGTTTCGTATGGCGTTGAGCGAGGAAGGGATTGAAGCGGAATCTATGTATCCGAATCTTGCAAGAACCGCGGCGTTGGAAAATTTTCCCGAAGCGGCGGAGCAATTCAATCATGCGAAAAACGCAGTCGCGCAGGAAGGCGCGTTGTTCAAGGATGCGCTCGACCGCGACGGCAGCATTCCTACAGTACCGTATTTTATTTGTCCCGGATGCGGTTTTATCATGACGTCCGACAAGACAATGGAATGCCCGGAATGTCATTGCCCGAAATTGAAGTTCGAGAAAATATAAAAGACTCCTTGCGGGAATTCTTTTCTTCTCCGGCGTACGCTGTCGTCGGCGTTTCACGCAGCAGGAAAAAGATCGGCAACACAATTTTCCGCGCGATGAAGGAACGCGGCTTGCGCGTACACGGCGTTCATCTTTCGCGATGTGAGATCGAAGGGGAACGAATGCTTGCTTCTGTGTTGGACTTGGATGAAGCGGTGCACTCGGTTGTTACAGCAGTTCCGCCGGGCGTTACATCGCGCGTTGTTGAAGAATGCGCCGAGCGCGGAATCGGAAATATCTGGATGCAGCCCGGCTCGGAATCCGACGAAGCGATACGCGCTGCAACGGCGCACGGCATTCATGTTATTTACGGCGAGTGCATCATTCTATTTCTTGAACCGGTGCGCTCGTTCCACGCCGTGCACAAATGGATCAACCGGATTGCGGGGGTATATCCGGAATGGTGAATGAATACAAACGGATTGATGGAG
>JAGWND010000004.1 GCA_028873075.1 Bacteroidota bacterium
CTCTGAAAAAAATTGGTAAAAATGTAGTCGCAACCTTCAGGGTGCGACTGTAGTAGACGAATCCGCAGATATAAAGTCTGCGGCCACCAATAAAGATTAATGCGTTGGCTTATACAGCTAAGAAGCAACAACAGAGGAAATGTCCGCAGAAGTAGGCGGAGAGATGCTCAAGAACAGGTCTTGAAGCGTAAAAAAGATGTAAGTTTGAAATGTTGTTCATAATAAAAAAACCTCTTTTGGAAGATGCCCAAAAGAGGTTTCCTAAATTCAATTTTGGTTCATCTTCTGACCCGTTTCGCAGGATCACAGAAATTAGCACCTGACGTCTTAATTTGGTGACCGGTTGCTGTGGTTTCACAGGGTCTGTCCCTCCGCCACTCTCGATGAAGCGCTCTGCTTTTCAAAGAAATAACTATTATCAATATAATCTTAAAATCGTTTTTGTCAAGTGGCTGAGGATTTTTTTGCCTTCTCTTTTTCGCAAAAATTCATTGCAACGCAATCCTTTTCTTTGTATTTTTCATAAGAATAGAACAATGGGAGTGCCTGCGCCTGCGTGGCGGGATGACGGCAGGCGTACCTACAATGTTCATACATGAGAACGTGTTCTGTATGTTCAAGTAAGAATGATGAAGCTGCCGTTGTCTGCTGGTCGTGCGGCAGCTACCTTCAGGAGCGGGTGCCGAATCTCGATCTCTTCCCAATGATCTGGAAGATCATCGAATCGCCGCGGGCAGCTCTCCACCGCGCACTGATTGCCGAGCACAAAAATTATGTCTTGTTTCTGAACCTGTTCTTTGGCATCGCTGTTTCGTTTGCATTGCTCTGGCTGCGCCATGCAGGGAATGAATTCGACAACTTGATCTACTTGTTGTTGCTCGGCGTTGTCATGGGATTAGTACTCGCATATCCGCTGGGCATGGGCGCTGTTTTCGGCATTCATGTGTTGGCAAAACTTTTTCGGGGAGCGGGAACCATGCGCAACACGTACGCTGTGATCGGATGGTCTCTCACCCCGATCTTGCTTTCGGTCATTTTTGTCTTGCCGATTGAGCTTGCTTCGATGGGTTTGTTGTTTTTCACGACGAACCCTTCGGCGTCCGAAGTCAAGCCGGCAGTTTTTTTTTCACTCGCCAGCATTGACGGCATGGCCGTGCTATGGACGATGTATCTTGCAGCACTCGGTGTCACTATCGTTCATAAAATTCATTTTATTCCGGCACTGCTCATCGTGTTGAGCGTCGCGGCTGTTCTTTTCAGCGGAACGTACGCACTGTTCACGTTGCTCGCACTGTAGAACAATGGACAGGCAGCAATTTGAAAATATTGTAGAAGAAGCATTTCAGCATCTTCCGCCCCTCTTCAAAAAGAATATCGAGAATGTTGAAATCGTCGTGGAAGATTTTCCTTCTTCTGCGATCAACAGGAACATGAACACGGGAAAGGGCTCAATGCTGTTGGGACTTTATCAAGGGGTTCCGTTGACTCACCGCGGGACCGGGTACGGCATGGCACCGGTTTTGCCGGACAGAATTTTTCTTTTCCGGCGCAGCATCGAACAGCTTTGCAGGAACGACGACGAAGTGCGGTATAAAATTTATGAAGTTTTGTGCCATGAAATCGGACATTACTTCGGCATGAACGAACATCAGATCCGCACCGCGATGAAAGGCTGGCAGTACGAGTGAACCGATTTTTTCAAAACAACAGAAGGACACACCGTTATGGCGAAAGTCATACTCACGATACAATATGAAATCGAAGAAGGAAAACGGGAAGAATACCTGAAGGCGATCGAGCAGTTGAAGCAGCACTACGCAGCGAACGGGCTTGTCTCTTATTCCGTCTTCGAGCAAAAACGAAAAAAGAATTCCTTCTTCGAAACATTCATCGCCGATACAGAGGAGGCGTTCAACAAGTTCGAAGAAAGCGACGATGAGACGGCAGATCAGCTCACGGAGCAATTAACCCGCTTCATCAAAGATGGAAAACAAAAATACGCAACCTACATTGAAACTAATTGAGGCACGACGGCTGTCTCTCTATCATGTATGAGGAATTCTATGGCTGTCCGCGACCCTATTGCAATGTTTATGAAAGAGCACGACGCTGCGCTCGTGCAGCTTCGCATCCTGAAGAAATCCGTCGAAGAAATAAAGAAGAGCGGCTACACGGAAAAAGTCTTCAGACAGCTTCTCAAAGCGACGGAGTTCGTTGATGAAGAAGTCCGTGTGCATAACGGGAAAGAGGAAAGTGCTCTTTTCCCGATCATTGAACGATATGTAGACGGTCCGACAAACGTCTTGCGCGATGATCACCTCCGCATGGCAAAGATTTACAAGAAGCTCCATTACTCTATCAACACGCTGAAAGCAAGCCATGACGATAGAACGGCACGCGCCGAACTTTTCGACGCGGCAGAAGGCATCGTGCAACTGATGGTGAATCACATCCACAAGGAAAACCTCATCCTGTTCCCCCTCGTTAAAAGATTTCTTACAAAAGAAGAGCTAAGAGAAGTCGCGCAGAGGATGCTGTGAAAGATTTCTTTCCCGCTTCCGAATTCTTTTTTATCTACCACCTCACAAAGCCCTGGAACGCCGGAAAAATCGAATAAGGAATGAGGCGCTCATTCCATTCTTCCAACATTCCAATATTCCTGTTGCCCCGCTTAAAGGAGATTCGATTTATACCCGAAACCGCTGCGCATCGAACGCCCGGCCCGTAATGCCGAGCGATTCATCCGATGCGAGAAAAACAAACGGATCGAGTATCTCCCCGGGTTTCCGCAGCGTGTTCGGGTCCTCCTGCGGAAATGCCAGACGCCGCATTTCCGTCGCAACGCCGCCGGGATTGATCGAATTCACGCGAATATTTCGCGAGCGCAATTCTTCCGCCAACAGTTTCGTCATCCCTTCCAACGCAAATTTCGAAACGGCATACGCTCCCCATGCCGGTTGCACAGTTCTCCCCACCGATGAAGAAACATTGATGATGGAGCCGCCAGTGTTGAAATGCGGAATCAAATATTTCGTCATCAGAAACACACCGGTAACATTCACAGCGAAAACTTTCTGCCAATCAGTCAATGGATAATCTGCTAGCTCGTTGCGGGAGCCGAGCACGCCCGCATTGTTCACAAGAATATCAATGCCGCTCCACATCGAAGTACACGCCGCAACAAACTCCAGCACCTGCCTTTCGTCGGTGATGTCGGTTTGTTCGAACGTCGCCTTCCCGCCATGTGATAAAATTTCCAAGCTTACCGATCGCAGCAACTCCCCATTCCGCGCACACAGGCAGACCGCCGCTCCTTCTGCGGCGAACCGTTGTGCAACAGCGCGCCCCACACCGCGCGAGGCTCCGGTGACGACAGCAACTTTATTTTTAAGTTTCATGAAAATGATTCAGTATCGATCCTTTTTCTCCGGAGTGCTTTCACAACAGAACGCTTCTTCTTTTCGTCCACTCGGCGCTGATGTGAAGATTCACCGGGAACTGTGGCTTTCCGTTCCTTCTTTTTGCGGCTTGCGCGTTTCAGTAATTCGGAAAATTTTTCGATCGCCGTCTCTCTGTTCTTCCACTGACTCCGCGATTCCTGCGCCACAACCCGCAACATACCTTTTGAATCAATTTTGTTTTTGAGATTCTGCAGTAGAAGACGTTTGGTGTCGGCATCCAAGCTCATCGCCACAGCAAGGTCGAACAGCAATTCAACACGTGAGGAAACGCGGTTCACATTTTGTCCGCCGGGACCGCCGCTGCGCGAAAATCTGAATTGAATTTCCGAGAGGGGAATGACGATTCTATCGTTGATGCGGATTGAGTTTTCCATGGAACAACTTCTCATAAAAAAGCCCCGAACAAAATTCGAGACCGGAAATTTGAGATTGAAGATATCAAAATCTTCAATCGACAATCTACACTCTTAAATTTTAAGCGGGGCTTAGGGAAAAGCCGTCGTTCTCTTCTTCATTCCGACATTGTTGAATCCCGGCGAGCTTCTTCCCTTCGCCGAGCAATGGTAATGAGAAAACCGCCGATGAGAATAAATACGCCAAGCCACACAAGGTTAATGTACGGTTTAATCGTCGCTTCTACAACAAGCACATCGTTCTTTTTCTTCTGAGGCTTTCCACCGGGATCTACAATGGCGACCGTTGCAGTAGAATTGTGTTCTCCTTCTTGTGCAGGTCGAACGCTTTTCAAAGTTATTTGAATGCCGCTGTGCGACAGCGATGCAGGGATAAATTGAATTTGTCCGCGATTGTTGTGCATTGCAGGGACGACGCGCTCCTTCTTTCCGTCATGCGTTACATTAAGATTGACTTTGACCACATTACCGAATTCGGGTGAAGTGGAGAAAGTATAGCCGATGTATTCCACAGTGATCCCGTCAATGCGTTGTGGCTTCCCCTGATACAACGTAACCTCTGTGCCTTGCCCTCCATCCGGCTGATCGAGCGAAAGCGGGGAAACATAAAAATCTTTCGTGAGCAGATTGATGATGTCCGGGTTGCGGATCATCCCTTCGTTATCCCGCCCGCTGAACATCACGGGCGAAACCACAAATCGCCTCCTCCCTTTTTCAACTTCAACATCAAATGCAAATCTTCCCCGCTCGGTCGGACGGTAACCAAGATACGTCATTTTGTAGCCGAGTGCCTCGACGGCCTTCCCTTGCTCTAACGAAACCGTCTCCTTGGTGTCGTACTTCGCCGAAGCGACAAACCCGAGAAACATCAATGCAATGCCGATGTGGGCAATGGCGCCGCCGGCCATTCTCGGATTTCCTTTCATAACCCTGTAACCAACTAGAAGATTTGCGCATAGCATAAAGGCGGCAGCAAAAATAAAAACGACCATTGCAGCGCTGCGTGCGCCCACAGCATAAGAAATTCCGCCGACTGCAATCGCCAACAAAACCGGAAGACGAAGACTTCGCCAGAAAGATTTCTTGTCGGAATTTTTCCACCACAACAATTGTCCAATGCCCGAAAGAAGCGCAATGACAACCCCCATCGGCAAAACAGTGGTGACGTAGTACGATGTATCAACGGCAGAAAGCTTGTTTTTCCAGATGCTTGTAATGATCGGCGACGATGTTCCGATGACGACGAACAGCGAGGCAAAAACCAATGCCGATGCGCCGAGAAACAGGGCGAACTCGCGGGAAAAGAAACTGTGCTCGACCGGAACTCTCGGCATTTCTTTCCTTCGCGCAAAGAACAATCCGAATCCGATCGCCGCAAACACAACAATGATGAGAAGAAGCATCCAGTACACCCACATTCCCGGTTCTGCAAACGAGTGAACGGACGTTTCCCCCAACACGCCGCTTCGCGTAAGGAATGTTGAGTAAAGAACGAGAATATAACACAACAAGCTGAGCACAAAATTCGTTTTGATAAAGCTTCCGCTGCGGCGCTGCGAAAGCATTGTGTGAATCGAAGCAACACACACAAGCCACGGCACGAGCGACGAATTTTCAACCGGGTCCCATCCCCAATAGCCGCCCCACCCAAGAGTCTCATACGCCCAATAGCCCCCGAGAACGATCCCTGTTCCAAGCACCATCGCGCCGAACACCGTCCACGGAGTGGAAACGCGAATCCAGCTCACGTAATCGCGCTTTAACATTCCGGCAACGGCGTACGCAAACGGAATTGACATTGACGTGAATCCGAGAAAAAGCACGGGCGGATGAATCACCATCCAGTAATTTTGCAGCAACGGATTCAAACCGCGGCCTTCCAACGGATACTGTGCCCACAGTCCCTTCGCACGATCAAGCCACACAACATTGGCATCTCCTGCGGGAATAGCGCCTGTATGAATTAAATCTTTCGGAAAAACATCCCAAATATACGTAAACGGATTTTTGATGATGAGCATGAGAAGAAGAAACGTCAGGATCAGCGAAAAGATCGTCATGAATTCCGATTCGTATCCCTTGTGCGCCGAATAGCGAAGGAGAACCGCACCAATCACACCGGTATACAAAGCCCAAAGCGTAAAGCTTCCTTCCTGTCCTGCATAGAATGTCGAGAACAACAGCGGTCCGGGCAAATCGGTTGAGCTGTAATTCCACACGTAGGAAAATTGAAATTGATGCGTCATCAAAATATAAATCAGCGACACTGCAATGAGAATGATTGAAACGACCGCGGTGTGGTACGCGATCCGCGCGAAAAGAAGAACGCGGCTTGAAAATCTGCGATGGTTAAGAAAATAGAGAATGGCAGAAAGCAGCGACGCAGAAAAAGCAATTTTAACTATGATACTTCCGATCATGACTTGGCAAATATACCCTGACCACAAAAAACTGTCAGGCGAAGCTTTGCTTCGCCCTGCTACAATGTTTTCTTTACAGCCGAAGCGTCACCTTCATATTTCGACGGGCATTTTGTGAGAATTTCGCTGGCATGAAATGCACCATCTTTGTAACGCCCCTTTGCAACGATACTTGTTGCGATCTCGAAATTGTTCGGCTTGCCCCCTTCGAGAATAACCTTCTCCTCTTTATTATTATCGTCTTTCATATAAAAAATGAACTGCCCGCTTTTTGTATCGAGCTGCGATTCTTTATTGCGGAGCCATGCGCCTTTCACTTGTACTTTCTTGCCGAGTTTTTCCGCCTTGGCGAAGTCTGTGTACTCCACGTTGCTGTTCATGAACGAAATTGCGCCGAAGATCACGAACACAGCGATGACGACGCTGCCGATGATAATTTTGAGTTTCATAAAAAAATTCCCTCCTACTTCTTCTCAGCGACAGGCTGATCAGGCTTCGGTTGAATCATCTCTTCCAATTTCGAAATTCTTCCGTCGAGCCGGAATAAGTAGATTACAAAGCCTGCCCAGATCAAAAGTACGATGAGCATAACAATATATAACTGATGGTCCGCAAGAAAATCAAACACGGTTACTCCTGTGATTGTTGTTGAAGTTCAAGACGCGAGGAACGCACTTTTAGGTTGAACAACCAAAAATAGAGAAGCGTAAAGCCGAGAAGCGATGCAAAAAATACCAACAGCATGTTCGGCGCCATCTTAAATTGCACAACAGGTCCCGCCCCCTGCGGATCGCCTTTCGATCCGGGATGAAGTCCTGTCATTATTCGCGGCATCACAAAAATAAAGAACGGAACAGTGACACCCGCAATGATCGCGTACACGGCGGAAAGCGTCGCGCGTTTTTCCTCCACATCAACGGCGGAGCGGAGCGCAAAGTAGGCGCCGTAAATCAAAAGCAGCACGAAGATTGACGTTTCGCGCGGATCCCAATTCCAAAACGATCCCCAATTGAACTTCGCCCACAGCGAGCCGGTCACTGTTGCGAGAATGCAAAACATCGTTCCCAATCCTGCTGCCGAAACCGAGCGGAGATCATAATCGAGATTTTTTGTCATGAGAAAACGGATGCCGTAGATCATCGCGGCAACAAAGGCGACCACTGTTGTCCACGCCATCGGGACGTGGAAAAAAATGATGCGGGCTTTTTCTTCCAAGCCGGGAATTATGGGAAACTCGTACCACTTCTCCGGCGCGGGCACCATCGGAAAAAGAATCGCCGCACAAATGACGAGCGTCAGCCAAAGGACCAATCCGATTTTTGCCGTTGTTGATTTCATTGCAATGTCAATCCTTCCACACAAAGCCGAATAACAAGATAGAAATCGTTACCACAACCACAGTATAAGAAACAAGAATCTGGAACTCTCCGAGAGCTTCCGAAAACGCCGCGCCTTCGGTCGCAAGCCGCGTCGCGTTCATCACCGTCAGCAGCAACGGCAACATAATAGGAAACGAGAGGACGGGATAGAGCGTTCCCTTCGTATTCGCCTTTGCAATGATCGCCGCGATGATTGTTGAAGAGCTTGCCAACGCGCAGCTTCCCAAAAAAATTGTCGCCCAAAAAATTGACGGCGTCAAAATTACGAACCGGTTAATCATCACGATGTACAATACCGCAACCAACACATTGAGCGATAAAATGAGAACGAAGTTGAAGAAAAGCTTTCCGAGCAGAACCGATGTCGGGCGGGCAATCAATTGCAGTGTCGCGGTGGTGCCCCGTTCTTCCTCGCTCACAAACGTGCGCGAGAGCCCCGACATGCCGGAAAAGAAAATAATCACCCAGAGAATACCCGACAGCACATCGGTGCCGACAACATCGTTGCCGACGGAAAAAAGAACGAGAGCAAGCGCCGTTACGACAAACATGAGAAGCGCATTCAAGGCATACCGCGTCCGGATTTCGGAATGCGAATCCTTGAGAAAAACATGAATTGCCGGTGCTGAAAAAACTTTCATTATATTATCAAGATACCAATTTCACGAAGGAGATTCAACTACAGATGTCGGACGGCGTTTCCAAACAGTCAGGCATCTGAATCGTACAACGTCAGAAAGCAAAAATGCGCTGCCTGGCAGTGCTGCCCCACTATCGCAATTTCCTCTCATCCAAATTCAACACCGCGTCCGCGTACTTCACATCCTCTTTCTCATTCGTTGCAATGATAAGGATTCCGCGGCGGCGGTGCTCAGCGATCACAGAGCGGACAGCGGCTATTCCTTCCTCATCGAGATTCGATGTCGGCTCGTCCATCACGAGAATTTCGGGACGATGAAGCAACGCAGCGGCAAACTTCAATCTCTGTTTCATTCCGGAAGAATATGTCCGCACCTCATCGTGTCTTCGCTCAAAAATATTGAACTGCCGAAGCAGCTCTTCGGCATCTCCCGCAAAATTATTTTCCAAGCCACGAATTTTACCGAACAACATCAGATTTTCAATTCCCGAAAATTCATCATACATATTAAGATACGGTGCCACAAAACCGAGATGTCGAAAAAGAATCTCCGCGTTCACTTCTTTTCCTTCCACGGAAACACGAACGGTTCCTTTCGTCGGCGAAAGAAGCCCGCACAAAATTTTCACCAGTGTGCTTTTCCCGGAACCGTTGCGTCCCGTAATTGCGAACGCTTCTCCTTCATGAAGCGTGAAAGAAATAGAATCGAAAATAACGCGGCGGTTAAATTCTTTTTTGAGAGATCCGGCTGTGAGCGTAAGATGATTCATCGGAGAACCGCAAACTTTCCTTTCTGTTGTCCTGATTTACCGGAGACAACATAAAAATAAATGCCGCTCGAAACAAGGCGCCCCTTCTTGTCACGCCCGTCCCACGAAACATACCGTTTGCCGACAACCGTTACAACCGGCGATTGAATCTCGTTCACGAGGCTGAAACTTGAAGTAAAAATAAAAATGCTCGGAGCGTTTGAAGGATCGCTGCTAACTGGAAATAAGAGAGCGCCCCTTGTCGGGTAAAACGGATCCGGAAACGGTCCCTCAGCCATTCCTCCGCTTGGTGTTGATTCACCAACAGCGGACACTTTCCAGTTCGCCGGGTCAGGAGCGGAAAATGAATACGAAAGTGTGCCATTCAATCCCGAAGCTGAAAGAGAGAATCCAAATGTGCTATGAGTTTCGGAGCGTGCATCATCAGTATTCACATTAGAGACGATAAAAAAAGTAGAGTCGGCATTTATCGTAGCAAGAAAATAGTGTGGGACATAGCTTTGGCTCGCCCCAGCGAATGTGTAGCTGCCTCCCGCAACCGGCTGAGAATCTTCAATGTGAACCAGTGGAAAAAGTCTTGCGTCGGGATAATACTGCACCGTATCTGCGCGGAAATTAGTATAAAAATTCCATTGAGAAAATTGAGTAAACTCGCTTGCAACGCTGCTGTTGTTTGCAGAAATGGCTTGCTCCATAGCGAACCAAGGCCGTTGCGAAGCAATATCACTCCACCACGTTCGCATAATCTGAATGCCGTGCTGTTCCATCAAAAAGATTGCCCAGATCGCTCTTTCATATCCAGGAGTTTGAGGGCTGGACGCCAGATAGAGAGGAGTTGATTCAATGTACTGAAAATACTGCCCTATGTCGAAAACATAATCCTTAACGGCAGGAAATACTCTCGACTCCATTGACTCAGCGGTCATTTCATAATATTGAAAATCATTGTACCATACTCCGATGCCAACTTGAATTGCGTGAAAAAATTCGTGCGCGGCGGTGACCTCAATTGCAGCAACGCCTTTTGTTCGAAAGCCTATCCCAAAATCATTGTCAATCTTAATCCAAGCTGGAAAGCGAGGAATAGTATCTGAAGGATTGATTGGCGGAACATCATCGAACCCCGTTTCACCAAAATTGTTCGCTCCCAAATCCAGAATATAAACGTCGAATTCATTTCCGTCAACGCCGTTATCCGACGGCGGAGCGGGAAAACCGAAGAGACCGATTTCCGTATTCCATACCGAATCAAAAATTGTCGCCACAGTATCCGCATATTGCTTCGCTGAATTCGCGATTCGATTTCCGTTTTGATCTACCATCGCAGGCAAACTGTCGCTTGTTGCGCTTGTATCAAAATGAATCCGAAATTTTCCGCTGTGAGAAACAATGCTCGTTTCAAGATCCGGTCTTCCGCCGACGGCGATGCGTTCCAATTGCAAACCGTGTGAGGGATGCGTTCTTAAATACACAAGCAGCGGCGTCAGGCATTTTCCGGAATATGAAGAATCAATAGTGCCCTGCGGCACAGAGCCACCGGCGATTGCTGTAAAAGGCATCAACAAAAAAAGTATAACGCTGAGTTTTGTTATCATACGTTTTCGCCGAAACAAAACCTTGTCAAGATTTAGGAACATACCTTCCCCTTGCTTCCTCAAAGAAGGGGAAAGCCAGGGTTGAATTTCAAGCTTGTTTGTTCTTCCCAAAAATTTTTCAACTATTTCTTTTGACTGAAATACACCGTCACCACATCACGATCCGGCTCGGTTTAGGCAATATCGTACATTCCATCGCCGTTGAAATCACCGAAACGGAACACCGAGTGCCGGGGCAAATCTAACAAGAATGCCGGGGGATAAAACCTGCCGTTTCCTTTCCCTTTGAGAAATAGCAGTTCGGAAGTCTTGCCGTTCTGAACAGCAATATCGTTGATGCCGTCCCGGTCGAAATCAATGATTTGAATTTGATCCGGCTGCGTCACAACAATATCGTTTATGACCGGAGAAAAATCTCCGAACCTGCCTCCTCCCTTTCCGAGCGCTATGCGAATAGAATTTGACGGGGCAGAATACAAAAGACAATCCTGAATACCGTCTCCATTCATATCGTCGAACAAAAGATAACAGCGCTTCATGACGGAATCGGGAAAAACGTACGAAAGCGTTTTCCCCTTGTACTCGCCTGCCGAATCGCTGAATGTAATTCCCAAGTTGTATTTCCCCGATTCTGTCTCGTAATAAACATATGCAAGGTCGGGTTTTCCGTCGTCGTTGTAATCATTCACAGCCGCGGCAAGCAAGCGCGACGGAATAATCGGCTTGAAGCTCCGTTCGATAAACCGTGTACCGGAAACTTGCCGAAAATAGGAGAGGGAGTTTTGGCGCGCGCCTGAATAAACATAAAACTCGATCCCTTTTTCCTGCAGCGAAGCATCGGGCAAAAAAACGCGCGGATGGTTCGCCGTCGGAATGCTGTACGTGTACGAGGGCGATTCTTGTCCGATGGTCAGCACGGAAACTTTCGCTGCCTCCTCGTGACCGAGAAGAAACGTAAGCGATGAATCGCTCTTTGCATAGAGCCGCACAGAAGAGGGAGACTCTACAGTTGAAAAAGAGCTTTGACTGTGAAAAAAATTACTCCTGCCTGTGCTGTACAAAATAGAAAGTGTCGAAGAAAGCTCGTTCACGACTGCAAGATCATCCCTGCCGTCGTGGTCGAAATCGCCGACCGTGATGCCGCTCGGCATTTTCCCGACGGCAAAAGAAAGTTCGTCAGTTGCTGAACCCGCAGGGATTTTGTCCGCCTGCATATAACTTCGTGCAGGCAGGCGTCTTGCGTTCCAATAAAAGTCAACTCTCTTCCTCCCGCGTTCAACCACCGCAAGATCGTTCCACCCGTCGCCGTCGAAATCGCCCGGAAGGATCGCCGCATAATCTGCAGGGCAGCCGAAAACAATGCCGTCCTTAAAAATTCCGTCTCCCGAATTCACAAACACGCTGAACATTCCGTTTCGTTGATCCCCCGCAACAATGTCCGGAGAACCTTTCGGGTCATTCACCGCTGTCGACTCGATCGGGAAGAGGAAAAATGTATCGGGAGAACCGGAAAACCCGAGCGTTTGATAGTGCTCGAAATTCACCATGCCGTCGCCGCGGAACAGTTCGAGAACGTGCCGCTGAGGAAAAGCAACGCCAAAATCGCTGATGTCGTCTCCGTTGAAATCTCCGAAGAAGACCGACACAGAATCGTGACCGAACGATAAGACGTTTTGTTGAGAAAACTGGAGATCACCCATGCCGAAAAAAAAGAGATATTCATTCGTAAGCCAGTTATGAATCACAAGATCGGGGAACTCATCGTCGTTCAGTTTCACAACCGCTGCATCCGCAACCGGAATGTCGGCAAAAATAGTTTGCGCGTCGGTAAAGCCCCCGCTCCCATTGCCGCGTAAGACAGAAATTCCGGACGAAAGTTTTCCATAGACCATAATATCGGGGTTCCCGTCGTCATCTATGTCGGCAATGAGCGCGCGCTCAGGATAGAAGTTCACCTTGTACGTCGCGGAAGTGAAGGACGAGTCAGCTGCGGAGCTGATAAACACCTGAATTTCATTCGTCTCACGATGTACCGCTATGATGTCGTCAATGCCGTCGTGATTCAAATCTCCGGCTGCAAGGTACGACACCTCCGAAGCGCGTCCGATCATGCGCTGCCGTGAAAACGTGCCGTCGCCGTTCGTTGATAACGCAACAAGCGAAGAACGCGCTTCATCGAAATAGATGATATCGGGATGCAACGACGCACTGCTCTTGGCGGCAAGAGAAAACATCGGTGTTTCCCCAACGGCGTTTTCAACCGGAATATCGGCAAAGCTCACAGCGGCAAATGTCCCGTCAGAGGTAGCTTTTGGGAGAGGCATACTGAAAGCGCCGGCATCGCGAAGAAGAGCGAGAAAAAAAAAGCCCGCAACAGTTGAGCGTTTAAGAGCCGTAAGCAATAGCAGATGGAGTCCTTCTCTAAAGCGGACTCCATCTTGTACTTTGGCAGAACATTCAGGAAGCGGTCCCATGGTTGCGCCGCCGCAAACGATCTTCCCGGCGTTGAAGCGCTTCTTCATACCTTCGAATTTCTTCCTTATCTTCCGGTTCAACCGGCAATGAGCTGACAGGGTTGCCATTGTCATCAATAGAAACGAATGTAAGGTACGCAGAATTCGCATGCTGCACCGCGCCTGTCAATAAATTTTCGGAGAACACTTTTACGCCGACTTCCATAGATGTACGAAAAACGCGGTTCACCGAGGCTTTGAGAATCACTACTTCGCCGGCGCGGATCGGATGAAGGAAATTCAACTCATCCACAGAAGCCGTGACGCAGACCCTCTTCGAGTGCCGCGATGCGGCAATCGCTGCGGCCAGATCTATCCAGTGCATCAGCTGTCCGCCGAGCAGATTGCCCAAACGATTCGTATCGTTCGGAAGAACAAGCTGTGTCATGCTTACTTGCGAAACTTTTACCTTTGCCACTCTGCATCACCTGCGCTGCTTGTTGATTTCATCGAAGAGCCGCTTGCCGCTTCTCCGGTTTTTTTCGGGATCGCTTGTTCAATTTCACTCTCCAGTTTTTTCACTTGTGGAAGAAGATCGCTCCCGGGATATTTTGCCAGAAAAACTTTGACTGCATCGAGCGATTCGTCGTAATGCTTGCGCTGAAACAGCGCTCGTGCTTTTCCGAGCTGCGCGTCATCGGCGTACTGCGAATCGTGATAATGCTCCAAGACATAATCGAAATACACGATCGCCGCTTTGTAATATTCGAGACGGTAATACAACATGCCGTCATCGTACTGTTTCTTCGCAAGCTTGTCGTCCAACTCGACGATTTTTTGCTCTGCATCTTTCACTAAAGAATCGTTCGGAGAATATTCGATGAACGATTGAAAATCATCCACCGCCTCGCGGGTATATTTCTGGTCGAGCTGCGCACGCGGCGACAATTCGTAGTACGACATGGCGCGCATGTACCGCGCCTTCGGCACCAACGGGCTCGACGGCATCGTGCGAATCAACAAATCGAATTCCGAAGCCGAAAGAATGTACTCTCCGCGCTCGTAGCGGCATTCTCCCAAATAGAACTGCGCTTTGTCCGCAACGGTGCTTCCGGGATATTGCACGGTGATGATTTTGAAATCTTCGATCGCGTCGAGATAATCGCCGTTGTTGAATTTCTCCATCGCGGCTTCGAAGCGCTGCTCCGGCGGAAGCACCTGTATTTCTTTTGTTGATGAGCATCCGGCAAGAAACAATGGCGCGAGCGCGGCGCTGAAAAATAAAAAGATGACCGTCTGTTTCAATGAATCTGATCCTTTACAAATGAAATCGTTGTGTTCGAAAGGGACTGTACACGGTGAACGATCCCTGCAATCGTCGTGCTGTCCGTTGCAACCGACGGCTGCATGGAGGCGTTCAACGGTATACACTCGAACGAATGAAGATACACCATGCTGTCGCTTTTCTCAAACTGAATACGCACAGCGATACTGTGTTGCGTCCAATAATATTGAGGCTGGGAAAAAACAAAATTTCCAAGCGAATAAACGATGTAACGAGTACCTTTCCCATCCTCAATTTTTGTAACGCCGTACGGAACATGCGGGTGATGTCCCAAAAATAATTGTACGCCTTGCTGAAGACATGCAGCGGCAAATTGCCGCGTTCGCAATGACGGGCGAACCGCATATTCATCGCCGCCGTGGTAACTGACGATGACAACATCAACGGACGATTTGACCCGGCGAACCGCGGGAAATAAATTTGCCGTATCTGCCTCCGCTACATACCGCTGCCAGCCCTTTGAAAAATTCATCACGTCGGTCACCGCAAACAATGCGAAACGAATTCCTTTCTTCACGAACAGCAGCGGTTCATACAAAAGTGAATCTGTTTTGCCTGTTCCACTATGTGCAATATGCTCAGAATCCAAATTGTCAATCGTCTCGAATAACGCTTTCACACCGTAATCGAATGCATGATTATTTGCCGTCGAGACAACCGTGATGCCGAAATGTGCGAGCGACAGCGCACCTTCCGGAGGACCTGTGAAAATCAAATTGTGTTTCGGGTCTTGCGTTTCGCCGTGTTGATCGGACAATTGACACTCGAGATTGGCGAACACAATATCCACAGAATCGGTCAGCCATCGGATATTGCGAAATGGGTAATCAACATCGCCATGCAAAATTTTCTGACCGACCGCTCGCCCGAGATTGATGTCGCCGAACGCAAGCATTGTTACCGCTGCAGAGTTGGAGGCCCGAATTTTTACGGGGTTTATTTTTTCAACTGCAGCATGTGTAAGAAATTCTACAGAAATCCAGAACGACACAACGTAGCAGATTCCTGCAATCAAAGCAACGCCCGCCCGCCTGCCGAATCTTTTTCTCATGCGCTCTCTTAAGACAGCCCCCACCGTAGGGGTGGACACTGTCTCATCCTTCTCATCCGCGAATTGTAAAAAACAAGTACACTGCAATTCCCGTCGCTGCAATGATGATCATCGGCTCAACAAGCCTTTCTAAAAACGGAGCTTCAGGAACAACCCCTTGTGCGACCGAACTGCTTGAAAATTCCAACGATGCAATTTGAGAAACGGGAATCGTATCTGCAAAGCTTCGCTCGATTGTGCCAGCCCACAGCACCTGACGGCTGTTGACATTGACGATTGTTCCGCGCATTTGCAATTCTGCTGTTCGTGTCGCTTTTCGCTCTCCCAGAAAAGATCCGCTGAACGGATTTTCATACCGCACACTCGCACGCGAAACTGTCAACGATACAACTTCATCACTGTTTGCTTCTTTAAGAAAGACCGATGGAAATTGATGCTTCAGTGCTTCGAGAATCACATAACGAAAAGCCTGCGTCGTCGAATCATCGTCAAGCGCAACCGAGACGGCGGAAGAGCGCGGTGACGTTATCAACGCCGCAATGCTGTCAACAGCCTCAGCACACAAACGGGAAAAAACATCACGGTTGGTTGGAACGACTTGATCGCCTGCTGCAAAGCACACCGAGGGCGCCGCACTGATGATGAGAAAAAAAATCCCGTATCGAATCTCTCCCACGCTCATCAGGCATAAATTCCGCGCAGTTTCAACGTCTTTGCTACTTTGTCAATTGCAATGATATACGCACCGATCCTCAACGGGACTTTATAGCGCTCCGCCGTGGAATACACCGCCTCGAATGCATTTTTCATCATCCGTTCCAATCGCCGGTTGACACGCTCCATTGACCAAAAATATCCGACGCGGTCCTGCACCCATTCAAAATATGAAACGGTAACACCTCCTGCATTTGCAAGAATATCCGGAATAACGACGATGCCTTTGTCTTTGAGAACCGGATCGGCTTTCGCCATAGTAGGTCCGTTGGCGCCTTCACAAATAATTTTTGCTTTGATCTTGCCGGCATTTTTCGTTGTGATTTGGTCTTCTTTTGCCGCCGGCACAAGCACATCGCAATCAAGCTCAAGAAGCTCAGCCTGCGTAATTTTCTCCGCGCCGGGAAAACCGTTCAGCACTTTGTGCTGCCGCGCCCACTCGATTGCCTTTGCTACGTCAACACCTTTCTTGTTGTAATATCCGCCGGTAACATCGCCGATGCCGACTACTTTACATCCCTGCTGCTGCAGCAACTGTGCAGAGACAGAGCCGACGTTGCCGAAACCCTGAACGACAACGGAAGTGTCCTTCGGTTTCATTCCCAATTTTTCCATGGCTCCGAGCGTTACAATCATCACACCTCTCCCTGTCGCTTCGCGCCGCCCGACTGAGCCTCCGATGATGAGCGGCTTCCCGGTGACGACTGCTGTCGAAGTGCGTTTCATGTGCATGCTGTATGTATCCATGATCCACGCCATGATCTGCTCGTTCGTTCCCATGTCCGGCGCAGGAATGTCCCTGTCCTCTCCGAAAATATCGAGCATGTTCGCCGTGTAACGCCGCGTGATTTTTTCAAGCTCGACCGGAGTGAGCTTCGACGGATCGCAACGCACACCTCCCTTTGCACCGCCGAACGGAATATTTACTACGGCGCACTTCCATGTCATCCACGCAGCAAGCGCTTTCACTTCATCAAGACTCACATCCGGCGCGAACCGTAATCCGCCTTTCGACGGTCCGAGAATATCGTTGTGAATGACGCGGTAGCCTTCAAAAATTTCCACTTCGCCGCTGTCCATCTGAATCGGAATGGAGACGATCACTTGTTTCACAGGCGTTTTCAGAAATTCGTACACGCCGCGCTCTAAACCGAGAAGCTCTGCCGCAACATCGAACCGCTCCATCATTGATTCAAACGGATTTTCTTTGTCTTTGATCGGAGCTGGTTCTTGGTATGTTAATATTTCATTGTTGGCGTTCAACTCCGACGGAGTTTTTTGCGGCTGACTGTCCATATTTTCAGATTCCTTCCGTTGCCATCTGTTCGAGGCGTTCAATGCGTTCTTCAATTGGCGGATGCGTGGAGAACAATTTCATCATGCTCCTGCCCCGCAGTGGATTGACAATAAAAAGATGTGACGTCGCAGGTTGTGCACTCTGCAACGGAAGTGTTTCATTGCCGCGCTCTAATTTACGAAGAGCATTGGCAAGGCCTAACGGTTTGTGAGAAATTTTTGCTCCTCCTTCATCGGCGGCAAATTCGCGCGAGCGCGAGATAGCAAGCTGAATGAGTAGTGCGGCAAGCGGCGCAAGAATCAGCAGCGCAAGCTCGGCAAATGCATTGGAATCGCGGTCATCGCCTCTGCCGCCGCCGAACATCATTGCCCATCCTGCCATCCGTGCAATGAATGTGATTGTTCCCGCCATCGTTGCAACAATGGTACCCGTAAGAATATCACGATGCTTCACGTGAGCAAGCTCGTGAGCAATCACGCCTTCCAATTCATCTTCGCTGAGTAAACGGAGAATTCCTTCGGTCGCAGCAACAGCCGCGTGTTCGGCATTTCTTCCCGTGGCAAAAGCATTCGGCGTTTCTTCCGGAATAACGTACACTCTCGGCATCGGAATCTGCGCTTCTGTGGCAAGCTTCCGAACGATGCGAAACAATTTCGGCGCTTCGGCTTCGTTTGCTTCGTGCGCTCTGTACATCATCAACACCATTTTGTCTGAGAACCAGTACATTCCAAAATTCATTACGAGAGAAAAAAGAAACGCGATCACCAAGCCCTGCTCCCCTGCAACGGCATCGCCGATGAGAAGTAAAACGACCATCATCAGTGTCATAAGAAAAACAGTTTTCATCGTATTCATTGTATCACCTCCATGTTCACAGTTCCAAAATAGGCAAAATTTGCTCGATTTTCAATTCTCATGCATGAAAACAAACCCCGCTCCTAAGGGCAAAGCTGCGGCTCAGCAGCACTTTCATGAAAGGAAAACAATTCTTCGAGGGGAAAAATTCAAAGC
The DNA here is from genome assembly GCA_028873075.1 of Bacteroidota bacterium. Classification (GTDB taxonomy): domain Bacteria; phylum Bacteroidota; class Ignavibacteria; order UBA10030; family UBA8401; genus JAJYOI01. The sequence goes on from JAGWND010000004.1 coordinate 18,550, forward strand.
AGGTACATCCTGAAGGTATCAGAATGCGATATCACGTCAGCGATGTCGGCGTTTGTCCACCGCCTTCAACAACTGCTCGATCGTGAAATCGCGCGAGTCGTCAACAAAATGACGGGAGAAGCGGCGGGCACGACGGATTTCCTCATCATTGATGTCGGCAACAATCAGATCTTCATCGAAAAGTTTCGCAGTTACAGCAACGTCGCCCGAAGGCTTGATAACCTCCGAGCCTCCCCAAAAATTCACGCCGTCTTCAACCCCGACGCGATTGGCAAAGACAAGATACGAACTTAACAGCCGCGCATACGTTTTATGATGCTCGGTGTTGACGACCGCGTTGGAAAGTTCTTCCTGTGAACCGGCTAACCGTGTCGGGCTCGCAGCAAGCGCAACGATAATCGTCGCACCGGAATGTGCATGAATGTACGGGAGAGAAAGATGCCACAGGTCCTCGCAAATAAGGATGCCTAAGTTTCCATGCTTCGAAGAAAACGGAACAACCGATGTGCCTTGGTTGAAATACCGCATCTCCTCAAACATTCCGTACGTCGGCGGGTAAATTTTTCGATGTCCGGAAAAAATTTTCCCGTCTTCAAACACAAATGCGGAATTGTAGATGCCGAAATTTTCCGCTTCTTCAACTCCACCGGCTATAATCGTGATCGAGCGGCTCAGACGCAGCAGCTCCGCCAGCTCCTGCTTCGGCGAGGCGATATTGACAGCGACATCCCAATTCAAATCGCGGACGGAATATCCGGTAAGGCTCAGTTCCGGGAACACGATGATCTGGGCTTTTTGTCTGATCGCCTTCTTTACAAACACAACATGGCGTTTCACGTTGCCGGAAAGATTTCCGACCGCAGCGTCAACTTGAGCGACAGCTATACGAAAGTTCATATTAGAATAATCCTCTGTGCTCCTTTGCGGGATTTGCGGTTTTATATTTAACCGCAACTGGCGCTGCGCAGCACTGAGATCAACAAATTATGACACGACAACATCATTGGGAAGCTCATCGGGATTTTTCCCGTGCGACGGAAATTCCTTCTCCAACACTGCGCCGATTTCCTTGATCATCGAACAAATGCCGTGACAAAATTTTCCATCCTTAAAATGTCCGCCCATCGTATCGGCAAGAGATTCCCAGAATGTATCCGGCACTTTTTTATGAATGCCTTCATCGCCGACAATATGGAACGCCCGGTCCGCGACGCAGATGAACAAAAGCACGCCGGTTTTATCCTTCGTTTTATTCATTCCAAGATGATGAAATTCCCGCAGCGCAAGTCCGGCAATTGAAAGCTTCCGCTCGCGCCATCCGCGCCTGCGCCGGATACTGACACGAATTTCCCCTGAAGTCTTTGCCTCGACCTCAGCGATGGTGTGCGCAACAGTGTGCAACTCTTCTTCTGTCAGCAATGGTGGAAATGTCAAACGCATCATGAAATTCTCCTCACCCTGAAATATCTATCATTCTGATATTTTTTATATACGGAACAGTTTTATCTTCTTTCAATGTTTTGAGCTTGTCGATTTTCAATTGCATTCGGTCAACATGGTCGTTAATGATTTTGAGATACATGTTGACATCCTTCGCGATCGAGCTTTGCATCAGCACTTGAACATTGAGCTTCATCTCCTCCAGCGGCACGAGGAGGTTTTGACTGATTCCCAGCACAAGCTCCTGAATCGCCTCAACACGCTTGCTGCTGATCTCCAGCGCAGAGAGTTCACTGCGCAGCCGCACCCGCTCCACAACACTCAGAATGGTGCGCGGGAGCACCGGCGTTGTAATTTCTTCCTTCACGAGAAAATCTTCAACACCTAATTTCATCGTTTCAACTGCAAGATTGAAATCGCGGTTGATCGTGATGAAGACAACCGGAATGGTGATGCCGCGCTCGATCAGTCCGCGCGTTACTTCCACGCCGTCCATTCCGGGCAGATAATAATCCATAAGAATGATATCGAAGTCGGAATTTTCTTCAACTTCTGTTAATCCTTCTTCGCCGCTGCGCTTCCATGTTAAGCGAAACGTGTGGTCGGGATAGCTACCGAGATAATGTTCGACTAATTTCCCGAAATCCTGATTGTCTTCGACAAGCAATATGTTGATCGCGTTTTCCAAAAAAAACATCTTCCCTGCGCACTCTGCATCTCTGTAGTTATAGACTTTTCACTTCATGACGGCAGAAGTGCAATGGCGCTCCAGTATTCATACACCGCCACCACAGCGGCAAAGAAATCGCCGAACACGATTGATTTGCTCAGAAATGTGTTCGCTCCGAGCTGATATGCATGACGAACATCTTCCATCCGCTCGGAGCTGCTCAGTACAATAACCGGAATGTGGCGGAAGCGTTCTGATTGTTTCAAAAATTTCAGAATGTCCTGTCCGTCACGCCCCGGCAGATTGAGATCAAGAAAAATCAAATCCGGGTACACCGCACCCCCCCACGAATGGAACGCGCTCATCACTTTCTCTCCATCGTGAAAAGAAGAAAATGTAATGTCAGGATCTGCTTTTTCAAATGCGCGCTTGAGAATTTCAATGTGATCATCGTTATCATCAATACAAAGGATTGACAATTTCTTGTGTTCCATCTGTTCTCGCTATTTGGGGAGTGAAAAATAAAACGTTGTTCCCTTGCCGACTTCCGAATCGAGCCAAATCTGCCCTTGACGCAATTCTATGATCTTTTTCACAATCGCCAATCCTGCACCGGCTCCTTCGTAATCGTCCTTTAAATGTAGCCGCTGAAAGATAACAAATATCTTGTCAAAAAACTTCCGTTCAATGCCAAGCCCGTTGTCTGCGATACTGCATAAGAGGCGCTGTTCTTCTTCTTCAACGGTAATAGTCACCGTAGGATTCGGCTTGTCGTTGAATTTCATCGCATTGGAAAGCAGATTTCGGAATACCAGCTGCATCTGCGTCGGATTGCAGCGGTATTCGGGATAATGTTCAGGTTGAAGAATCGTAACCTTCTTTTCCTGAATCGAGAATTTCAAGTCTTCCAATACTTCAGCAACAATTGTTCCAAGCGGGACAAGTTCCATGACTTCAGCTAAATGAGAGACGCGCGAAAGCTGGAGCAATTCGTTGATCAATTCTTTCATGCGCCCGCAAGACTGGACAATGGACTGCACATAGGTTGCTGCCTGGTCGTTGCGCCCCTGAAAAAATTCACTGAGAAGAATTTTACTGTACCCTTCCACGGTGATTAACGGCTCTTTCAGATCATGCGAGACAACGTATGTAAAGTCGTCAAGCTCGCGGTTGCGGTTCTGAATCTGCACAGATTTTTTTATCGTCTCGTCGTAGAGTTCTGCTTTTTCAAGCGCTATGGCCCCGAGGTTTGCAAAACTTTCAAGCAGCCGCATATGCGTTTCATTGTACAACGACGGTGCAGAACTCCGGATCGCCAGCATGCCGATAATTTTTTGCTTGGAAAGCATCGGTACATAAATAAGCGAAAATGTGCGATCCATCTCTCCGTGCATCGCAGGGCCGGAAATACCGGCACGAAGCGCATCTTTGTTGTCCTGGACTTCTTCGATGACGGACTTGCGCTGTTCAAACGCCTTCGCAATGATTGAATGCTTTTCGACCTGCTGCCGGAGTGACGGGGGCTGAATGCGTTGAAATTCCGTATCAACAATCTGATAGCTCGCCACCGATGTGAGCATATGCGATTCTTCGCTGTAACGATCAATGCTGAAGGCATCGAATAAAAGCACTTCTCGCAAATGTTGCAAGAGTGTTTCACATATTTCTTCCGGATTGAGCTTTGCCGTCAGGTCGCGGCTTACTTCGTACAGAACGCGAAGCCGCTCCAACTGCATCTTATTTTCCTCCTCCAACTGCTTCCTGCTTGAAATGTCCCGTGCCATGTTCATCATGGCGACCGGGTGTCCGAGGGCGTTGAATAACAATGTCGTATTCATGCTGACGGCAATGATTTTCCCTTCTTTGTTCTTCCAGTGAATATCGAAGTCGAGCAAATATTTCTTCTTCCTCAACTCAGAAATCCACAGCAGATAACGCGACATATCTTCTTCAAGAAGCCATTGATAGGGGAATATCTGGCCGGTCGCCTCCGATCTTTTCAAGCCGGTCAAGTGTTCAAATTCGCTGTTGACCTGCAGTACTTTGCCCTCAAGGTCGGTGACAACCAGCGCATCGCCCACCGTGAGAATGCCGTCAATGACCGTGCGAAACATCTGTTCCGATTGCTGAATTTCATTTTCAAAATGTTTGCGCCGCGTAATATCGCGATGGATTCCTAGTGCGGATCGTTTTCCTTCGAAGTGTACCATGTTCACCATCACTTCGACATCGAATGTTTCGCCGTCCCGCCGCAATCCCTTATACTCATACCGGGTGGGAGCAGATTTTCCCTCGGCGCGGGCACGGCTACGTTTCGCCACACGCTCTTGATCTTCCTTCGCAACAACAGTGAGAATAGACTTGTCGGTCAAATCGCGCGAGTCGGCGTAGCCGTGCATTGTGGCGAAGGCGGAATTGACATAAACAAATTTCAGATCGCGCACGACCGCTAATCCATCACTCAGATTCTCAATGAGCGAATGATAGGTTTCAATCTCTTTCGCTGAAGTTTCTTGGCATTGTTCGATCTTGAGCAACGCCCGAAACTGGTTGACGAACGCAAATGAAAGAAGATCGAACTCTTTTCCTTTCATCCGGGAAGCAGGCGCAACAATTTCAAACACTCCGACTGTCCGTTGACCTGCATGCGGAAAGCGTGGAGAGAACAGACGCATAAGAACGGGAACACGCATCACTGAACATGAAGAGAAACGAGCCGGCATTCCGTTGATTTTTTCCGCGGGCACAACGGAGGTTGTTTGTCGTGCAACGATACGCTGTAGTTGGGAGTCTGCCGCGATATTCTTTGCAATTCTCGTCAACGCTGAATCCGAGAAACCGGAGCCACAGAGTAGCACGGTGTCCGTCTCGCGCACCTGATACACAGCAAGCGCCTCCGCCTCAAGCAAACGCTGTATGTGAGGGAGATATTTCTTCATAGACACCGCTAATGTGCCGTTGCGTTCATGATGTGACAAATAGTGATCATTCATTGAAGAGAGAAGCCGATGAAACTTTTCCAACTTTTTCACCCCCCCCGTTCGGGAGAGTGTGCTGACAGAAGAGAAAGATTGTTTTGTGGGTCGTTTTACCATACTGAGAAAAGCCGAAAATCTCGCTTTGATTAAGAGGGTTACGCCATTGTCCTTCCTGCTAACTCTGCCGCCGACCGCAATTTCTTCATCAAGCGAAGAAACGCGTCAGGTTTCAACGACTGGAAGCCGTCGGACAAAGCTGCTTCCGGATGCGAGTGAACTTCCATCATCAATCCGTCCGCGCCGGCAACAATTGCCGCCTGCGCCAGAGGAGAAACTAACTCCCACGCGCCGGTGCCGTGGCTCGGGTCAACGATGATCGGTAAGTGCGAGAGTTTTTTCACGAGCGGCACCGCATTGAGGTCGAGCGTGTTGCGCGTATATGTTTCAAACGTGCGGATACCCCTCTCGCACAAAATAACATTGTAATTTCCTTTTGAAAGAATATATTCCGCCGCCATAAGAAGCTCCTCGATCGTTGCTGCAAAGGAGCGCTTGAGCAGAACCGGCTTGCCAAGCTCGCCGACTTTTTCGAGCAGCGAAAAATTGAACATGTTTCGCGCGCCGATTTGCAGAATGTCCGAATGGTCCGCAACAAGCGAAAGTGTTTCCGCGTCCTTCACCTCCGTGACGACGCTCAAGCCGGTTTTCTCCGCGGCTTCTTTAAGATATTCAAGACCCTCAAGCTTCAGTCCCTGAAACGCATACGGCGAAGTGCGCGGCTTGAATGCGCCCCCGCGAAGAAACTTCGCTCCGGAATTTTTAACAACATCGGCAACTTCTAAAATCTGTTCGCGGCTTTCTACCGAACACGGTCCTGCAATAATGCCGATTTCTTTCCCTCCGAAGCTCCCGCTTCCCACCGAAACAACCGTCTGTTCCGGTTTAAAATCTCTGCTGACAAGCTTGAACGGTTTGGAAACCGAAACAACATCTACCACGCCCGGAAGCGTGAGAAAAAATTCGGGATCAACTTTTGCTTTGTTGCCGGTAATGCCGATTGCAACGCGCTGAACACCGGGAATTTCATGGGGAGTAAATCCAAGCTCGCTAACGCGGTTTTTTACAGTGTCAATTTCTTTTCGTGAAGCGTCGGTCTTTAATAAAATCAGCATTCAAATCTAATTCCATAATATGTTCCGAGGTCAAGTCTCAGGTTTGAAGGTTAACGGTTCAAGGCTAATGATGCACGATGCAAGATGCATGATTCAAAAAAACGAAACGCGAATCACAAATCCCAAACCTCTTGGACCCTGAATCCTCAATCCTGAACCATTTTCTTACCATCCTCCGCTTGCGCCGCCGCCGCCGAACGATCCGCCCCCGCCGGAAAATCCGCCGAAACCTCCACCACCGCCGCCGAATCCACCCCCCCCGCCAAAGAAACCGCCTCCGCCCCATCCCCCCCAATACGAGGAAGAACGATAACCGCGCGACGTAATTCCATAGCGCCGCCCGCCGGTAAATAGACTGGAAAAGAGAGCGAAGAAGATTCCAAACGCAAGAAGCATAGCACCCCACGAAACGACATTATTCGAACGAGGAGACGCTTTGTATTCTCCCCTCGTCGCCTGCATAATGGCGGTGATGCCGCTTTGAATTCCTCCGAAAAAATCTCCCTGCTGAAAATAAGGGCGAATTTCATGACGGATAATTTGATCGCACAATGCGTCGGGGAGAACGCCTTCCAATCCGTAACCGACTTCAATCGTCATCTTCTTATCATCTTTTGCAATGAGAAGAAGGACGCCGTTGTCTTTTCCTTTCGCGCCGATTTTATTTTGCTCCGCGACTTTGATTCCAAAATCACGAATGTCGTTTTCCCCGATGGTCGGGATGATGAGAACGACGATCTGATTGGAGGTAGAATCTTCAAAAATTTTCAGTTGAGATGCTAATGTGCGCCATTCTTCATACGAAAGCGTGTTCGTGAAATCGGTGACCCTCTCACGAAGCTGCGGCACCGCGACGTCCTGCGCTGACGCACGGAAGAAAATTAGAAAAAGAGTGAAGAAAAGAAGCGAAATGATTTTTTTCATTGCAATGTATGTACTCACCGCAAAGGACACAAAGGGTTACAGTTCATTTTCATTCACCTCTCGGTGTCCTTTGCGGTCAAAAGTTTGCTGAGCAGCAGAGATTGATCTTAAAATTGTACTTTCGGCGCTGTTTGCGCCTGCGCTTCTGCCTGGAAATATGCTTTCGGACCGAACCCGCCGAATCCGGCGATAAGCGAAGTCGGAACAGTTCTGATCGCAGTATTATACGCCTGAACAACGTCGTTAAACCGCCGGCGCTCCACTGCGATACGATTCTCCGTTCCTTCTAACTGCGCCTGCAGCTCCAAAAAGTTTTCGTTCGCTTTTAAGTTCGGATAATTTTCCGAGACCGCCATCAAGCGTGTCAGAGCCGACGTCAATTCTCCCTGCGCCTTTTCAAACATCTGAAACGACTGCGGGTTCTTCAGCACTTCGGGAGAGATGACCATTTGTCCGACTTTTGCGCGCGCGTTCGTCACATCCTCCAATGTTTGCTGTTCGTGCTTCGCGTAGCCCTTCACTGTCTCGACAAGATTCGGGATAAGATCGTACCGGCGCTGATATTGATTTTCAACCTGCGCCCACGCACTTGTTACGCCTTGATCCAATGCGACAAGCTTGTTATACGTGGAAACGCCCCAACCGATTATGATGATTGCAATGAGAAGAATCGCCCCCACGATTGAAAGCGTGATGACTAAACCTTTTGATTTCATGCCGTGAACCTCTGAAAATTTGTGAATGCCTCTGAAATGTCTGGAGAAAAGGTAAGGAATGAGAGGGTGAAAAACAAGGCTTCATGCCGCAATCCGATTGCTGTGAAGCAATCGGATTGCTACATATCATTTCATTTCAACAACTCGCGCGAAATAACGACGCGCTGAATTTCAGACGTTCCTTCATAAATCTCGGTGATTTTCGCATCGCGCAAATACCGTTCGACATTATACTCACGGATGTAACCGTAGCCGCCGTGTATCTGAATTGCCTCTAACGCGCTCCTCACTGCCGTTCTTGAAGCAAACAATTTTGCCATGGCAGCATGTTTAGAGAATTTTTCTCCGGCGTCTTTCATCAACGCTGCTTGAAGCGTGAGCAAACGCGCCGATTCAATTTCCGTTGCCATATCGGCAATCTTAAATTGAATCGCCTGCAAGTCGGCAATCGGTTTGTCAAATGCTTTCCGCTCCTTTGAATATTTGATCGAAGCGTCGAGACTTGCCTGAGCGATTCCCAACGCCTGCGCAGCGATGCCGATTCTCCCGCCGTCGAGCGTCTTCATCGCAAACTTGAAACCGAACCCTTCCTCGCCGATTCTATTTGCAACGGGCACGCGCACATCCTGAAACGAAAGGGAAACCGTGTCCGAGCTTCGAATGCCCAACTTGCGCTCCTTTTTCCCGGGGGAAAATCCCGGCATTCCTTTTTCTACAATGAAGGTGCTGATGCCGTGTGCGCCTTTCGATGGATCGGTCGCCGCCATCACGAGCACGACATCGGCGTTATAACCGTTCGTGATCCAGTTTTTGATTCCGTTGAGAATATAGAAATCGCCGTCCCGCACTGCGAGCGTGTGTTGATTTGTCGCATCGCTCCCGGCTTCCGGCTCCGATAGTGCGAACGCGCCCAACAATTTTCCCTGCGCAAGCGGGACCAAATATTTTTGTTTCTGCTCTTCTGTCCCGAACGCCTCGATGCCGTAGCACACAAGCGAATTGTTTACCGACATGATGACGCCAACGGACGCATCACCGCGGGAAATTTCTTCCATCGCCAGCGCATAGCTCACAGTATCTAATCCGGCACCGCCGTACTGTTCCGGCACCATCATTCCCATAAAGCCAAGTTCGCCTAACTTCTTTACAGCTTCATGTGGAAATTCTTCCTTTGCATCGCGCTCTTCTGCGGCCGGGGCAAGTTCGTCAATGGCAAATTGCCGTGCGGTCTCGCGAATCATTTTTTGCGTTTCGGAGAGTTCGAAGTTCATAGTCCTCACTTATGTTTTAAGTGAATGTTAAAATTCGACAATCGTGGGTATGATTGTCTTTTTAAGAATTGTATTAAGGAATTTACTTCTGAAACAACTTTAAAGTCATATGGTCTGCACCAATGTTTTCTCCCATCAAATGCGAAATATCTACTACCGCACCATGTTCGATAAACACATCATAAAATTTTTTATAATGATCACCCCAATATATCATTGCACAAGCCATTGGTGCCCCTTTACCACCATCTTTGCCATTATCTAGGAAACGAAGACGTGTGTCGTAAAGAAAACAAATTCCCCTTGCTTTTGTAAAAACATATTTTTTCCAGTGGGTAGTATTTGCAGCAATAGGAACAAGCGCTAAAACTTCTGAACCGTACTCTTCATAAGCATGGGCACATTTAGCAAGCCAATTTTTTATTGTTGTTCCTCTTTTTTTATCTATGCCGTAAGGAGGATTAACATAAATTTTAGGGAAATGCCATGACTCCTTCAATCCATCGTGTTTCGGAAGCATATACTCAGTTTTTGCATTAACAATAGAATACTCATTTGAACATGGGTCTAAATGAATTACGCCGCCAAAAACTTTTTTGACCGCTTGCACGTATTTGTGCGGTGTGCCCCAGTTTTGACTGAAGGTGTTTATACTTCTGCCTGCACTCATTTTAAAATATCAATCCAATTTTTGTTTTGTAACTCTCTTAGCTCATCTTTTAAAGTAAACAGCTTCTTCCTTTTCGGTGAAATAATATTAAACCAACCTTCAATATTGGAAATGTTGGCAGAAAAATACGAAAGAAGGATTTTGTCTGCTTCAATGTTCATCTGAACTTTCGTGAATTGATTCTTCTTCTTTTCTTCTTTGTAACTTGAAAGAAATGCCTTCCGCACCGGCTTAAATTTCTTTTTGGGTTTTAGTAGCAATGTTTCAATGAACTGAGCCAGTCCATTGTCAGTAAGAAATAGAAGCCAATCATAAGATTGAGCAAGCACTTTAAGCTCTTTATTTGGATTATCGGATGTAAACCAATTTCCATGGTTACTTACTACACCAACAGTAAGAATAAAGCGTTTTAATAATTCATCATTATGCGAATGAACTATTTCCTCCAACAAATCTACAAAAGGTCTAATAATATACGAACCATCACTTCTGTAAATGATGCCATACATTTCGCCCTTTTCGTTTCGAATTTTTTGAAGAGAGGATGCCGTTCGGGCTACATATGCACCTTGTTTTGCTTTTTCGATCGTCTGGGGCCCCTTGGTTACTCCTTCTTCGACGCCAACCCTTTTACATTCAAACATTGCATAAGGTTTGCGACTTTGCTCATAAATATAAAGTTCTATCTCATTTTTCGTAGAAGATTTTATACTGCATAGCAAGAAAGAATTTTCAGATGTTGCTATAGTGCAAGCATTGCGGAGAACTCCTTTGTTCAAAAGATGATTAGATTTATGCTCAAATTTTTTGAGGTCATAATTCTCGGCTTCAAGCAACTTGAGAACTTTAGTCGTGGTAATTGTATCCCCAGAGTGCACAAAAGTAAGATTGGAGTTTCTAACAACGGGATGTAATGAGTATTCGACATTATGAGTAATGTCTGGATTTCCATATTCTTCAAGTCCTCGCTCAATAGAGATTTGATTGTTAAGTCCCCAAGTTTTTAATAGGTAGTATGTAATAATTTCAACTAGCGTACCTAATGCTCTGCCTGCTGCTTTCTTTGGGTCCTTAGTATGTTTGAATACTTTATTTGCTAATACTTTTTGAAGCTTATCTACTGATTCGAAGGCCATTGTTTTTCGTATTAAGGTTCTATGGGCTTAAAATTGTCGTTTAACTTTTTACTTTTGGTTTGTGTACTCGAAAAACCCTTTGCCGGTTTTTCTTCCCAAATGTCCGGCGGCGACCATTTTCTTCAGCAAAGGGCACGGACGATATTTTGAATCGCCGAGTCCTTCGTGAAGCACATTCATAATTGAAAGGCACACATCAAGCCCGATGAAATCTGCAAGCGTCAGCGGTCCCATCGGGTGATTCATTCCGAGCTTCATCACCGTGTCAATCGCTTCCGGTTTCGCGACGCCTTCCATCACGCAATACATCGCTTCGTTCAGCATCGGCAAAAGAATGCGGTTTGCAATGAAGCCGGGGTAATCGTTCACTTCGACAGGAGTTTTTTCGAGCGATTCGCTCACCTCTTTCACCGTGTTGAACGCCGCATCGGACGTCGCAAGCCCGCGGATGATTTCCACTAACTTCATTACCGGCACCGGATTCATAAAGTGCATTCCGATGACTTGCTGCGGGCGTTTCGTCACCGCTGCAATTTCCGTGAGAGAAATTGACGACGTGTTCGAAGCAAGAATCGCCTGTGCCGGTGCAGCGCCGTCAATCGTTCTGAAAATATCGAATTTAATATGCTTGTTTTCTGTCGCCGCTTCGACAACAAGGTCGGCAGACTTGACGGCATCGGCAAGCGAAAGCGATGTGGCAATGCGGCTGAGCGTTTGCTTTTTCGCCTCCTCGTTCAGCACGCCTTTTTTAATTTGGCGGTCAAGATTCGATTGAATGTTTTTCAATCCGCGATCAATGAAATCCTGCTTCACATCGTTGAGCACAACAGTGTAACCATACTGCGCAAAGACATGAGCAATGCCCTTGCCCATTGTTCCCGCGCCGATAACAGTAACATTCTTTATGTTCATAGTCTTTTCCTTCGGTTCGAGGTTTAAGGTTTGAAGGTCGAGGGTTCATAATTCAGGATTCAAGTTTCATGTATTGAGGATTAGGCTGAATCATGAATTATGAAACCTGAATCGCTCAAGCCGCAAATCTCGAAACGTGAAATCCGAATCGCCACTTCTAAAAGTTTTACAGCATCTCTACAACCATCCCGCTTGCTTCTCCGCCGCCGATGCAAATTGCCGCGAGACCGTACCGCAGCTTACGTTGCTTCAACGCGTGAAGCAGTGTCACAACAATCCGTGCGCCGCTTGCGCCGATCGGATGTCCGAGCGCAACCGCGCCGCCGTTGACGTTCACTTTGTTCACGTCAATGTTCAGTATTGTGTTGACGGCAAGCGTGACAACGGCAAACGCCTCGTTGATCTCGAACAAATCGATTTGCGATTGTGCCATGTTCGCTTTCTTCAGAACCTTGGGAATGACATCGGCGGGAGCCGTCGTGAACCACTCCGGTTTTTTCGCGGCTGATGCCGACGCGTGAATCTTTGCCAACGGCTTCAGTCCGAGAGATTTTGCCTTTGCCGCCGACATCACGACGACTGCCGCAGCGCCGTCGTTGATCTTCGAAGAATTTGCCGCCGTCACTGTTCCTTCTTTTTGAAACGCCGGGCGAAGTGCCGGAATCTTTTCGAAGTTGGTTTTCTTCGGCTCCTCATCTTCTGCAACAACAAGATCCTCCTTGTTTTTTTGCGGAATCCGCACCGGCACAATCTCTTCTGAAAATCGTCCTGTCTTCTGCGACTCCTGCGCGCGCTTGTAACTTAATATTGAAAATTCATCCTGCGCTTCGCGCGGCACGGCGCATTCCTTTGCACATAGCTCCGCTGCAACACCCATATGAAAATTATTATACACATCCCACAATCCGTCTTTCACCATCGAATCTACTACCTCGCCGTTGCCCATGCGGTAACCGGTGCGGGCTTTTTCCAAAAGATACGGCGCGTTCGACATGCTTTCCATTCCGCCGGCAACGATGATCTCCGCATCGCCCAACTGAATCGCCTGCGACGCGAGCATGATCGCCTTCATGCCGGAGCCGCAGACTTTATTGATGGTCATACATTGAACAGAAGGAGGGAGTCCTGCAAAGATTGCGGCTTGGCGTGCAGGCGCTTGTCCTTCGCCGGCAGTGAGCACATTCCCCATGATCACTTCATCTACTGATTCTTTTGAAACGTTTGAACGGCGTAATGCTTCAGTAACAACGACGGAACCCAACTTCGGAGCGCTTAATGAACTGAGGCTCCCGCCGAAAGATCCGATCGGCGTTCGGCACGCACCGACAATAACGACTTCGTTCACGGCAGTATTCCTTTTTGTTGTCAGAAGGTACGAGAGATTGATTGAAAATGCAAAGCTCCCGTAAAATAAAAAAGCCATTCACCTTATTGCCCGCAGGACACTCTGGAGAATGGCTTTTTGAATTACAGAGAAATGTTCAACTGTTCATTGATTTGAGAAATTCTTTATTTCCTTTCGTTCCTCGCATCTTGTCGAGAAGAAATTCCATCGCTTCCACCGGATTGAACTCGCTGAGGAATTTGCGGAGAATCCAGACGCGGTTCAGTTCGTCTTCCGGCATGAGAATTTCCTCTTTTCGTGTGCCGGAACGGTTGACATCAACAGCGGGGAAAATTCTCCGGTCGCTCAGCTTCCGGTCGAGCACGATTTCCATATTGCCGGTGCCTTTGAATTCCTCGAAGATCACCTCATCCATGCGGCTTCCTGTTTCCACAAGCGCAGTTGCGATGATGGTGAGACTTCCGCCTTCTTCAATGTTTCGCGCAGCACCGAAAAATCTTTTCGGGCGATGCAGTGCATTCGCGTCGACACCGCCGGAAAGAATTTTTCCCGAATGCGGCACAACGGTGTTATGCGCTCGTGCCAGCCGCGTGATGCTGTCCAATAAAATCACGACATCGTGTTTCGCTTCGATCAAGCGTTTCGCTTTTTCGAGCACCATATCCGAAACCTGCACGTGGCGCTCCGGCGGCTCATCAAATGTCGAGGAGATGACTTCGGCGCTCACCGAGCGCTCCATGTCTGTTACCTCTTCAGGACGCTCGTCAATCAACAAGATCATCAGCTTGATTTCGGGGTGGTTGCGCGTGATGCTGTTGGCAATTTTTTGAAGAAGAACCGTTTTCCCTGCTTTCGGCGGCGAAACGATCATTCCGCGCTGCCCTTTACCAACGGGAGAAAGCAAATCGAGAATGCGCATGGCGTACTCGCCCGGAGCCGTTTCCAGCTTGATGCGCTCGTTCGGATACAGCGGCGTGAGATTATCGAAGAGCACGCGATCCCGCACCGTATCGGGACTTTGATCATTGACTGCTTCAACGCGCAACAACGCAAAGAAACGCTCGCCTTCTTTCGGCGGACGAACTTGCCCGCTCACGGTATCGCCCGTGCGCAAGCTGAATTTTTTTATTTGTGAAGGGGAAACATAAATATCGTCGGGGGAGGGAAGATAGTTGTAGTCAACAGAACGCAAGAAGCCGTAACCATCGGGAAGAACTTCCAGAACTCCTTTGCTGAACGAAAGCCCGTCTTGCTGGGTTTGGGCTTCAAGAATTTTAAAAATAAGCTCCTGCTTTCGCAGGTCGCTGTACCCTTCAATGTCGAGATCTTTTGCAATTTTATTGAGGTCGGCAATTTTTTTCGACTTCAGGTCCGATATGTCCATCGGCATGGTGGAATAATTCCTTTCAGAAAAATGCTACAAAATGATTATGATGTGATCCATTGAAAATTTCTCCCTTCTCTCCGTTCAGACAAAGAGGAAACTGTACACGCTCCGCTTGCCTGTGTGAGCCAGCGGACAAACAAAAAGCTTACTTCAATTTTTTTTCACGTACCTTCTATGCGCCGATCGTTGAGATTCTATTGGGATAGTTTACACTTGAGGCTTGAAGAAGCGGTCTTCCAATGTGAGAAAAGTATCTCAGGAACATTACCGTGATTAAATGGCAAAAGCAATATAGAGTAAATTGCTCGAATTGTCAAGAGTTTTTTCGTTCTTTTTTCTTCCACTTTTTCCACGCATCGCCCGCAACGTAATGCGAGCCGGTGACAAGAACCATCTCTTTCGCTTTTGAATTTTTCAACGCTGCAGTCAGTCCATCTTCAACCGAGGCGTATGCTCGCCCCGTGCATCGGCGTTGAAAAAATTCGTAAACAATTGCATTCGCTTCCAACGCACGCTCCATGTGCGGCTGAACTGCATAGACAATCGGATGAAGCGCGCTCAGCGAACGAATCATGATCCGGTAATCCTTGTCTTTCATAACACCAAAAACAAGGTGAAGTTTCCCAAAACCGAGAGATTGAATTGTTGCTACAGCGTTTTTAATCCCGTCGGGATTGTGGGCGACATCGAGAATAACGAGCGGCGAACGGGAAAGAATTTCCAATCGTCCGTGAATGCCCGTCAGTTGTGAAAGCCGGGAGATGCCCCTGCGAATGCTTTCTTTAGAAATATGAAAACCGCAGCGCTTAAGCTCTTCAAGCGCGGCAATTGCTGTCTGAAAATTTTCCCGCTGATGAATGCCAAGCAGCGGCAGGTGCACATTGTTCATTGCAGAAGAATGACGTGCTTGAATAAAACGAGAACGTCTCCCTTCAGCAATTCGGTTTAGAACGAGAAGCGCCGCCTGCGGCACCGCGCCGACCACACACGGTATTCCACGCTTGATGATTCCTCCCTTTTCAAATGCAATTTTCCCCAGAGTAGTTCCAAGCTGCTGTGTGTGGTCTTTTCCGATTGTTGTAATCACTGCAACGAGCGGGCGAAGAACATTCGTTGCGTCAAGCCTGCCACCCAAGCCGGTCTCTATCACCGCAATGTCAACTTTTTGCCGTTGAAAATATTTGAACGCGATCGCAGTTGTCGCTTCAAAAAATGTCGCGTGCAGCTCGTCCACTGTTGCTCGAAGAAGATTTGTCAAGCGGACAATGTCCGTATTCGATATCATCGCGCCGTTGACGCGGATGCGCTCATTGAATCGTATCAAATGCGGGGATGTATACAGCCCGACTCTGTACCCCGATGCCGAGAGAACCGCTGCAATCATGCTCGACGTTGAGCCTTTGCCGTTCGTTCCTGCAACGTGAACCGACGGAAAACTGTTTTGGGGATTTCCTGTTGAACGGAGGAGCAAACGAATATTCCTCAGCCCTAACTTCATCCCGAACATCTGAAGTCCGTAAAGATAGTCTAACGTTGGTTGAAGTGCAGGCATGGCAGAATGTTGAAAGTTTAAGGCTTAAAGTTCAAAGTTCTGTACTTTTCAACTTTGAACTCGGGACTGTGAACCTGAAACTTGTGTCTTCATTCACAGCCAGCTTTCGATAACGGAAAGGTCCCTCTTCGCTTCGACGGCACCGACTAACTTCCCGACATCGCTGATTGATTGCTGCTCGCAGAATGATTTGATCCCTTCGGCGATTGTAACTCCTGCAGAAGGAACAACAAAATTGTACGTACCCACTTGCACTGCCGATGCACCCGCAAGTAAAAATTCAACCGCGTCTTCCCACGACGTGATGCCGCCGATTCCGATAACCGGAATTTTTACTGCGCGGTACACTTCATAAACTTTCGCGAGCGCAATCGGCTTGATAGCCGGCCCGGACAACCCGCCCGTGACGGTTGATAATTTCGTCTTCCTCGTCCGAATGTCAATCGCCATTCCGATAATCGTGTTGATGACGGAAACCGCATCCGCTCCTTCCGATTCTGCTGCAAGAGCAAATTCGGAAATGTGCGTTACGTTCGGTGTGAGCTTGATCATGAGCGGCTTTTTTGTGCGGCGGCGAAGCTCTTTCGTGATGAGCGCAACTTTCTCCTTGTCCGTCCCAAAACTCAAGCCCCCCTCTTTCACATTCGGACAAGAAACGTTGATCTCAAACCCGGCGATAGCCTCGAACGGATCGAGTTTCTCAAGAACACCGCAGTATTCTTCCACACTGCTTGCCGCGATATTGGCAATCACAGCACAGGAGAACGTTGAAAGCTTTGGAATTTTTTCTTCAATGAATTTTTTAACGCCGATATTTGCCAAGCCGATGGAGTTTAGCATGCCGGAAGGTGTTTCGGCAATGCGCGGTGCCGGATTTCCGTCGCGCGGCTTCATTGAAAGCGATTTCGTTACGATTCCGCCCAACTTGTTTACATCAACAAGCTGCGGGACCTCGTCGCCGTAACCGAACGTGCCGGACGCAACAAGCACGCGATTCTGCAAAGTCAATCCCGCTACTGTGAACGATTCATGCATGCGAAAAAATCAAATTTATGGGCGGCTCACCTTTCGGGTGAGCACCGCATTTTACAGAAACACTGCGCCTGTTTCAAACACCGGACCCTCTCTGCACACCAGCGCATATTTTTTCTTTCCGTTGATCGTTTCCACCGGACATCCCTGGCACAAACCGATGCCGCACGCCATTGCACATTCAAGCGAAGCGTAACATGCGATGTTCTTTTTCTGTGTGAACTCAGAAAGCCGCTTTAACATGCGCGTGGGGCCGCAGGAAAAAATTCTTGGAAGCTCATAGCGATGGTCGGAGAAGTGTTCCGCAAGCAAATCAACAACGTTTCCCGAAAAACCTTCCGAGCCGTCGTCTGTGGCAATATGAATGCGATTGAATCCGAATCGAACGATTTGATTCGCTGTCCGCGCACCGATGAACGAGAGAACGTTTTTATTTTTTTCAAGCTTCGAAAGAAAAAACGGGAACGGCGCGATTCCTAGCCCGCCGGCTACGATTACCGCTGTTTTATATCCACCTGAGTTCATGGCGGCAGAAAAGCCGTTCCCCAAGGGACCGATCACATCAATCACATCGCCCGGCTTCTTACCGACAAGAATACGCGTTCCCTCACCGATGACATTGAAAAGGATCGAGACAAGATCGCCTTCGACGAAAAAAATACTGAACGGCCTGCGCAGAAGCGGAAAAAGCGAGTCGTTGACTTTGACGTTGACGAATTGTCCCGGCTGCGCTGTCGCCGCAAGTTCGTGCGAGCGGAAAACAAGCCGAAAAATCCCCGACGCAATTTCTTCTACGGAATGTACTGGAGCATGTGTCTGGACCATGGAGCGGCTACAATCTTCTCGGATACCTTCATCGTTCTAATTTTCTTACTTCTCTTTGAGCAGACGTGTCAGCTTTCTGTGGCTCGGTGTTCATCTTCTTTAGTTCGCCATGGGGCGCCTTTCCGGCAGCAGATTCTTCTGCGGCGGATTTCTCAGCAGCTTTCTCCGCTGCCGCTTTTTCTGCCGCTGCCTTTTCAGCAGCCGCTTTCGCCGCCCGTTCCTCTTCCATCTTCTGCTGATCTTCCGCCAGAATCATCGGACGTACGGCAACAGCATACTTCGAATCGGGATACAACGCGAGAAGTTTTCTGTACACGGCGCTCGCACTGTCTTTCTTTCCCAACTCATATTCGTACAGCCAGCCGATGGAATAGAGCGACTTCGGAGCAAGATGGGACGTGCGGTAAGTTCGCGCGATCGAATCCAAAATCGTCATCGCGCTTCCTGCTTGCGTGCTGTCGAAGCATTCTTCCGCGTGAAGATACAGCCCTTCGGCAGGATCTTTTGCCTCAACAAGAAGAGGCAAGCCTAACGCTTTTCTCGCATCCTGCGCGTACGGCGACCGCGGATAATTCTTTACAATCAATGAAAAAAGCGAGTCCTGAAACACCGTGTCTTTTTTTTCCGCACTACGATAAATATCAGCAAGCGTGTAGAGAGCACGCGGAGCATATTCGCTTAAGGGACTTTCTGTAACAACTTTTTGATACCAATAAAGTGCCGAATCGGGCTGCTCAATATCGAGATAAAACAAATCGCCCAATTCAAACTCCGTCCGCACAGCGGAATGCTTCATCGAATCAACCAGCGTTTGCTCGGCAGCGAGTCTCTCTTCTTCAGCTTTGGCTTTGAGCGAATCGGCAGTACGAAGCGAATCACGACGAACCGAAGCTACTGCACGCGCCGCAGATAACGAATCGCTCTTTACGCTGTCGGGAAGAACACCCGCAACAGAAGATTTCCTCACTAAGGAATCTTGCTGAGCAGTCTGAACGGGATCACGGAGCGAATCAGGAAGGCGGGCAATGGAATCTCGGATCGCACGCTGCCTTCCGATGTAGGCGAGAATGCTGTCGTCTTTGGTCAGCTCAATATTCAAATTGAAGTAACGGGTAAACATCTCTGCCCGCGCTGAAGCGTCTTTCGTAATTTCAGAAGGCGGGTACTCCGCTCGTGCTTTCTCGTAATTCGTGCGGGCTTTCGCATAGTCAGAACGCTGATACTCGTAGTACATGCCGAGATTGTAATACGACCGTGCAGCTTCGTCAGTCCTCGCATACGTGGTGTCTATGTACGTGTACTTGCTGACAGCATCGTCTGTTCTGCCCTCGGCAAGATAAATATCGGCGATCGCCAATTGAATCTTGGAAAAATTTTCGTAGTTTTTCCGATCGTTCAAAAGAATATCCAACGCACCGATAGCTTCGGCATCGTGCTTCATCCTGCCTAACATTTTCGCACGCTGAAATTCGGACTGAAACTGCGTGTAATAATCGGGGCTGAAATCGTCAACACTGTCGAACGCCTGCTCAGCGCGGGGATAATCACCCAGGTCGGAATAACAAAACCCGATGCGGAGTTGCGTTTCGGCATTCAGCACACCATCGCCGCTCAAGTCAATCGCTTTTTGAAAATAACCGACCGCCTTCCGGTAATCGCCGACGGACGTATAGTACCGCCCGAGCGTAATTGCCGCTTGAGCTCCGAATTTTTCCGCGCCCCGGCCTTCCGCCGATGCGATATTTTTATCGAGAACTGTGAGCGCATCGGCGTACTTCTTTTCACGCAGCAGCGTTCTCCCGTACCACACCTCTGCTTCGGGAATCAAACTGCTTCCCGGAAACTTCGCAAACAACTCAAGAAACTTCCGCTCCGCTTTCAGATCGTCGTTGAGATAATAATACGACTTACCGATCATCATCAAGGCATCATCAACAAATTTGCTCTTCGGATAAAAAGAAAGGAGCTTCGATGCCTTCTCGATAGCCGTCGTAAATTTCTGGCGAGCGTTTGCAGAAACAAGATTGGCTTCCTGCTGCTGCGTTAATCCGCCTGCGGCGGACCCGCGCTGGCTCTGCAATGCCGTCGTAACATCCGCTTCCCCGGCATCGAACGTCTGCTGCGCGTTGTAGAACGTATTGAAATAGGAAACGACATTGGTGTAACGCTGCGAAACAAAATTTCCAACAGGAGAAAACACCCGGCAGCCAGAAACCACCAACACGAAGAATACGGCAAGAAGATCAACGAGGGTTACTTTTGAGGATTTCACATACACTCCTTCACACGAGAAAGATACGGAAACGGAGAATATGTTTCAAGAAAAATATTGTGCACCGAATGCTGAAAATTGAATATTGAGCATTTGTACTCGCTTGCGGCGCAAAAAAAAATATTCAATGCCCGATAATCAATGCACAGTGTTCAATTAAACCTCGCCTCGCTCTTTTTGTCCAACTCTACGAATCGCCGCGATGCAACTAACAGTTTCGCCATATTAAAATCTATTTATAGGAGGCAGTATGAAAAAATATCTCGTTGTATTTCTCACCGTTGCCCTGAGCGCTGTCTGTTTCGCTCAACCGGAAACGGCAGTGAAAAAAAACCGCGCAATGAATATGCCGATGCGCGAAGCATTTTTCGCAAAGCTGAACTTGACAGACCAACAAAAAGAAGCTCTGAAAAATCTCCGGTACGAAACGGCAAAAAAAGCAATCAACCTTCGTGCGAAACTTGCTGAATCGAGACTCGATCTTGCAAAGCTTTTAGGCTCGGATTCTCCCGATCAGGCCGCAATCGAAAAACAAATGAATGAAGTCGCCGCGAACGAAACAGCCGTGAAGGCAAACCGCTTGAATGCGTGGTTCGAGGCGAACAAGCAACTTACGCCGGAACAGCAAAAAATATGGCGCCAAGTGCTTCGCCGCTCCGTTAGACAGCACGCTGAACGAGGCGTGATGAGAATGCACGGCATGATGGAACGAGGAAGAATGATGCAAATGGGAGAACGAATGGACGACAGCGGGATGGGTCCGGAAAGCATGGGGATGGGTGGTGCACCGGGAATGGATGATCCAATCGGAACAGACATGGACGCTCCACTGCAATAATGAAGAGAAAAAACAATCAAGCACTCCAAGGGTTGAAAAACCCTTGGAGTGTTACTTTTTCATTTCGCTGCTGTGCCCGGGAAACGCACGCGCATTCGGATCAATGTACGTCTTAATGTTGTTCACGGCAATCGCGGCTTCACCGAAACCGGTTGCAAGGAGTTTCAGTTTCCCCGGAAATGTTACAATATCTCCCGCCGCATAAATGCACTCGATGTTCGTTTCCATTTTGCTCGTTACCTTAATGTCGCCTTTCTCAATTTCCAGCCCCCAGTTTTTTAACGGACCGAGGCTTGCCATGAATCCGAGGTTGAGCAGAAGATGATCCACGTGAAGCGTCTCCCGCTCGTTCGTTCTGTTGTTCCGAACCGTGACTGCTTCAAGCACATTGTTGCCATGAACCTCGTCAAGCTCGCACCATAACTTCACTTCGGCATCGGAATCCATCAGCGCTTCAACGCTTTCCTCGTGGGCGCGAAATTCGTCGCGCCTGTGAATCAGCATTACCTTCTTTGCCGTGTCCTGCAAGTTCAACGCCCAATCAACGGCGCTGTCCCCGCCGCCGACAATTAAAATTTTCTTGTCCTGAAAAATTGATCTGTCTTTCACGAAATAATGAACGAAGCGCTGCTCGAATTTTTCAATGCCGTCAAGCTCAAGCGTCCGCGGCGCAAACGCTCCGATGCCGACCGTCAGGAGCAGTGCTTTCGTGTAATGATCCGACCCGCGGGAGCCCGCGAGACGCAAAATGTGCCTTCCCTCGAATTCAACAGGACGCAGTGCTTCGATGCGTTCGTCGAGACAAATTGTCGGATGATGATGCTGTGCCTGCCCGATAAGATTCTTCGCCAGGTCTTTCGCCATCACTTTCGGAAGGCCGGCGACATCGTAAATATATTTTTCGGGATACAGCGCCGTGAGCTGCCCGCCTAACTCGGGAAGCGCGTCAATGATTTTCGTTTTCATGTGGCGAAGTCCGGCATAAAACGACGCAAAGAGTCCTACCGGGCCGCCTCCAAGAATTGTGATGTCGTAAAGATCGTTTAGCTCCATCTCTGTGTCCTCAGCGGTCGCGTAACTTTCTTTCATCTCGGTTTGACCGTCGGACGAATATCTATCTCACTGACGTTCGAGCGCGCCGGCATTGAAAGCGCAAAGAGCACGGTATCGGCAACATCTTCCGGTTGAATAATTTTCATCGCATCGTTTGAATGATCAGAAAATGCGGTGTTCACAGAACCGGGGCAGATCGTTACGACGCGAATGTTATACTCGCGCACTTCCACCATGAGCGTGCGTGAGAACGCAAGCAGCCCCCACTTTGTTGCACTGTAGCCTGCACCGCCCGCAAATGTATTCTTTCCCGCTAACGAATCAATGTTGATGATCTCTCCGCTCCGCTGTTTCATCATTGTCGGAAGAACAGCTTTGCTGCACAAAAACGCGCCGCGAAGATTGATATTCCACATCCCGTCGAGGTCTTCCTCGCGCGCGTCAACAACGTTCGCAAACACTCCGTAGCCCGCATTGTTGATGAGAATATCAATGCGATGAAAATGTTCGAGCGTTGCATGAACAAGACTTGAAATATCGTCACTGCGGGAAACATCAGTCCGCACTGCCAGCGCCGAGCCGCCGCGCTGCTGTATAATTTTTGCAAGCTCGTTCAATTCCTGTTCCGTACGTGCGGCGAGCGCCACGCTCGCGCCTGCTTCCGCAAGAGAGACCGCAATCACTCGTCCGATGCCTTTGCTTGCTCCCGTAACGATTGCAACTTTTCCGTTGAGAAATTTTTCCGCGCTCACAAATCACCTTCCACCGGACGAAGAACGATTTCCTCTGTCAACGCACGCTCCGGCTGGCAATAAATTGAAACGACAACTGAAGCGACATCGTCGGGTTTCATCATTTTCTCCCGGAATTTTTTTCTCTCGTTCGGGCTCCACATTCCCGTTTCGACTGCGCCGGGAAGAATATCCACAACTTTCACCCCCCTCTTCCGCACTTCGGCGCGAAGTCCCCGCGTCATTGCAAGCGCGCCGGCTTTCGACGCAGCGTATGCCGATGAATCGACGAACGTTGTTATTGCCGCCACAGAATTGATAGTGAATATCCAGCCTTTGTGCCGCTTCAACATCGAAGGCAACACCGCTTTCGTGCAAAGAAACGTTCCGCGCAAATTCGTATTCACTACATGATCGAATTGTTTCACCGAAGTCTTGTCAAACGACGTGAAATACGTAACGCCCGCATTATTCACAAGAACATCAACCGCGCCGAACTTTTTCACAATCGAAGCGTACGCGCGTTCAACACTTTTTCCCGAGGCAATATCGCACAGAACAACTTCCGCCCGCCCCAACGATTTCACGATTGAGCGGCATACTTCAGTTAACTTTTTCCTGTCCCTTCCGCTCAGAACAACGCGTGTCCCCATGGCGGCAAATGCCCGCGCAATCGCTTCGCCGATGCCTTTGCTCGAACCGGTAACCCACACGAGCGGGACCTTACCTGATATTTTCCTCATAGAATATTTCTTTGCCACGACGACCCAAAGGAATGATTCAAGGTTCAGGAGTCAAGTTTCAACTTCTTTTTTACAAACTTTCTTCGTGCCTTCGTGGCTAAGCAAGTGCGCTCATGCGTATTTGTTCGTAATGAGTGTGAGAAACTCCGAGCGGGTTTTGCTGTTGGTTCTGAATTCCCCTAACATTTCGCTTGTCGTCGCCACAGAATTTTGCTTTTCAACCCCGCGCATCATCATGCACAGGTGATGCGCTTCGCATACAACGCCGACGCCCTCCGGCTTCAATTCTTCAAACAGCGTTCTTGCGATTTCACGCGTCATCCGTTCCTGCACTTGCAGCCGGCGGGTAAACACTTCCACAAGCCGGGGAATTTTGCTCAAGCCGATAATTTGTCCGTTCGGGATGTACGCAACATGAACTTTC
>JAGWND010000158.1 GCA_028873075.1 Bacteroidota bacterium
TGCCCAACGCTTCACGATGATAGTCACCGTAGCCGCTGCCAACAAAACTGAACGCAACGTTGTAGAGTGCGCGGGGCGTGCCTGTTTCAAAGCGGTATAGAGCGTACGCCGAATCGTTTATGACAGTATCAACCCGTGCATATTGCCCTTTACCTATTTCTGTAGCAGTATCAATGCCTACAAAAACTACTCCGGATTTCATTGCAGGCTGTGCTCCGCTTTGTGCAAGCAGGGCTTTGTCGGAATCAGAAAGAGAAATGTCTATCGGCGAGGAAGGATCGTCCCCCTCGCGGATGTAACTTGCAGTGAGATTCACATCCCCCGAGTATTGTGTGTTCGATTGAACAGCAAAAAAATTTCTTGCATAAAAGCGATCGCTGTATTCAAAATCCACCACAATGCGGGAAACACTCGTGATTAATCTCTTGAAAGAAAATGTGAGCTCAGCCGTTGAATAGTCTACGGAATAATCATTTACCTCTCCGCGTGTCATCAGGTTTCCATCAACATACACTTTCTCTGTTCCGGCGATGATGATAATGTTGCGGTTGTTATCTTTGCCGGTTAGACGGTAGGGACCCTGAACGCCGTCAATTCCCATAAACGAGTTTGTAAAAAATTTCCCCCGAGCACTCGCGGCTGAGATGGAAACAGAATTAGAAACCTTTCCGCTCGTAAACGTACCGCTCCCTTTTGCTCCCTGAAGCTTGCGATTGATCGTGGCAAACTCGCCCCCGCTCATGTTGTAATAAAAATCGCCGAGTGTTGCGCCGTAATTTCCGCTCTTCAGCCCGACGTACACCTGATCAATTTCCTGAAGCGTTTGTGTATTTCCTTCCGGCTGGATAGGTGTGTTCTCGTCGGTCAGTGCCGCGACAATATCAATGTCCTTGGAAAGTTTTCCCGACATTTGAAGACGAAATCCCGAATTTAGCTGTAAATCTTGATTCGAGCCGATTGTAAAGCCGCGGAAAATGCTTCCGCTCTTTTGCAAATTACTGCCGAAGATATTCGAAAGCGTAAGCGGCTGTGAACGCCGCGTTGTAAAGAATTCCTTTCCGCTCGAAGTATCTTTTATGACAAAAAGCTCGCGATGCCGGTAAACACTTTGAAAGCTAAACGGAAAGTAGTTGTAGTAAATGAAAATAGTAGAATCTTTTGCAATCAATTTCTCGATAGAATTTTTGTTGAAGATGACTCGTGCAGGAGATAATGCAATGAAATAATCTTTGCCGGAAATTAGCTCCGAAGAATCAAGATAAACTTTCTCTGAATGAGGAATAACGAGTGGGTGCGAGAGGACCATAACAGAATCTCTCTTCATCTCTGAGAGTTTGAATCGTTCCATTTCAACTTTGTCAAGGCGTTGGCTCTGAGCAACAATGACAGGAAATGCTCCCGAAAAGAGGCTGAACAACAGCGTGAAAAAAAAGCGAAGGTGCGAGTTCGATCTCATGAAAAACAATGGAAGACTAAAAATCTTGCATTGTAACAAACGCTGATCAAACTCCAAAGTAGTGAACGTAGTGCAGAATTATTGTCCGAGGAACGCAATCGGGATGAAGCAATATAGGAAACTGTTCGTGAGAAGGCAAGAAGTCTCGCATCCGGGTAGTATTTCAGTTTGACGGGGTTAAATCAAAAACGAATGTCATGTCGGCGAAAGCTGGCATCCAGTGCTCAAATTTCTGGATTCCGGCTCTCGCCGGAATGACGCAGGAGCGAAACTGAGACACTACCCGCATCCGGGTACTGTTACATTTCAAAAGCAAAGTCGTGGTGAGCTAGCCCTGCAGGGGCGCGTCGAACTATGAACCCTTCGACTCTCCCGACAAAAAACGTCGGGATCGCTCAGGGCGGCTATATTTTTTAGTGAAGAAGAAATCAAACTGTAACACTACCCGCATCCGATTACATCAAGATGCAGCTACCGTTTATTCTGCACTGGTAGCATCATTTCGGGTTGGAATTGTTTCTATGGTCCGATTAGCGAGCGAGGTGCGGGTTGATAATTCGAATTGCCGACGGGCAAGACGCGAAGGAACTAATTTCCACACCCGGAATGCAAACAACACGACGAGAATAATTCCGTACGTTATCGGCCGCCCCGTATCGGCTTTCACGAGCCAGTAGTAATGGATCACTCCCCCGATTGCCGTGGCATAAACGAGCCGGTGAAGTACATTCCACTTTTTCCCTCCCAAACGACGGATCATTTTTTTCGTCGAAGTAACCGCCAACGGAATCATTAGAATGAAGCTTGTAAAGCCCACTAAAATGAACGGACGCTTCGGAATATCGCGGAGGATTGATTGCCAATCAAAAAACTGATCGAGCCAGAGATATGTTGTGAAGTGAAGTGAACCGTAGAAAAAAGCAAATAGCCCTATCATTCTTCTGAATTTTATCAGCGCGTGGAGTTTTGTAATTTGTCTCAGCGGGGTTATCGCAAGCGTAATGACGATAAAGCGAAGCGTCCAGATCCCCGTTTCATTCGTGATGTCGGAGATCGGATTTGCGCTGAGATGTCCGGTGAATCCTTGCCACGCCAACAACGCGAGCGGCAAAAGGCACACGAGGAACAAAAACGGCTTGAGCATTCGCGATATGAGGATATTCTTTGTGCTCAAAAATATTTTCTCAGATCCATTCCCGAATACATCGACGCCACCTGGTCGCCGTAGCCGTTGAACATCAGCGTCGGGCGCTTGAAAAATTCACCGATGCGCCGCTCGCGCGCCTGACTCCAGCGCGGGTGATCAACATTCGGATTCACGTTCGAGTAAAAGCCGTACTCGTTCGGAGCGTACAGATTCCATGTCGTCGGCGGCTGATTTTCAACAAAACTGATTTTCACGATTGACTTAATTCCTTTGAAGCCGTATTTCCACGGGGTGACAAGCCTCAGCGGCGCACCGTCTTGCTTCGGCAAAGCCTTTCCGTACAGGCCGACAGCAAGTATTGTCAGCGGATGCATTGCTTCATCCATCCTTAACCCTTCAACGTAGGGCCATTGCAAAACATCACGTTTCTGTCCGATCATTTCATCCGGACGATAGAGAGTCTGAAACGCAACGAACGTTGCTTTCGAGGTCGGTTCAGCGCGCCTGATGATATTCGACAGCGGAAAGCCGAGCCATGGAATCACCATTGACCACCCTTCAACACAACGCATCCGGTAAATGCGGTCCTCCAAAGCATACGGCTTCACAAAATCCTCAAGATGATACACTGCGGGCTTCTTGACGTTTCCGCTTACTTCAACTGTCCACGGACTTGTTGTCAGCCGCCATGCATTTTCAGACGGATCGCTTTTATCAACGCCGAACTCGTAGAAATTGTTGTACGTTGTTACATCTTTGTACGGCGTCAGAGTTTCAGTGGTATCGTAGTTGCTCGGGTGTGCCGTTTTCCATGATTTGCCTTCTTGAGCAAAAACGACCGGAGATTTTTTTGAAAAGAAAGCGTATGCCGCTGCACCGGCTCCGGCAACAGCGGCAGCCTTCATAAAATTCCGCCGGTTGAAATACAATTTTTCATCCGTAATTTCAGAAGACGGAATGCCGTTTTGTTTTTTGATCAGCATAGATGAACCTGCAAATGTTGAAGGGACTGGAAAAACTCACTTGGTTAAACGAAATCGCAGTGCTCTTCGTTCCGCTAAAAAGCTTTCACTGCCATAAAACCACAACGGTACGAGAGCATTGAACATTGAGAGCCGACTATTGAGTGTTGAGGATCTTCTTGCTTTACAAATGTTCAATGAGCACTAGTCAACAAACAATTCTCAATACGTTCAACGATAGATGATGAACAGGCAGGCAAGAAACCACAGGCAGAGATTCATCAGTGTGGGAAGATCTTTAGCGAGAATAGCAACAGGGTTTTCCCCCATGCCTTTGTTGACGACAAGATAGAAATAACGGAAAACGCCGAATAAAACAAAGATTGTTGTAAAGATCAGTTTCTCCGTTCCAAACACAGTAACGGTCCGCTGTGCAACCGTGTACAGAGCATAAGAAATCGCCATTCCTGTTGCTGAAATGATCATCATGTAGTTAATGAAGTCGAGGCTGTATTCTTTCAAGACTTTCCGTTGAATCGAGTTGTTGATGTCGGTCAACCCGGCGGAAAGCAGCGAGGTTTTCAACAGCACCAACTCGCTTCTTCGTTTCGCTGCCGCAAGAAATAAGGAGAGAAACATTGTACAAAGAATGATCCAGCTTGAAACCTGAACACTGATCGCTTCCGCCCCGCCAATGACGCGCAGCATGAACCCCGCAGCAATAATAAAAATATCAAGAATGACTACCTGTTTCAAAGCCAAAGAGTAGAAAAACTGCATCGCAAAATAAACAACAATAAGAACAAAAAATCTTGTCGGCAAAAAACAGGAAAGCACGACAGCGGCAGCAAGCAACACGACGCTCATTGCCGCACCGGCGGAGACGGAGATTTTTCCGGAGGCGATAGGACGCTCCCGTTTTACCGGATGCGCTCGATCTTCACTTCGATCAAAAATATCGTTGATGATGTACACGCTGCTTGAAATCAGGCAGAATGCAGCAAAGGCTTCGAGAGTTTGAAGAAGGGGCCTCGGCACAAATAAATTCCGAGAAAAGATGAGAGGGGCAAATACGAAAAGGTTTTTTACCCATTGTGAAGGGCGCAACAGCCGAATATAGGAATTCATTGAGTGTCTGCGAAATTTTTTCCGTTAGACTTGATATCTGACGGCGTTGTCTCCGAAGGAGTCCTTTAGACAAGCCGTCTGACATCTTTAAGTACTTCACCAAAATGCCAGACATCACAAAACGCTGCCAGACATTAGCCGTCAAAACGCTGCAGGCTCTTCGTACACACCGAAATGTTCAACCAAAGCGTTGCACATTTCGCCAAGTGTAACGTACGCATGCGCTGCATCAACAAATCGCGGCATAAGATTCGTCCCGTCGGCAGCGGCTTGCTGAAGCGCATGTAACGATTCTTCAACGCGCTCCTGATTCCTGCTTTGCCGCACATCGGCGAGCCGCTTGCGCTGCTTTAATTCCACTTCGGGTGGAATCGTAAGAAGTGGAATTTCAATCTGTTCTCCTTCTTCAACAAAATCGTTCACACCGACAATGATTTTTTCCTTGTTATCAATTTCGTTTTGATAGCGGTACGCCGCTTCGGCAATTTCTCTTTGGAAGAATCCTTGCTCAATCGCAGCGATCACGCCGCCAAGAGCGTCGATCTTTTCAAAATATTGTTCGACCTCTTCTTCCATTTTTTTTGTCAGCGATTCAACAAAATAACTTCCCGCGAGCGGATCAATGGTATTCACAACTCCGATTTCATGTGCGATAATCTTCTGCGTGCGCAGGGCAATCTTCACCGCTTTCTCGGAAGGAAGTGCAAGCGTTTCATCCATCGAGTTCGTGTGCAGCGATTGTGTCCCGCCCAACACCCCGGCGAGCGCTTCATACGCCGTGCGGATGATATTGTTTTCCGGCTGCTGTGCCGTCAGCGAACAGCCGGCAGTCTGCGTGTGAAAGCGGAGCATCCATGACCTCGGGTTTTTCGCGCCGTACTTGTAGCGCATTTTTTTCGCCCAAATTTTTCGAGCCGCGCGAAACTTCGCAATCTCTTCAAAGAAGTCTAAATGCGAATTGAAGAAAAAGGACAGACGCGGAACGAACTCGTCAATATCGAGACCGGCAGCCACACCTGCTTCGACGTATGCCAATCCGTCTGCAAGCGTGAACGCAAGCTCCTGTACTGCGGTTGAGCCGGCTTCACGTATGTGATAGCCGCTGATAGAGATAGGATTAAATTGCGGAAGCTCCCTTGTGCAATATGAAAACATGTCGGTGATAATCCGCATTGACGGCGCCGGCGGATAGATCCATTCTTTTTGCGCAATATATTCTTTAAGAATATCGTTTTGGGTCGTTCCGCGAAGCTGCAGCGGCTTGACTCCCTGCTGTTCCGCAACGGCGATGTAGTAAGCAAGCACCATTGCGGCGGGAGCATTGACCGTCATTGATGTGGAAACTTTGTCGAGCGGAATCCCGTGAAAAAGAATTTCCATATCAGCCAACGAGCTGACGGAGACGCCGCAAATTCCCACCTCCCCTTCCGAGAGCGGATCGTCTGCATCTCTCCCCATAAGCGTCGGCAAATCGAACGCGGTTGACAAGCCGGTTTGTCCATGTTCAAGCAAATATTTGAAACGGGCGTTCGTGTCTTCCGGTGTTCCGAAGCCGGCGAACTGCCGCATCGTCCATAATTTCCCGCGGTACATTGTGTCGTGAATTCCGCGCGTGTACGGATATTCGCCTGGCAAACTGATGTCGGACAAATAATTGATGTTTTCAATATCATCAGGCGTGTACAACATTTCAATCGGCGTGCCGCTCACGGTCGTGAATTTTACACCACGAACATTTCCGGAACGCAGAACGTTACTCTGCCACTTTTCTTTGGTGCTTTTTACTTTTTCGGCATCGTTCATTGTCATTCTCCCTTGAAACATGAATCTTGAATCCTGAATCTTAATCGTGTCTTGGTGACTTCGTGGTGATCTTACGACGTCCGCATGAAACGGCGATCTAACTCGGCAAGAGAAACTTTCACAAGTATCGGTCTGCCGTGCGGACACACGTACGGCATCGCTGTCGCAAAAAGCTGATCAATGAGGACCCGCATTTCAGCTTCCGTGAGCGGGTCGCCGGCTTTAATTGCCGCTTTGCACGCGAACGATTTTGCCACGTTGTCCCGCGCTTCGAGCTTCACGCGATGTTGATTGTTTTTGAATTCATCGAGAATGTCCTGAAGAATCGTCGCCTCGCTTCCTGCTTTCACATCCGTCGGAACGCCTTCCAACACGATCGTATTCTTTCCGAACAATTTCAACTCGAAACCGAGCGCTTGAAGCGGCGAGAGAATTTCATGCACCAACGCGTAATCTCCCGGCGTAAGTGAAATTGTATGAGGAAACAATAATTGCTGCGATGAGGGAACGGAATTTTCAAACATTGTCAATGCACGTTCGTACAAAACACGCTCATGAGCGACATGCTGATCAACAATCATCAGGCCGGTACGAATTTGCGATAAAATATATTTATTATGAAGCTGCCAGATCGCTTTTCCTTCAATGACCACTCCCTCGCGCGTTCCGTGAGCAAATTGTTGAAAACCCCTTTGGGGCTGAGGTTGCAATCCGGACAACAACGTGTGATCAACAGGAAGCTGTGCCGAGAACATTTTATCAATGTCAAAAGGAAAATTTTCAGGAGACGGTAATGCCTGACCCGGTGCGGTGAAGGCTGAGCCGGTAATCTTTTCAGACAAATTCGCTTGAGGGGAAAAGAATCTCGGCAAGGCGGCGTGCTGCAGCGTTGCCGAACGGGCATCTGCAGGATTTTGATTGACATTCAGCGAAGGGATAAGATCGCTCATCCCTAACGACTTACGCACGACTGCCATGACAATCCGATAGACCGATTGCTCATCGGCAAACTTCACTTCCATTTTTGAAGGATGAACGTTCACATCAATTTTCTCAGGATCGAGATCAATGAGGAGCACATAGAACGGGAAATTTCCTTTTTCGACGAGATGTTCGTACCCGGAAAAGACGGCATGGTTCAACGCGCGGCTGACAATGTAACGCCTGTTCAGAAAGAAAAACTGATCAACTTTTGATTTTCGTGAAAACTCCGGTTTGCCGATGTAACCGGAAATAGTCAAAAGCTCCGTTTCTTCGCGAACGGGGACGAGCGTTTCAAAAAATCTTTCTCCGTACAAATCTTTCACCCGCTCATCAAGCGTAGAAGACTTCACGTCGAGGAGATTGTCGTCGTCGCTGATAAGCTGAAGAACGATTTCCGGATGCGACAATGCTATGCGCTGCACCACATCATAGACATGTTTGAATTCAGTATTGTTTGACTTCAGGAAATGACGACGGGCAGGCGTGTTGAAGAATAAATTCTTCACCGTGAGTATCGTTCCCTGCGGAATTCCTGTCTTTCCTTTCTCTTTTATTTCTCCGCCTTCGACGCGAAGTAGCGTGCCTGTGTCGTCGTCTCCGTTTCTCGTCTTCAGTTCGACTTGAGCAACTGCGGCAATGGAGGCGAGAGCTTCTCCACGAAAGCCGAGCGTTCGGATATGTTCGAGATCTTCATACGAAGAAATCTTGCTCGTGGCGTGGCGAAGAAACGCGCGGGCGGCGTCCTCCTCGCTCATGCCGACGCCGTCATCCCCTATTTGAATGAACGATTTTCCGCCGTCTTTGATAACGATGCGAATGGAGGAGGCGCCGGCATCAATGGAATTTTCAAGCAGTTCTTTAACGACAGATTCGGGCCGTTGAACCACTTCACCCGCAGCA
>JAGWND010000338.1 GCA_028873075.1 Bacteroidota bacterium
AGGGTTTCTTTGAAATTTTTTCTTAGCGCCTTTGCGTGAGCTAAAAATGTTCACATCTTCTCAAACCTCGCCTGAAAGAATCTCAAATACTTCGGCTCGTACACCATTTTCAATCCTGTGATTTTGTTGCGCAATTCGTACACAGCTTCGACAGATTCTGCCGTTACATCGCAATGCGCCTGCGTGTACACGCGACGGGGGAATGTAAGCCGCACAAGTTCCAACTTAGGGTAATAATGGTCGCCGGTTTCCTTACTTCTTCCTGCCGAAACAATTCCACGCTCCATCGCGCGAATGCCGGAATCAATGTACAATTCCGCCGCAAGCGTTTGCGCAGGAAATTGAATTTGCGGAATGTGCGGGAGGAAACGTTTCGCATCAAGGAAAATTGCATGCCCGCCAACCGGTTGAACAATCGGCACGCCAATGCTCAATAATTTTTCTCCGACATATTCTATTTGACCGATGCGTGCACGAATGTGATCTTCATGGACTGCCTCTTCTAAGCCGCGCGCCATTGCTTCCATATCGCGCCCCGCCAAACCGCCGTACGTGTGCAATCCTTCATACACAACAACCATGTTGCGCGCTTCTTCAAAAACGTCATTATCATTCAATGCAAGAAAACCGCCGATGTTCACCAGCAAATCTTTCTTGCCGCTCATTGTTGCGCCGTCTGAATAAGAACAAAATTCTTTCAAGATTTCGGCGATAGATTTTTTCTCATATTCTTTTTCACGCGTCTTGATGAAGTAGGCGTTCTCCACTGCACGCGTTGCATCGAGAATAATTTTAATATTATGCTTTGCAGTGAGCGCACGAACTTGCCGAATATTTTCCATCGAAATCGGCTGGCCACCGGCCATGTTCACCGTGGCTGCGACGGCAATGTATGGAATTTTCTTTTCGCCAACCTTTTTGATGAGCGATTCAAGTTTTTGCAAATCCACATTTCCTTTGAAAGGGTGGAGGCTCTGCGAATCGTGCGCTTCGTCAATAATAACATCCACAAATGTGCCTCCAGCCAATTCCTGATGAAGACGCGTCGTAGTGAAATACATATTCCCCGGAACAAAATCTCCCGGCTTAATCAGTAATTTCGAAATAATATGTTCTGCGCCGCGCCCCTGATGCGTCGGCACCAGATATTTGTAACCATAATACTTATGAACATTTTCTTCAAGGTGATAAAAATTTTTGCTCCCCGCGTATGCCTCATCTCCCAGCATCATGCCTGCCCACTGATTATCACTCATCGCATTCGTGCCGCTGTCAGTCAGCAAATCAATGTAGACATCCTCTGACTTGAGAAGAAAAGTGTTATAG
The DNA here is from genome assembly GCA_028873075.1 of Bacteroidota bacterium. Lineage (GTDB taxonomy): Bacteria > Bacteroidota > Ignavibacteria > UBA10030 > UBA8401 > JAJYOI01. The sequence goes on from JAGWND010000338.1 coordinate 1,327, forward strand.
CCAGCTTCACGAATGGCTTTTAAGCGCTCTTCGCGCGTTGTAATTTTCAGAGGTTCGACAACTTTTATTTTGAATGGTTCAGCCCACGAACGACGTTCAAGTTTTCCCATTTCTGCTCCTGTGCTTTCGTTGACTTTAGAGTCGGTTTTTGGTACAATCTAAAAGTGAATT
>JAGWND010000339.1 GCA_028873075.1 Bacteroidota bacterium
TTCTTCGCTGTCGCGCAGTGCTTCTTCTGCCTGTTGCCGCTCTTCTATTTCCCGCTGGAGTGCCTGTGTTCGTTCTTCCACGCGCAATTCAAGATTTTTGTTCGCATGTTCCAACAGTACCTGTGCCTCGGTAAGATGGTCCACCATCAAATTGAATGAGGAAGCAAGATGTCCGACTTCATCGTTTGCAGCAACCGGCGCACGCCGGCTCAAATCGCCTAAAGCAATCTGCTCCACTGTTTCAACAATATCGCTGAGCGGTTCCGTCGCAAACGTGGTAACGGCGTAGACGACAACGATGCTGAGAACAAACAACAGGCAACTCAAAAGTGCAATCGTGAGGCCGCTCTTGTGAATTTCATCGCGCAGACTACGCAGTGAAATGCCGAGCATAAGCGTGCCGATTTTTTTCCCGTCATGAAGAATCGGCGCCGATGCGTGAAAGACTGTCCCGTTGGCAGAGAGATGGCCGTTTGTCATTTGCTCGTTGTACGCATCTTCTCCCGCTTCCCCGCTGAAATACGCATCGAATGTTTTTCCCGATTCATCGCGCACCACGAGATACATAACACCTCCCGATTGCAACACGCTGCGAAAAACTTCATCCGCCTCTTTCACATCCCCGAACACCACTGCAGCGCTGAGATTGTAGGCAGTGATCGTTGCAATGCTCTGCGCTTTATCGGCTGTCGCCATCAGCGCGTGCTGTTCTAACGTGTGCGGGAGGTAATAAAAAATGAACAGCGAAATCGCGCCGAACAGCAGCGACACAAAAAGTGCAAGCCGCGTGCGAATCATGCGGCGGGGCTTCGACCCGGAAATCAGGTGCTTTGCATGTCGTGACGGTTCAGTCATCGAATAACTTTTGCGAGCTTTAATAATTGCGCATCAAAATCAACCCCCTCTGCTTTTGCCGCAGGAAGGTTGATGACAATGAGCGGTTTGTCTCCTTTCACGTCAATGCTCACCGAGACGCCGTCAATTACATACTCGGGAACCCCGGTCAAGGTCAGCACATGCTGTTCGCGCGAGATGCCAGTGATCGTTGAAATATCCACGGCACGCAGCGGCGCGATATAAAAGAGATCTATTCCTTCGCGCTTAACCGCCGCGCGCAGATCGCTCTCACGAGTAATATCAATGGAAACATAGCGAATCGGTGCCCCGTCAACATCGCGCAGGGGAAAATTATTGATGATGTCAATAAAAGCGTTGCGGACGTTCAATGATTTCCGATACTCGCTCTGGTACAAAATTCCGATCGCGATCCCCTCATCAGCCCGTGAATGAAAATTACGATCAAAGGTAAAAATTTTGAGAAACAGCGGGTACTGTACTTCCACCGGCACAGGCATATCCTGCGCCTCAATGATAGAGGTGGACGCTCCATACAACAATATGGAAAAAATAAAGCACTTCACGGTTATGGAGCGTACTCCGCTTTTGCAAAAAATGTTCTGCCGTTTTGAATGATCGCAGCTTCCGCGTGCTCA
>JAGWND010000159.1 GCA_028873075.1 Bacteroidota bacterium
GTAAGGCGGGAAGCAGAAATTAAGAAGAGGAAGAGCAGCCGCTATATCCGCATGCTGGTTCAGAGCGTCCCGTCTCGTAAGAACGAGACGGGAAGGTCGTAGGTTCGAACCCTACAGCGTCCACAAGAGTTGAGGTTTATGGGGTAGAGTAAAGTCCAACGGACTGTTGGAAGGTGTGTTCATGAAAAAGATTGTTCTTCTTTTAACCCCGCTTTTGGCGGCACTCGCATGGAACTGCCGCGACAACTCCAACAATATCACAGGGTCGGTAGTTGATTCACCAATTGATGATCCGTACACAACGCCGTATGTTATCTGGACCGATCCGTTGGATGGTGCAGTTGGACCGAATATTATGTCGCCGGGGAATGTTGTGAAGATCCGGTTTGATAAGCTGATGGATTCAAAATCCGTCGTGCGCGCTGTAAGCTTGTCGCCTTCAAGTGAGTGGGTCTATGTTGATACGACACGATCGGGTCCGGTCGAAGGAACCACATTTGATTTTCCGCTGATACCAGAGCCGAATTATTTACCGATTGTTAGGGATGCTAAGCTTGATGCGCTTTTTCCATCGTGGTATGTAATTCAATATCCGTACTTCAAAGTCGGACAAACATATACGATTTCTGTTTCAGCGAGCGCAAGCGATATGTTCGGCAACACGCTTGACCAGCCCGATTCGTTTTCATTTACGCCGGAACCATATTTTCGTATTACCGACACAACGCCGTTGGATAATGACACCGCAGTTTCTCCTTTGGCAACTATTGCTGTCAGATTCAATGCGATGATTGATACCTTGTCGGTGCGAAATGCTTTTTCCGTTTCTCCCGCAATTGCCACAGGTTCTTCCTATTTCAGTTCGTGGGGATTGTATTGGTCGCCAAGCCCGAAGTTTGCATCGGAAACTCAATACACGGTTAACATCAGCACACAAGCAAAAGACCGGGACGGGCACCAGCTTCACGCACCGTTTTCATTTTCATTTATTACGGGAAAATAAAAAGGGATTCCGATGCATCGGAATCCCTTTTTGTGCCCGAGGCGAGACTTGAACTCGCATGCGCTTGCGCGCGCCGCCTCCTGAAGACGGTGTGTCTGCCAATTTCACCACTCGGGCTTTGGTGGAAATAAAATACGCAAATCGTCTTCACGAATCAAGATGCGTGAAGATTTGAATGCGGGAGTTTTACTATTGGGGAAAATACACCGAACCGCCCCGTAAGTCTCGGCATAATAATCGTACAAATTTTTTCGGCTTGCTTTCCGGATGTCAGCGGAAAGGTTTTTTCGGGTATGCTTTCATTCCTGAATCTTTCAATGTTGTTGAGATTGCGGTGTTCGTCTCGCTGCAGCAGATCGTTGCGGCGTGTACGAAAAAGAATTTTCACACTGAAAAAATAAATTGGGATTAAAGGGAGAGATTTTGTATCTTGCACAAACTTGTAGAGAAGGATACCGGTATTCTATGTCCACACGCAGGGCGATTTTTTGGAGCGTTTTCTGGATTGTTCTTTCGCTGTTGTTGAACGGGGCTGTCTTTCTCCTCTACGGACATCAAAAAGCGGCTGCTTTTTTCACCGGTTATATCATCGAAAAATCTCTGAGCGTTGACAATCTTTTTGTCTTTCTCATGATCTTTACGTTTTTCGATGTCTCGTCTGTTCATCAGCGGCGCATTTTAAATTACGGAATTATCGGCGTTATTATTCTTCGCGGACTGCTTATTTTTGCAGGCGCAAGCTTGGTTGAACGATTTGAATGGATTTTCTACATCTTCGGAGCGATTCTGATTTATTCGGGTTATACAATGGCGTTCGGCAAGGAGCGAAGGGTCGAGCCTGAACACAATCTCATTCTGAAGTTGTTCAAGAAATTTATTCCGGTGAAGAATGCGTACACCGGCGATCATTTTTTTCTCAAAGAAGAAGGCGTGCTGTACGCTACGCCGATGATTGTCGTGTTGATTGTGATAGAGACAACGGATGTCATCTTCGCAATTGATTCCATACCGGCGATCTTTGGTATCACAACCGATCCGTTCATCGTATTCAGCTCGAATCTCATGGCGGTGCTTGGTTTGCGCTCGCTCTACTTCGTACTCGAACGGGTACAGCGTGCGTTTGTGTACGTGAAGTACGGCGTGGGAGTCGTTCTTTCCTTTATCGGTGTGAAGATGTTGATTGCGGATTATGCTGAAATATCAACGCTGACTTCGCTTGCTGTCGTTGTTTCTATTTTGACTGCGTCGGTGCTTCTTTCCTATATTAAGCGGGCAGTAACAGGTACAATGAACTAAATTTTTTGGAGTAGAGATGAGAAGAAATATTTTGTGTGTTCTCGCAATTGTCGTTTTTTTTTCCGCGGAATTATTTCCTCAGTCGGTCTATCTTCACCCTTCGCATGAAGTGTACGATTTCTTGAAACGGATGGAAGGCAAGCAGGCCCTTCTTGGCTACCGCGATGTTGTTCTTCCCCTTACGCGCGGAGATATTGCGCGCGATCTTATCAAGGTAGACGAGCATCGTAAGCAGCTTACCCAAGTAGAGCGTAACGAGCTTGATTTTTTGAAGGAAGAATTTTATCTCGAATTAAAAAATTTGAAGTACAAGCAGCTTCCTGACGAACGCTGGCATCTCTATCGTTATCGAAGTGATACAACGGCGGCATTTAACCTTGACGTGGTCGGCGGTTATTCCGATGAGAAGCTGCCGTTCGGCGAGACTTATCACACGCGCACCAATGGACTGATGCTCCAGGGCTATGCAGGCAATTGGTTCGGTGCATATGTGTATGTTCGGGACAATCAGGATGGTGGCTCATATCTTCCCTACATTTGGACGCAGCTTGGAACTGTCAATTATTTTTTGAACACGCTCTCGCCGCAGCAAGGACAAATCCCTACAATGACTTCTTCACAAAATCAGGATTACGATTTTGTTGATGCGCAGGCAAATTTTGACGTCTCCTTTCTCACTCTCTCGTTGGAAAAAATGCCGAATGTGTGGGGCGAAGGCTATGCAGGCAATCTTATCCTTTCCTCGAAGCCGCCTTCGTACCCGCAAATAAAATTGCGGGCAAAGCTTGGGAAGGATGTTGACTTTACGTACCTCCATGCATGGCTAAGCTCAGACATCGTTGATTCTGTGAATTCGTATCATTATCCGTACGGCTTGAGCAATCCGATCTACCGGACTGTCTACAAGCAGAAATATTTGGCGTCACACATTCTCGAGATGTCCCCTTGGAACGGCGTTGATGTTGCCCTCGGTGAATCGGAAGTCTACGGCGGCAGGAATCCGGAACTGATTTATCTCATCCCGTTCATGTTTTTCAAGGCGGCGGAACATTACAACACCGATGAGGACAACAGCCAAATGTTCGCTTCGATTGATCTCAATATCGTAAAGGATTATGAATTTTATTCGACACTGTACATTGACGAATTTTCAACCGAAACTTTTTATAGAACTGACCGGCAGCGAAATCAATTGGGCTTTACCGTTGGCACACGAGCGTATGATCTTTTTTACCCCAATACAGACCTCATTGTTGAATACACGCGCACGAATCCATGGGTATACAATCATAAATATCCCGATGCGACGTACCAGAATCATGGCTATGACCTTGGCGATTGGATTGGACAGAATGCCGATTTGTTTTTTGTTCAGGGAAATTATCGTCCGTTGAGGAACCTAAAACTCAGCATCCAATTCGAGTCGCTTCGAAAGGGAGGCAAAGAGGCAACGCATTATCAATACGAGCTGCCGACGCCGGAATTTCTTTATGGACCGGAAATCAAAGAACAATCCTACGGTATTGCCGCGCAATACGAACCGCTGCGTGATTTGTTTGCAGATTTTCATCTACTCGTTTCGCGTTATACACAGGGAGTACCGCAGACTGCATCCGACGGCACCCCGATTTTTCAGTACCAGCGCATTAGTAATGATTATGCCGGCAAAATAGATTTCTTTCTCGCTTTGAGGTATAACTTTCAATAGCACCTGTTAAACTTTGGTGTTGTTTTTGTGTCAAAAACTGTAAAAGCTGATGGACGAACGCAGTGACCTTGAACTTATCAAAGAGTTTAAGGAAGGAAAGGAACAGGCATTCAATCAGCTTGTCCTTCGATATCAGGAGCGGATCTATTGGGTCGTGCGTCGGTTGATTTCCGATCATGATCAGGCAGATGATATTGTTCAGGACGTGTTTGTGAAAGCGTATCACGCGCTGAAATCGTTTAAAGGAGATTCGTCGTTTTATACGTGGGTGTACCGGATAGCTGTCAATCTCTCGCTCAATGAAATCCGTCGGCGGAAAGTACATAGGACATTTTCTATTGATGAGTCGGATTTTCAATACGAATCGGATGAAGCTCATCCGCTGGAGAAACTCGAGAAAGAAGAACGAGCGCAGTTGATCAAAAAGGCAATAGAATGTTTGCCGGAGAAACAAAAAAAAGTTTTTGTCCTTCGTTATTACGAAGAATTGCCGTATGAGGAAATTGCAAAGATTTTGAAGACGAGCGTGGGAGGATTGAAAGCGAATTATTTCCACGCCGTACGGAAGATAGGAGCATACTTAAAACATGAAATGTGAAACAATTGTACCGTTGTTGGCGGAATACACCGACGGCACGATTTCGGCAGAGGACCGGAAAACCGTTGAAGGACACCTCGCTTCGTGCGAACAATGCAGTCGCCATGTTGAGCTGATCGCTGATGCGCTCAATACTCTTCGCAGTGTTCCTGAGGAAAACGTTCCTGAAAATTATTTTTCGTCACTTGTTCCAAGAATCCGTGAACGACTGGAACGGCGCCGCCGCTTTAACATTGCATCAATCGTTCCCCTATGGGTTCAGGAAGCGCTTGCACCGGCAGCCGCACTTGCAGTGGTCGCCTCATTTATCGCTCTTTTTTTTATTTTCGAGCCGTCTGCCGACAATCTGGCGTCGCTCAGCTCCATTGTACGTGCAATGCAGAACGAAGATACAACGGCATTGTCGGACTACGTTGCGTCGCAGAATATCGCACAAACGAATGTTGACGCTGAAGAACATGTATTGGAAACCGCGTCCGATCCTTCGCTCGTGACGCGGCATTTTGAAAAGTCTGCCTTCGGTGGACTGCACGGCGATGTCGAAGACATCTCTGTTTCGACGTCGTTGATCTCCTCAGATCCGTCGTATGAGTCTCTCTCTTCCGATGAAGTTGATCAGGTGATCGAACGATTATCTCACTTGTCCGCGGGGCAAGCGGACCAAACAACATTATAAGCAGCGGAAGGAATAGTATGAAAAGAATTACTACAATTTTTTTGCTGTTATCGTTTCTCGCGTTTATTCAATCCGCGCTTGCGCAGCACAGAGGCGGAAAGAAGGGAGAGCCGCCGTTTGCGCGGCTCGAGAACTTCAAGAAAATTAAGATGATGGAAACCCTGCATCTCGATGAAACTACTTCCATCAGATTTTTTTCGCGGTACGATAAGCATGAAGAACAAATGCGAGCATTCGGAGAGGAACGCGACAGGATAGCGAAACAACTCGATTCGCTTTCGCGCAATAATGCGCCGGATGAAGCCTATGATGCAGCGTTTGACCAGCTTCTGTCAATTGACAAAAAGATTGCGCGCGAACACGCCGATTTCCTCTCAAGCCTTAAAGAGATACTCTCCAACAAACAGATTGCAGAATACATTGTATTTGAACGAAACTTCATCCGGGACCTGAGAAGAATAGTGCGCGAAGTCCAAATGGACCGAATGCAACCGCGTTGAACGCCCCTGAGGCAAACTCTTCCTGAAAGGCGCGCGTTTTGAGGCGGTATTCCGATGTTGTCGGGATGCCGCCTTTTGTATTATATTATATAACTATGTTCAACCACGCTGACAATCCCTTCGGGGAAGGAAAAATCTATCTCGATTACTGCGCAACGACGCCTGTTGATCCTCGTGTCGTTGATGCGATGATGCCGTATTTCACTAAAGCGTTCGGCAATGCGTCGTCCATTCACTCCTTCGGGAGGGAAACAAAAATTCCATTGGAAGAAAGCCGGGAGACACTTGCCCGTGCGATCGGCGCGGAGACAGGCGAGGTGTGTTTCACCAGCGGCGGAACGGAAGCGGATAATCATGCTTTGATCGGCGTTGCATTTGACGCGCGACAAAAAACAGGGAGGGATCATCTCATCATCTCGGCGATAGAGCATCACGCCGTGCTTCACTGTGCGTATTATTTGCAGCAGTTAGGATTTCACGTTACAATTTTGCCCGTTGACGAATTCGGGAAAGTAAATCCTGAAACGCTCCGTTCAGCGATCACACCGAAAACATTTTTGATTTCCATTATGCACGCGAACAATGAAATCGGTACGGTTCAGGAAATTGAAACCCTGTCGGACGTTGCACATGAGCATGGAATTCTTTTTCATTCGGATTGTGTTCAGTCGGCAGGTAAGCTGCCGTTGAATATGAAGCAGCTCAAGGTAGACCTGCTCTCAATTTCCGCACATAAATTTTACGGACCAAAGGGAATCGGTGCTCTCTTCATTCGGCGCGGTACGGAGATCGGCTCGCTTGTTCACGGAGGAGCGCAGGAAAAAGGACGGCGCGCAGGAACAGAAAATATTGCACTTGCAGTCGGTTGTGCAAAGGCGTTCCGGCTTGCAGTCGAAGAAATGGAGATTGAATCCCGGCGTTTAGCTGAGCTGCGCTCTGTGATGCGCGGTTTACTTTCTGAACGATTTGACGGAATTCTTTTCAACGGACATCCGACCGAATCACTGCCGAACATCGTGAACATTTCTTTCGATAGCAGGAAGAAAGAGATTGACGGCGAAGCGTTGCTGATGAACATGGATTTGCACGGTGTTGCAGTGACGAGCGGCTCTGCGTGCACGTCGGGAAGTTTGGAGCCATCGCATGTTCTTCGCGCTATCGGGCGGGATGAGAAGACGACAAAGGCTTCAATTCGTTTCTCAATGGGGAAGTAGACGACGCGTGAAGAAATCGAACGAGCTGTGGAGATTCTTGAAAAAGTGGTTGCAGTAGTTTCACAAACGTAGAACGAAGCGCCGCTTCGCCCTACGTTTTACTTTCCCGCAACGCAATTCCGTATCGCAGCCCTCTATCGCTGACCGTGATCTGTTTTGCATTTGCAGCTTCCATAAATTCCAAAAGAATTAAAATGCCTGCAAGGATAATGTCTGCTCTTCCGGCAGAAATTTGCGGCACTGCTCGAATTTCTTCCACTGTTTTAATGCGCAGTTGATTGAAAAGAATTCGTATCTCGCTGTATGACAGCTCAAATCCTTCGACCCGATGCGGATTATATTCCGGCAGTTTTTGTTGCAACGCTGCCAGTGTTGTTAATGTCCCCGCCACGCCGATAAGCTTTGAATCCCGAATTTCAGAGAGATCTATGTTAGCAAGCGCACGTTGAATGCATGAGCGTGCCTCGGAGACTTCAAGAGCAGTTGGAGGCGATGTTTTGAGAAAACGTTCAGTGATGCGCACAGAGCCGATGTCAAGGCTCGTTTTTGATGTGAGCTGCGAAGGCGTTTCTGAAATTATTTCTGTGCTTCCCCCGCCAATGTCAAGAACGGAGAATGATGCTGATCGTCTAAGAAATCCAGAAATCGCTCCGCGAAATGTGTATTCTGCTTCTTCATCACCGGATAAAATTTCAATACTGATTCCTGTTTCTTTTTCGATAAAATCACAAAACTCATTGCGGTTTGCTGCGTCGCGCAGAGCGCTTGTACCGACGGCGACAATTTTTTCAGCACGAAGCGTTTCCGACGTTGCACGGTAGGCTTGAAGGAATTGCAGAACACGGCGAAAAGTCTCGCGGTTAATCATTTTGTGTTCATCAACACCCTTGCCGAGCCTGGCGATTACTTGCTCGTCGTATACCACTGAACGAATTCCAGTCCGGTCAATGTCAGCAACCAAAAGCAGAATCGTATTCGTGCCAATGTCAATGACGCTGAATCTCATAATTTCATTGCCGCTATTGCGAGCCCCTCGTTTTCTCGGACAGTTTCAAGAGTTTCAAAACGCGCTTCAAGCAGAGCTTCAGTAACAATTTCTTTATCTTCGCTAACAAAACCGAGCAAGAAATTTTCGCATTTTTCTTGAGAGTCAGGTTGTAGAAATTAATTATGGTTTTTTAATAACCGTTTACTTTCTAACAAATACGAACGCTACATAGTCAAAAATTTTACCGTTTTTAAGCATTTGCTTTTTCTCGAGA
>JAGWND010000160.1 GCA_028873075.1 Bacteroidota bacterium
AAAGGGGGGAAGAACCAAAAATGGGGTCATTCACTTTTTTTTCATTTCAGCGATGATCTGCGCCATCTCATCGGCTTTTTGTTTTGCCGGCTGGTAGCCGTTTGATTCGCCGAACGCTTTCTGATATGTTGCCCGCGCGTTTTCGTACATTGCGAGCGCATCGTCTTGTTTGCCGCCTTTCGCCAGCTTGCGGGCGGCATCTTCCATATTCACTGCCTCTGCGTACGTGACGTAGCCGTTGAACTTTCCGTTTTCAGCCGAGCCTAAACGATCCTCGTCAATCGAGCTGAGCTTCACTTCAAGGTCTTTCGCAATGTCGCGCACGAGCGCATTCAGCAGAGAAAGAAATTCGTCGAGGTCCCCGGTTTCCTCTTCCGCTTTCAGCGTGACGCCGGTTTCTGTGGAAACAATCCGCGCGTCAATCCTCAATTTGTCGCCGAACAAATTCGAGAAGCCGCCGAACAACAGCACTTTCGCACCGAGGAGTCTTCCCATCTTTTGCGACGTGTTCTTATCAACCATGTCGGATTCGCTGAGATTCAGCTCGTCAACAACGGATTGAATCTGCTGACGCTCCACAACTTTCAATCCGTTGATCTTCGACATCTCAGTGATAAGCATATCCGCCAAACCTTTTTTCAGCGGATCGAGCTTCTCACGGTCAACGACGCTGTTGTTTTCAAAATTCAGCACGGCAATCGTTGTTGCTTCGTTCGTCTGCGCGCCGCAGTGCAACGTAAACAATCCGCCTAGCGCCGCGAACGCCGCGAGCCATACTACAGCGTTACGATAATGTTTTTTCATACGAGCACCTTTGATTGTTAATTATCTTGTTGTTTCCCATTTCGTTCCTCATCTTCCATTTTCCATTTTAGAATTGAATTCTAACTCCTCCGCCAATTTCCGTCCCTTTCACGGTATATCTTGTACTGTTGATCGTCACCGAGCCTTCGCCGTACTTTGCCGTGAGCGAGAGACTGGCTGATTGTGAAAAAAGAATCCCCGCATCAACACCGGCAGAACCGACGCCGGCAGTTCCTGTTTCAATAATGCTGCCGCCGAGCGGAATTTGGTCGCCGGTATACTGTTTCCACTCGAGCGGAATCCCGACCGAAAACCAGTTGCCTAACAGCCACGAGAATCGGTACGTCGCTTCTACTTGCTGCGAGCTTTTGAATGTTGTTGAAGCACCGTTTGAAAAAATTTGATTTCGGGAATGAATCCTTGACCGCAATTGAAACATGTGGGATGTTGCTCCGTCTTTAATCGAATACACGAGGAAAAGCATGTACCGCATTCCGGATTGAAACGATTTCACGTTGTTGACTTTGTCGGGAAGATAATTCGTGACAGTCATGTCGGCAGAAAAACGTTGGTTACGCGAGAACGTGCTGTAATCGAATCCCGCGTTGGCAGAAATTTCATCGCCGGGATCGTAGTTAAGTTTTTCCGTCGCACCTTCAATCACCACCGGCACATATTCTCCTTTATACAAGTACGAAGCGCCCAGACCGATGATGAACCGCCGGGTGTATGAATACGCGTACGCAAATCCTACATTCCCGTTCAAGCCCTGACCGAAAACCGGAACGTAATAATTGAATGCCGGCTGCGCTACAATTGTCGCAATTTCATATTGCGAGTGCGTTAATTCCGTAATTCCGGTCGGCATGCTCACGCCGCCGTTGATCCAAAGTTTATCGCCCGGAACGACGTACGAAAACGAGGCACGCGTATCGGCGATGCCTTGCACTGTTAATGTGCCGAGTTTTGTCATAGCAGGAGAATTTTCCACCGTGATCAGGATCCTGTTGCTTAATGGAACTGCAAGCCGCACTGGTCCGGATTGCTGAAGCACATTTCCGAAGCCGCTCAAGTTCCATTCCTGCTGTGCACCTCCAAATGTAATTCCTGTCATGCCGCGAAAGAGCAAGCGCTCGTCGTAACGGGGAGCGGTGAGTTGAGCGCGAGTCTCGTATGCAAACAACAATATAGCCGCTATCAAACCGAAATACGGCTGAATGCACCTATGTTTTTTATAGACAAAAGTATTCATTATTTCAAAGCCTTCTTACTTTTCCACGAGCATCTTTCTCGTTTCGTTGATGCCTGTTCCTCTCAGTGTGTAAAAATAAATGCCGCTCGAAAGACGTGATGCGTCAAATGCAACACTGTGAGGTCCCACCTGCAAGACTTCATCAACAAGCGTTGCTACATCTCTGCCGAGAATGTCATACACCTTCAACGTCGTGAATCCTGAAGCCTGAATCGTGAACCGAATCGTCGTTGCAGGATTAAACGGGTTCGGATAATTGCCGAGAAGAACTTGAACCGTATCTGCTGCAACAATATTTGAAAATTTCCTCAACGGCTCAGAAATTGCATCGGAGCTGTTCGTCGTTGTAAGTGCAACAATGGTTCCTTTATCCATCGTCGAGCCGAACTTTTGCACAAGCTCGTTCAATGCGGCATTCGATTTATCACTATAGCTTTGGTCGAATGCGGTAAGTGATGCAAGCGTGAGCAATGCCCTCTTCTCAATCCCGGTTCCGGGATGATCGGCTTTCAGTTTTTCTGCTGCCGCTTCTGCCTCAGTAAGCCTGCCAGCACCGGCATACGTTGATGCAAGAAGCTCTGAGGCGAGAATGCCCGTAGGATCACTTGAAGCGCTGTAGGAAGTGAAATCATTACTAATGCTTGTGTCACCTGATGCCTGAAAAAGATTGTAGAGCAACACCAACACACGCTCGCTATATGCCGCCGCTGCGCTGTCTTTGAGAATTGTTCGACAGATCGAAACACCTGTTTTAAAATCTCCTGAAAGACGTGCTGCCTGTGCAAGCTGGAAAAGTGCCGCCGGGTCGCTCACAGGCGCAGGACCTAAACTTCCAGACTTACCTTGCAGAATTGTCGTCGGTGAAGCAATGTAACCGCCAAGAGGACAATCACCATTGTACGTTGCTGGATAATTGTAGCTGACATACGATGTGCCGTCAGCATAAAACTTTGACGAGTTCGGCGGAAATTGGCCCCACCAACTAAAGTCTGCCGAGACAGTGCTATGATTTGATGCGTAGGCATCATAATTAGCGTTGTCGTAAAAGCTATTGCACACTCCCCAATACTGGTTCCGTGGCGGGTTCCCCGACCCAAAGCCGGCAGTGCTATAACTGTATGCAATTACACCAATATTGTTATTTGTAATTACGTTCTTTCCATCTTGTCCAAGACCTCCAGAGGTTGGAGAAGAAGTATTCTCGGCGTAAACACCATAATTACTGTCATGAATGTCATTGTATTGAATAAGAGCTGTCGAACCGTTGACATCTATGCCGCAATAGGTACGTGTTCCATTTACAACACCGTTTGATTGAAGGGTATTATTTGTTATGGTTGGGTTGCCGGAACCGTTGCTGATGACAATGATCCCATGATAATGATTACTGGAAATTGTGTTCTCATCAATAGTGGGGTTTGAACCTCCTTGAATGACGATGCCATTACCAATGCCGCAATTCTGAATAGTACATACCCTCAACGTGCCGTGGCTGCCGGATGTGAAGCGAACGCCGTTCCATGAACCGCTCTGACCATTAATGCTCGTACCGAAAATTACAGGCGAAGAATTGCTTACAAGTATTGCCTGTGTGCTTGAAAAGTCGGAGTTGTTAATGGTGCAACCAGAAACTATAGCCGAGTTTATGTTCGTAATGGAAACCGGGGAAATTGCATAAGAGATTACGCAATTTGTTAAGGACGAACCATCCTGATTCATGACAACGCCCGTCCATCCGTTCGATGTAGATTGTGTGAGTGTTGCACCGTTGCCCACAACACTGCCGTTCACGATAAGCGTTGCTCCGGAAGGGAACTGTAATATTGTGCCAGAACTTAATGTGAGCGTTACACCGGCGTTGACCGTGAGATTCCCTGCAAAAGTGTAAGTGCCGGCTTGCAAAGTCGCGTTCGTTGTGACCACAGAGTAAATATAGTTTGCTGTGATAGTTGCTCCGGCTGAACTAAAAACTACTGCTGTCGTTGGAGAAGCTGCATTCTGGAATGCTACGTACCCGCTTGGCGACACACTCCAGCCGCCAAAGAATGAAGCGGAATGCCCATTGATTGTTTGTGAGACAGGAGCTTGGAGAGAATAATATGGCTGTCCAGAAATAATTTGCTGTCCCAAGAACACACCGCCGCCTGTTTGTTCATAAGCGCCAGTCGGAGAGCTTCCTGAAGTTATATTAACTGGCTGTCCTGTCTGGTTTCCATTCGCATCAACATACCATGGGTCAACAAAAGGTATGTAACCGCCGTTTGCGTCAGTATAAATTGTGCCATCAAGACTATTCTGGAGAGTGGCCGAATTCAAGGACGGGAAGTAAGCATATTGCTGAGTATTTTGCGACGTTACGTAGACATTTCTTGACAGCAGGTAGTCACTTGGAGCGTTGTTCCAATTGTTGTGCTTGTAGGTCATTCCTGGACCAAACCTGTCGATGTTTGCACCATCTGCTTTTGTTCCAATGGTGCATGTGTTATTGTAGTTAACAGGTGCAGCATTTCCTGAGCTGTACGAAACAGAGTTAACGCGCAAATATCCTCCTGCGTTTGCACCATTAATTATGTTCTGCAGATACACAGGCGGAAGAAAATTCGTCGTCAGGGGCGAGATATTTTGATGGTAAGCTTCCCAAATGTCAATTGTACTGCCGTTGCTAACTGGAGTATTAGACCCCGATGGAGGGTGAAGGTAAGTTGCGCCGTTGGTAGGGTTGAAGTACAAATAAATATCGGCTCCCCCCGTATATCCGTGCTCCCAGTGCTGATCACGAAAATCTATATTAAAAGAAATCGACCCTCCGCCGTTGCTGCTCAGGTTGAAATGAATCAGCCCCCATGGCATGACACCATTTGTTCCATCGTCAGAATCATCTGGGGAATCGAATCCAAAACTGCCGCCGTAGAAATTTGGCGGCTGGAATGTCGGAACAACTATTACCTGTTTTGTGTTAGGGTCTAACTTCCATGCGTAATCGCTGCTCTGAAGAGTGAGCGTAAGTTGGTAGGAACCAGAAGTTTGATAGACTAGAAATTCCCCGGTAGCTGCCCAGCTCAGGCTAGGGAAAAGAATTGCGATTAAGACTAATAGAATTCGTTTCATGGTTATTTCTCCTTTTTGTTTTTTGGTTTGAAATAAGTCATTGACGTTTTCCTATATATATTAACGCCGCACCGAGGCCGATGTTGAAATCGCTGCCTACGGCTATCAACATTGTTTTCGATATTGCCACCGAATATAAAGGTTCACCTGATTGCAGATTGAGTTGTTTCCAATCCGTTCCGCTCCAATGCCAGATCATTCCTTCATCTCCAGCTACAGCTATATTATTGTTCGCACTTCCGCGTATCCGATATGGAAACCATGGCAGTACAATCACCTGCGTGGTATCTCGGAACACTCCACGACCTGAAGATAAAAACAGTGAATCTGTTTCCCACACGCTTGAAACAAAATATCCGTATGGATTAACTGAAGGTCCGTTTCTACTCCAAACTGTTTTCCAATTTGTACCATCATATTTCAGCAATATGCTTTGACTTTCATCATTCGACCATCCGCATGTCAAGACAACACTCCCGTCTGGGCTTCCCCAGACATCTCTCAAATCTATTGTTGTACCACTCTCCATCTTAGTCCACGTGCCATTGGAGTTATGGATGATTGTTCCAGCGTTTCCCACCGCATAAAGATTTGATGATGATATCCCCCAGATTTTATTGATTGCGCCATTAATCAAAGAGCTTATCGAACAATCATGAATGTGGCTGCTATCAATCCAATGCAGTATTTCGCCACCATCACTAAACCAGATATCATTTCCTCCAAACGCAAAAATTGTATTTATCGGATAAGCCGTAGTATGTGATTGGCCACAAATAGTGTAAAATTGAATCTGCAACGAATTCCATTTTTCCCCGTCCCAGTGAACTGCGTTGTATGTTGAATCGGTTGCAGGATTGATTGCACCGACGACCCAGATATTGCTGTCATCTATAATTGTTACATCCTTAAATCCGCTCGACCCTGCGTTGCCGCCAAAAGTGTATGTGGTAAATGTGAAGTTATGGCTCGTCGTATCTGGAGGTGACGGAGGAGGCTGCGGAGGCGGTATAACGGGGTTCTTTCGGCAGTCGGTGCCATTAAATGCCAGCAATACTATTGTTGCAATAAAAATAAATCTAATCATAAAGCACACTTCCTCTCACCTTATCAACACCATTCGTTTCACATCAGAGAATTTCTGTGTACGAATCCTGTAAAAGTACACGCCGCTCGCCGCGGTGATGCCGTTATCATTTTTTCCATCCCACTCAGCACTGTATGTCCCAATCGGCTGATCGGCTTCTACTAATCGCCGCACTTGTTGACCTAACACGTTGTAAATTTCAAGCACAACATGACTGCTGTGTCCGAGCGTGTAGTGAATCGTCGTTGTCGGATTGAACGGGTTCGGAAAATTCTGTTCGAGAGAAAATGCCAACGGCACAAGAGGAATGCCGTTCGTGTTTTGTTCGACAAATTCTTTCTTCCCCACAAGCAAACGGAACGGCCGGTCCGTCTCTCCTTTCTCCATCGAAAAGTCGTATGACAGCGATGAAGAAATTTCTGCAACGCATTCCGTCCGCGTATCAACAAGATAGACGCCGAAGCCGCTCGGAATATTTCCGAATTCCTGAAATGAAAGCGAGACATGATCCTTCTCTTTCGACACGGCAACGTCAAAATCCCAGTACTGCCCGTCGCTGTTCGGCGCGTGGAAATCGCCGGCATACCGTCCGGGATATTTCTTCCACTTTTCTTCATTAAATGAAAGCATCACATAATCACCGGGCGAAGGGGGCGGCTCCGAAAAATCATTCGCATCCCATTCGTTGCTGGCGGAAGATAACACTCCCGCATAATTTTGCTCGTCTTTGGCATCTCCGTCAGCCGCTTTAATCTGAACTTCCCACTCACCCGCTGACAAGGATGACATCTCTTGAGAAAATGCCATCTTTGAAACGTGCATCGGAGTTATTTGTTCGGGATTGATGTAAACCGTAGCCGAATCGCCCGACAAATTTTTCACAAAATATCCGGCAAACGGCTCCATCATCATACTGTCGAGAAGAAATTGTTTGCCGTCGAATTGCCAGAGATACGGCTCTACCGACGCCGGGCGAAGCGAATTCTGCCAGCTTACCGTGTACGGAAACGGATTGCCTATAAGGTTGTAACCCGGACCGAGTCTAATGGCAAAAAATCCTTGCGCCGGAGTTACCGTTGCGTTGCCGAGCGTGAGCGTCCGTTCCCCTTTGGTAATCAGCCAATATCCTTCGCCGCGCTTGAAAGAATAAAATCCGGGACTTGGAAATTCTTCGTACGCACCGCGAGCGTCATTCCAATGGCCGAACAAACGCCAATTCGTCGGACCGGCTTCGCCTAAGTCTTTCAGCACATCGGCGATAGTGAAATCGTTGAGGTCGAACGGAATGCTGATGATGCGGTATTCTTCATTCGGCGTCGGCTGCGGCATTCTCACAAGATAATTGTCGGTATAGCTGAACACATTCAGCGCAAACTGTAAATTCTTCTTCGCGAAAATTCCGGTTGAAGAATCGCCTGTCACCGCCTGTCCGTTCCCGAACATCTCCGCCCCTCCGAAGAGAATGATCTTTCCTTTCCCAACCTCGCTGACGGCGATCAACACGGGCTGGGAAGAATCTTGTCCCGCGCCTGCGTTCAGCGCATACGTCGTGCTTCTTCCTTGCAAAAAAGGAAGCGCGCTGTCTGAAAGAGCAATGCTCGCACTGTTGAATGCAACAACCGTATCAATGCCTTTCAGATACGGGTGATCTGAATAAATAAAAGTTGTAAAAAAAGGAGAAACGTCGTTGGATGAGTACGGATGCTTTGAGTCCACAACAACGCTGTTACTGTTCAGCAAGAGTCCGGTCGGTGCTTTGTGATCGGTCTTCCACCGGAAATCTGAAAGAATACTGTTCACAATATCGTTGCTCGCCGGGCTTTTTCCGTTCCCCATCAGCACGAGCATCCCGCCGCCGAGCACGTAGCTTTGAATTGTTTTGATCTCA
>JAGWND010000161.1 GCA_028873075.1 Bacteroidota bacterium
CGATGTCGCGGTGTTCTACCTGGCAGTTCAAATCTTTCAGCATTGTCACATTGCCGGAAGAAATTTTCGCATCGCCGTAACTCGACAGCTTCAAAAAATCCATTTCGCAGTCAATGGTGATCTCGCGGATCAAATCGGCGAAAAAGATGAAAGAACCGTTGAGAACGCCGATAAAAATCGGGACACGGTCTTTATAATCTTTACTGAGTTTTTTCCCAAGCTGTTTAACGCGGTCACGAATTTTCTTTTCAGAGAGAAAAAGAACGAACGGTTCCTTGTTGACAAGAATTTTTTTCTTCATGCGTTCTTGATTCGTAGAAATCAATCCTTCGGACTGAGCTCTTGCCATAGCGACCCGTTGCGGAGCGTCAAGAGCAACGCGCTCTTCGTCTGCGGCGTGATCTTGAACCGCTCGTCAAGACGCATTCCCGCAACCCAGACGATCGCGTCGCCGCTCGTAACGATGGGAATGGTCCGCTTCCGAAATAACGGAACTTTCTGATCAACAAAAAAATCGCTCACCTTCTTTTCCCTTTTCATTCCCAAAGGAATAAAACGGTCTCCGTTTTTCCACGTCCGCACAGTCAATGGAAACGTTACCCTCGCACCATCAACATACACGCAGCGGGGGTCGTCTTCGAAATGTGCCGGCGGTGTGCTTTTTCTCGCCGAGAGTGAATACCCGTTAAGAGTGATTGTTCCGGAACGTCCGAGTATCTGAGCGGAAACTGTCTGCTTTTCCTCTTTATGAAAAATAAGTTCACCCGCACTCCGCTCGGCACACCAGCCGCCGCCGCATTCGATAACGACCCCTTTCTGCGCATGAATCAGAGAGCAAAGAGCGGCGATTCGCCCGAACGACGGCTCAATGCCGATGTGCTCCAGCACCGTTCGAATCATTTCATGCTGCAGCAACGAATGTGTCCGGGACAGGTGCTCGGCATTCAACGAGATCTCCTCTTTTCGCCTGTTCAGGATCTGCGGCGTTACCCGCTCGACTTCCTTTTCGACATATCCCGCATACAGCTTCATGATCTCGGAAGTGTGCAGGAACGATTGCACTGCTGCCGGATTAATATGACGTTTAAGCGCCGGAAAAATTTTGTGGCGCAGATAGTTTCTCGAATATTGATCCGAGCGGTTCGATGAGTCTTCACGAAAGCGAAGATGCCTTTCTCGGGCATACGCCTCAATTTCTTTTCGTCCTGCAAAAAGGAGCGGTCGAATAATGCCGCCTTCCTTCTGGTGTATCGGGATGCCTGCTAAGCCGGCAATCCCTGTGCCGCGGCAAAGATTGAACAATACCGTCTCTGCGTTGTCATCGGCGTTGTGCGCCGTTGCAACTGCACCTGCACCGGATGTTTTCCGTTGGTTTTGAAAGAACGCGTACCGCAATTCCCGCGCCGCTTCCTGCATGGAGATGTTCCTTTCTTCTGCAGTGAGCTTCGTCTGAACGCGGGAAACAAAAACCCGGCACCGATATTTTTCCGCTAACGAACGGACAAATTTCTCATCAGCATCCGATTCCGCGCCGCGAAGCCGGTGATTCACGTGAACAATGCCAAAGCTAAAATTCCA
Source organism: Bacteroidota bacterium (assembly GCA_028873075.1). GTDB lineage: Bacteria > Bacteroidota > Ignavibacteria > UBA10030 > UBA8401 > JAJYOI01. The sequence continues at coordinate 1,579 of JAGWND010000161.1, forward strand.
TTCGTCTTTCAAACGGAAAAAAATGTCCAATAATACCGTTGAGTCAACACCGCCGCTGACGGCAACAAGAATTTTTTCCCGTGGAGAAAGCAGCTCATGCTCTTTAATGAATTCTCTTGTAGCCTTAACCAACTTCGATGCATTCTTCGTTCGTGACATCTCAAACAGCTTTGACATTCTCCTTCCTCACAGCGTCGCTTCTACTGCTAAAAGGATAAATAGCAGCAGCTTACCGTGCGGCTATATGCTCGCAACAACTCCCGTATGAAAATATATGAAAATCCTTCGGAAATTCCTAACACAGACGGACAGCAACTTATAGGCTTTTCCTACAAAAAACTTTGCGGAGGAACTTACGGAGGGAGGGTTCAAACCATATCATCCTGTCTAAAAGCTCTTTGGCATTGGACATTCCATGTCCGATATTCATACTTCGTAGAAATATTGAATACTGAGCAACGAAGAACGGATGGAGCCTCTTTTTCTTGAGCAGTAGCGAGGGAGGGATTCGAACCCACGACCTGCGGATTATGATTCCGACGCTCTAACCAGCTGAGCTACCTCGCCAATATTAGACTTGCATAGCTCAGTCCCCTTGGGACTGAGCTACCTCGCCACTGTGAGTTAGTTCTACGCTCACTGCGAAGTGTATCAAGATACAAAAATTTTCTCCCGTTCCAAAATGTAAAAAAGTGCGGTTCATCTTTTGGCGAAGCTTTTCTTCGGAAGGGGTGAGTCGCACTTCGTTAATGCTGGTGATACGGATCGAACACACGGATGTGATTAAAATTTTCGTACGTTTGAAGCTTTTCAACCGGCGTCAGGTTTTCAATGAAGGGAATGGGGCGGTAATTATTATACTGAAAAAGAAACTTCGCCACTCGCGCCTGCAGTTCCTCCGGTGAAGAAAACTTTTTGGTGCTGTACGGCTCTACCTCATCGAACCGGGCAATGCGGTCTTTAAATTTCCCTTTTGCAAGCTGCCGCCTCGTCGGCAGATCGTGTCTGATACCCAACTTGCGCAAGTTTCTTGTAAACGCATGGGTTTGGAGCCCGGGCATCGAGACACTTGTGAAGACGTTGTCGAGCGGCGTGTGAAGGTGATGTACAAGAAACGGGAATTCCATCAAAAGAATCTGCACAAAATCGAGCGCCGAAAGAGTCGAATGCCTGCCGTAAATCTTCGCGATGCGGAGACGCGTGCACTCGTCAATGGCTGTGTATTGCGCATATATCTGTTTTTCCTCCGCACCTTGAATGAACTTCACGAACATCAGCACGCGGTCCCCGGGTAATAAAGGATCATCCGGTTTGATTCTCCGGCGAAGTTTTTTCTTCTCGCTCATATCCACGCCGGATTTTTTCAACAGCTTCCAGATCGTGCTTTCGGAAAGCTCCATATCGTACCAGATGGAAAGGTACAATTGAAGCCGGCGCTGACCAAAGCCGGTTTTCTTTCTCAACTCACAAAGGCGATCAATAATTTCTTTCGGTGTTGCACGCGGACTTGTGTGTGGCCGGCGCGATTGATCGGCAAGGCTTTCCGCCGAGCCGTTCGCATTCTTGTACCGCTTCAGCCATTTGTAAAATGTTTTCCGGCTGATGGAAAATTTTTTGCAAACAGCAGGAACGTTCTTTTCTTTTTCGTATTCAGCGAACCAGAGCAGTCGCCGCGCAGCAGGACTTTGGCTCGCAAACTCCGAATGTTCAGCCTTCACTTCTTCCATAGCGTCTCGTTGGTAAAATAGAAATCCGCCTCTAAAAAATCCATCTTTCCAAAATAAAATACAATATTCCCTTGACATTCTTTTGACAACAGATTGACTCTTTTTTGACACTTCGGGAATTGTACGAGACTATCTTGTTCGCGTAAAAGAAAAAGCTATCTCAAACAAACCAAGAAGGAGCTTACAATGAAAACTTTTCTGCTGTCGCTTGCCGTTGTTTTTGTTCTGCCGCCCTTGCTACGCGCTCAAGATACGGCGTCTGCAAACGAAGACATTACCTATCATTCGCTCGGTTTTCAGGCAAGTCTTGTTTCGGGAATCGGCATTTCGTACGGAATCAATGAGCAAAACCGGTACCGCTTTCGCGCAACCGGCGGACTGATCACAAGCAGCGATAAGTCATATTATTCTTTTGGGTTTGACTATCAATACGAGTTAACAAAAAACAAGCCGTTCAGGGTGTTTATCGGTTTAGGCGGCGGGATAAGAGGGAAATCCGGCTCGGAGACAAATACCGCTCTCGGTTTAGGCTCGGGCATAGAAGGGCCAGTTACAGGAACAGGTATTTTCGAAAATGTCACTATCGGAGCTGAGATCTATTATCCAACATTTTATTTTTCATCCAGCACAATTTCAGTGGGCGGTGGGATTTTTATATCGTACAACTTTTAACTATTCATTCAAAAAGAAACCGTTATGAAAAACCGTTTACTTGTTTTAGCATCGCTAACTTTCACATTGCTTCCGCCCGCAACCGCCTCCGCTCAAACGTTGGCAGACACCGTTGTGCTCAGTAGCCGGATTGGTGAAGTGATAAACCAAACCGAGCGGGCTCACTACCATCTTTTTCCAGTGGACACGAACTTTGTGAGTGCGATTTTCTTTCGCTCTTCCGACGGAAATTTTTTTGCCCGTGTGACATTACTCGGACCGGATGGTAAACAAGTTGTGAAGAACAGAACATACACTGCCGCACTGCTTCTGCAATTAGCGGAAAAAATCAACCACTACGAAGATCTCGTTGCCGATAACTATACAATGGGAAAAGACCCGGCAACAATACAAATCATCGGCGGCAAATCGCTTGATTGGTCGCAAGTAGATACAAAATATCTCCGTGCTCAGGATACGGCGGTTGCAAGCGAATACCGTGCTTATCGGTCTATTGGCTTTCAGGTGAGCACTGTTTCAGGAATCGGCATCTCGTACGGAATCAATGAGCAAAACAACTGCTACCTTCGTGCAACCGGCGGGCTGATCACTACCAGCAACCAGTCATATTATTCTTTTGGAATTGACTGTCAATACGAACTGACAAAAAACAAATCGTTCAAAGTGTTTATCGGTTTAGGCTGCGGAATAATAGGAGATTTCGGTTCAAGCACACATCCCACTCTTGGTTTAGGAACGGGCATAGAAGCACCTGTCACAGGATCGGACATTTTTGAAAATGTCACCGTTGGCGGTGAGATCTATTGCCCTACCATATATTTCTCTTCCGGTACGATTTCATTGGGCGTAGGGATTTTTACGTCGTATAACTTTTAATTCAGATTCAATCACATTATTCAAAATTCCGCTCGATCTTGTCTGGGCAACAAATCCGGATGGCAATCGCTTCTCAGTGATTTTCGGTTATGCAATAAGAAGATCGGGAAAATAGCCCGTTTTTTTTCACTCATTTATATTCAAAAAAGGAGACTGTTATGAAAAACCATTTGCTTGTTTTAACATCGCTAACTTTCGCATTTCTTCTGCCTGTTGCCGCGCGCTCTCAAACTTTGGCGGATACCGTCGTGCTGAGTACCCGAGTTGGTGAAGTGATAGACCAAACCGAACGGACACAGTACAATCTTTTTCCCGCGGACACGAATTTTGTAAGTGCGATATTCTTTCGGGCTTCCGACAGCAGCTTTTTTGCCCGTGTGGTATCTCTGGGATTGGATGGCAAACAGGTTGTGAAAGACAGACCGTACCCCGCTGTATTGCTCTTGCAGTTAGCGGAGAAAATCAACCATTACGAGGATCTTGTTGCCGGCAATTATACAATGGGAACAGACCCGGCAACAATACAAATCCTCGGCGGTACATCGGTCGGCTGGCAAGATATAGAACCCAAATCTGCCGAACGGAAAAACGAACAGCCGGAGGTTGCTGCAAACGTGCCGCCGCTTTCTCCAATCTCCTCACAAATGGAGTTGCGGTTTTCAGGCGGATATGGATTTGCAAAAGGAGGCAGCCCTGCAAGCGACTATAACGAAACGTACTACTCGTCCTCGAGTCAAGCCGGTTACACATCAAGCGAGTCAATGCAAGATGTGAACGACAAATACTACACTCTCGGGCAAGGCATTCGTTTCGAGGGTTCTTTTATCTATTATGTTCAGAACAACCTCGGTGTTTTCTTGTCATTAGGTTACTCTTCGGGGAGCGAATCCGTTGCAAGGAGTATGACCGACATCTATACTTCTTCGTACTCTCCACCCTCTTCATCCACCGATACGTATCATTCGACAATCAGCTTCGGTTATGTTCCGATCATTGCAGGACTTCATTTCAAAGCATCAAACGGCGCTGTGAAACCTTACGCCGGTGCAGGTGCAGGGCTTTTCTTTTCCACAGGAATTTCATCATCGTCTTCCTATGATATGAACAACGGCAGCAGCATGAACACGAACTCTCATACAGAAGAGGAGGATAAAGCGACAACAAACACCCCAATCGGCTATGTTGGCTATGTAGGTCTCAATTTCAGTATTGCGCCGACTGTAGCTCTGTTCATGGAAGCAAAGGCGACGTTGGTCTCGTTTTACATCACACGACGGGAATTAACAAAATACACAGTGAACGGAACAGATCAGCTAAGTATGATGAAAACGAAAGATAAAATTATTGAATACGAAGCAGACAAAAACTACACGCAAAGCTCTCCTGCTGATGATGATCAGCCGTCGTTTGGAGGAGCGCCGATTCCTCTTCCCGCAAGCAGCATGGGAATTACTGTCGGTTTGTCAATACAATTGTAAGCCGCAGACATAAAGTCTGCGGCTACCAATTTTAATTTGCTTCTCATGTTCTCAATTCTTACATTTTCACCGCAGTTTCACCTCTCAAATTTTTTGAAAAATCTTATGAGACGATTTTCGATCGGAGTCGTACTCTACCTCATAATAGACACTGCGCTTCTTGTCTTCTGCTTCTCGCACATTCCTTCCATCGTCAGCCGGGCAGCAGCGCCGTTCGAGGTTGATAAAAAAGATACGAGCGTAGTTGTCAGCAGAATCCGCGATGGCACAGCAGCAAGCGCTCTTCATGCCGGCGATATTCTCCTCACGTGGAACGAACACGCAGTATGTATGCCGGAAATAGTTGAATTTCTCGGCGACATCTCCGCAATCGGAGATTCTGTCCAAATCTCCTTCGAACGACAGCATACCGTTCACAACACACAAATCATTCTCGTCCAATTTTATTCTTCGTACAGGTATGTCGTTATCATCACATTCGTCGGCATTATCATTTGGGCACTTGCAATCTACATTCTCCTCAATGGCGGCAGCTCGCTTCTTGCTAACGTTCTTCATTGGATGATGATCTGTTTCAGTGTTGTAGTGATGATAACGTGGGGCGCAATTTCTCCGTCTTCATGGCAATCGTATGTTGCGCGAACGCTCTTTTTTCTTTCCTACACCATTGGTCCCGTACTATTTCTTTTTTTCACAATGACGTATGCACGTCCGCCGACACCTCGCCTCGGCATGAAAGCTGCCGGCATCGGCGCCGTTGCACTGTTTTTTGCAGCGATACTTCTCTACTTTCATCTCACGGCATTGTCGCAGCTCTCGTTAGAGCAATACAGACTGTTTCAAAAAGCATTCGATTACTTCCACGGATTTCTCCTCGTCAGCTTCGGCGTCGGAATCTATAACATCATTCACTCCTATCGCATCGCAGCTTCATCAGACGACCGCAGACGATTGCAATGGCTGCTCTGGGGATTCAGCATCGGGTTTATTCCGTTCCTTCTGCTGTACATTCTTCCCCAGTTGTTCTATTCGGAATATTTAATCCAAGAAGAATACACGACAATTTTCTTTCTCGTCATTCCTTTTTCCTTCACACTATCGTTCGTCAAGTACCGTTTCTTGGATATCGAAGTTGTTATCAGGCGCAGCATTATCTATTCCGTGCTTTCAGTGTTCGTTCTCATCACCTATCTTCTCGTTGTTCTGCTCACCACGTCGCTGATTGAAGGAAAAGCGATCTTCAAAGATTATCTGCTCGTTGTTCTTTTGACGCTCGCCATTGCAGCATTCATCAATCCTGCCCGAATAAAAATCCAGCATATCATTGATGCGACACTGTTCACCGCGAAAACAAATTTCCGCAATGCCTTGATGCAGGTGAACAAACAACTGCGCAGCGCGTTGAGCGCGGACGACCTTTTTCAACTGTTGGCGCGATCAATCAAAACCCTTCTTCCGGTGGAATGGACCACAGCATTCAAAAATGAAAACGGATCTCTCGTTTTACAAAGCTCGACAAGCGTCATTCTTCCTCACAGTGTTTCATTGACAAAAAAAGCGGAAGCACTGTGCATCATCAATCGTGCGCTTGCCGCAGAGCATGCAATAAACTTTTCACGCAATGATGTCGCTGTTTCTCCGCCCTCGGCAGATTCTCTTGTTAACGATTTGAGCGCTTCCGCATGCGTTCCGATCATAACCAAATCAAACACCGTGCTCGGCGTGCTTGCGTTGCGTCTTCGCGCGCCACATGATCAATTCACAGAAGAAGAAATTGATCTCGTTATCGCGCTCTG
>JAGWND010000162.1 GCA_028873075.1 Bacteroidota bacterium
GTTTTTCCGGTTGATACGCACATTCATAGAATTTTGAATCGCCTCGCTGTCGTTCGGACAAAAACTCCCGATAAAACTTTCGAGGCGATGAAAGGAAACATTCCGGAAGGAAAGTCATATTCTTTTCATACCAATCTCATCCGTTTCGGAAGGACAGTCTGCCTTGCCCGGCATCCCCGATGCAGCAAGTGTCCGCTGTTTGATGTGTGCCGATTTTCAGAAAAGGAAAAATTTGCCGTTGCCAAGCAAAACGTCAGCAAAAGGCGGGACCCGAACTTCATGCTGCTCGATGAAATCTGAGCGCTTCGAATATCACGAAGAGAGGTTGCAACTGTATCATCCGTTGCAGATTTTTCGTTGACTCGCCTGAGGGAATTCCGTACCTTCTCTACAGTTACACGTGAGCCGAGCCTTACATTTTCCGAAACATAAAGTTACATTCACTTCCGCTATAAACCATTCGAGAGAGTAGAGTGGTATTGTGTGATTGACGCAAAGAACATTCTCATGATCAAGCTGCGAGCAATCGGCGACGTGCTGCTTTCCACGCCGGCGATTTACAATATGCGGCAGGCATATCCCAACGCAACGATTGATTTTCTGACGGAAGAATTTGCCGCCGATGTGGTTCGTGGAAATCCGTGGGTAAATGATGTCATTACGTTTAGCAAAAAACGGGACAGCAGCTTTGGGCTTCTGCGTACCGTTCGTTCGCGTCGCTACGATCTTGTGATCGATCTTTTTTGTAACCCGCGCTCTGCGCTTGTAACGAAAATCAGCGGTGCGCGTACACGGGCAGGATATCCGTTCCGGGGACGAAGGTACGCTTACAACAGTTACGTTTCGCCGCGGAGCGATGATGTTCATAATGTCGAATTCAATCTTGATGCATTGCGGCGATTGGATATTCCGATTGTATCTTCACAGCCCTTTTTCCCAATTGATGATCGTTCAAAGATCTTTGCAGGCGATTGGCTGAAGAAAGAAAATCTCACTGGTAAAACTATCGTTGCACTGAATCCAAGCGGAAGCTGGGAAACAAAGCGATGGGGGCTTCAACATTTTGCCGATTTCGGGGATCGTGTTGCGGAGAAATATGATGCGGAAATTGTTCTTGTGTGGGGACCCGATGAAGAAGGGGACGCTGCAACAATACAAATGAGAATGAAACATCGCCCGCACATTATTCCCCGGACTTCACTGAAACAGCTTGGCGCCATTTTGCAGCGATGCTCGTATGTTGTGAGTAACGATTCCGGCCCCATGCATATTGCCGCAGCGGTTCGCGTGCCGACGCTCGGAATTTTCGGACCGACAACCCCGCGGCTTCAAGGTCCGTACGGCGAGAAGCATGCGTGGGTGAGAAACGAGGGGCTCGATTGCCTCGAATGTAACCTCACGAAGTGCCCGATCGGAAATATCTGCATGACACAATTAGAAGTTGGCCGTGTCGTTCCTGCATTTGATGCATTGGTAAAAAAGAATCCCGAACGTGCCGCGAATTAAGATACACATGCCAGAGTCAAGTCATTCCCGCAAAGGCGGGAATCCATTATTTTGATTAAGGTTTGTGAAATGGAAATAACTTTTCTATGAAAACCAGAAAGACAAAACTGAAACCCCGAAAAAAATCATTCACCATTCCCGATTGCAAACACTTCACGGGATATAAACCCTGTTTTCCGGACACGCAATGCTACAAGGAATGCGTTGACAATGTTCCAATTGGAAAAAGAATTCTCATCATCGCCCTTGATGCAATGGGGGCGGTGCTTCAAACAACAACAATGCTTCGTGCATTGAAGCGAGAATTCCCGCAAAGTCACATCAGTTGGATCACGTTGAAAAATTCTTACCGTCTCCTCGACAATAATCCGTATCTCGATGCCGTGTACGTGTGGGAACCGGAAAGCTGGCTTGTTCTTCAGAAAATGGAATTCGATCTCGTCCTCAGCGCTGACAAATCGAAGCACGCATGTGCATTTGCGACAACACTCGACGTGAAGGAAATTCTCGGATTTGGAATCAATAACAACGGTGTCATCGTTCCGCTAAACAAGGAAGCTGAATACAATTACCTGCTTGGCCTCGACGATCATCTCAAGTTTCGCGTCAATCAAAAATACGGAACGCAAATTCTTCAGGAAACAATGAAGCTGAAATGGCAGCGCGATGAGTACGTTCTCAATCTTACAGACGAGGAGAAAAGCTTCTGCGAGAAATATAAAAAAGAAATGGGTTTGGCAAACGGTGGTCTTGTCGTCGGGTTTAATAGCGGCTGCTCGAATTTGTATCCGAATAAAAAGATGACGATTGAGCAGCACGAAAACCTTATCAATCGTTTGTCAGAGATTGAAGGCATCAAACTTGTTCTTGTCGGTGGACCGGAAGATACGGAGCGAAATGCAGAGATTGCCCGTCGTGTTGGCAAGAAGGTGATCAGCACGCCGACAACGGAAGGTGTGCGCCGCGGACTTTGCTACGAAAACATTTGCGATGTAATTATCACCGGCGATTCGTTCGGTATGCACGCGGCAATTGCGTTGAAGAAATATGTTATTGCGTGGTTCGGATTAAGCTGCTGGACGGAAATTGATCTGTACGAGCGCGGAGTAAAATTAATTCCCGAAGGACTTGAATGCGCTCCGTGTTGGAAAAAAGTTTGTCCCTACAATCTCGAGTGTATTCGAATGATAGATTTGAACAGAATTGTTGAAGAAGTGAAACGGTATCGCCACGTCGCTAAGGTACAAAATAAAATGGTTTAACCGGATTGTTGGATTGCTGGATTAGTGGAAGATGGAAAAAGGAAAATGGGATTCCTCATCATAAATCCATTTATCCGATAATCCATTAATCCAGCACTCTCATTCTGCTTTCACGACCGCCGTTCGCTTTCCGATTCCGCTTTCATTGAATGCTTCAATTTGAAAATAGTACGGAATATCTTTCGTCATTCCGGCAAAGAAGTATTCGTTCGCTCCGTACACCTGAATGCTGTTATACAATTTGTCGGATGCTGAGCCGAAATAAATTGTGTAGCCGACTGCATCGTCGGATTGTGCCCATTTGATCCACGCATTTCGCCGTTCGCTTTCTCCTCGCAGCACAATAAAATTTTTCACTTCATTCGCTACTTTTTTATGTGCGTTGCCGAAAACCCGGAATCCGCTCAACGCAAATTTTCCGGTTGGAACATGCACATTCACAATTTTCAAATAACGCGTTTCAACCGGCCGATTCAGTTCCACATAATCGTGGGGGACATCGGTTGTGTTTTTGCCCTTGTCAACGAGGAGATTCCACTTCTTTCCGTCGGCAGATTGGTAGATCAAGTACCGATGGAAAATATGTAACTGCTTTCCCATCAGTTCTGCATTCTGGTCCGCATAGTTAATTTGAATTGCGCGAACGGTGCATACTTCTCCAAGATCGCTTTCCAGCCATTCGCCTGAATCCGCCGTTGCCGCTGACCAATATGTTCTGATGTTTTCATCAACCGCATAATTTGGTTCGTAACCGCCGAGCGTTGAAGAAACTGTGACGGGCTTGTTGTAATTCAACAACATCCATCCGGTGAAATCTTTTTTCATCTCTTTGTTGGGTAGATAATGCGGATAATCGCCGTACGATGTGTTGCAATACAAAACTCCGTCATTGTCAAAACCTGCGCGCCATAAACCGATGCGCCGCTCAAAATTATTTTTCACTGAAATTCTGATTGTCGAAACATGCCACCAGTTTCCGTACTTATCCTGAAATGTAGAGCCGTGTCCGGCGCCTTGACAAAATCCGCCCGGCTTGTACGAAAACGGATTGTGAGTTTGATACGTGAACGGTCCCAGCGGGTGATTGCCGACGTACACGCCATCCGCATAGCCGCTCTGTTCTGTTCCGGGCGCGCCATACTGTAAATAATATTTACCGTCATGCTTCGTCATCCACGAACCTTCGATGAAAGGGCGGAGGAATGTGTTGTCGTTATGTTCGCCGAATCGTTCCCAGCCGTGAATGTCATCGTGAAGTCGGATCAATTCTTTGCGCTCACCAATCGGTTGAAATGTTTTTCGGTCAATTTCCTGTCCGTAAATCGGATAGACATTGCTCGAGCCGAAGTAGAGATACAATCTGCCGTCATCGTCAAGAAACAAATCCGGGTCCCACGCGCCGACTTTGAACGAATCAACCGCCATTTTCCAGTTATCGTGCGTCGGGTCTGTGCTCATCCATAGAGGGAAATCGAGCGTGTATGTTGAGCCTAACAGTAGCAGTGTATCGCCGATAACTGCCGCTGCCGGAGCGCAGAGATCGTCATACACGTGATGATACGGCAGAAGAAAGCTGCGCGGCACAAAGTTCCACTTCGACATGTCGTCGCTCCACCAGTAACCGTACTGATTTGTTGAAAAGAGAAAATAATGATTCTTGAACAGAACGATAACCGGATCCGCAGTGGCTCTGTGTTTTCCCTGCACAACATTTTCGGGAATGTTGACGTACGCGTAATCAATGTTAAGCGGATTGCAGTAAGTTTTGGGTTGAGCATGAAGGAAATTTGCACAGAGTAGATTTACGGAAAAGAGAATTGCAGTGATTGAGAAACAGGGCAGTGGTTTCATTTTTTTGAGGCGAACCTTAAAAATAAATTATGAAGTATAACGTTTCGCCGCACCACGCAGTGGCGCCTTTCCATGAAATACAATATGACGGCGGCATGAAGCGACATCCATGATATACAATAATGGAGCGTCGTGATTACCGTTGTTATACGCTGTTGTTTTGATCCTGCCTTCATTCGTTAATTTGACTCCGCCCAGAACTCTACCGCGACAACAAGACCATTTTTAAACCTGTATGCGATCCCCGAACTGAGCTCGCAATGGCATACACTTTCGTAAATCCATCGCGTTTCTCCGTCGTCGACGTCGACATGTTGCGGAGGTCCGTTCGTTTCCTCGACTTCAGTAAAGGTTTTCCCGAACATTAGTTCATAGAAGTTCCCAAGCCCATGGCTGTGGTCAAGGAAGTCAGACACCATTTTGTCTTGGTCACCTTCCGCAAGCTGATGCGGAGGATGAAAGCCTTGTCTCACTTCGACCTCTTCTACAATACAATCATTTGTGAGTACCACCTCCATCGTAACGGTCTTTGATGGATTCGTATAAAAGCGACTGCCGCAATCACCGATCGAATCAAAATAAACACCGTCACCATAGAGTTGTCTAACTTCGCGGTCAGTGCTATATCCGGCTAGGATTCCTCCCCAGTAAGGTGCCAAACAGGTCTTCCCACTATCTGGCGGAACATTGCTTACCTGCAAAAACACTGCAAAGAATAGAAACACAGGACTCATATTTGAGCCTCAAAACAATGGCGCATAACGTCCACCAAAAAGAAGTCGCGCCGCACATCCATGTTATTCCCATGAGCGCGGCGTGAAGCGAACTCGATATTATGTACCATGATGAGCGTCTTCTTTCTGGCTGTTAGACGTCCGTTTGCTGGCACGTATTGTTACTCTTCTTCTCTCAAGTAATGTTGCACTCTGGCGGTCGAAGCCTTTTGGTAGAAAGGAACAATCAAGTCATAAGTGGCGCTACCTTCCATATATTCCGCGGTAACGTGAAAGATAATATCGCTATTAGTTGCCTCAACGTTTCTTATTTTCTCGTCCGCATAACCATTGTCCATCAAGGCAAAAAAATGATTCCAAGTCACATATACCGTATCTTTAGCAACAATCAACAGGGACTGCCCTCGATTGAATGGTTCAGTGTGAACAGGTATCAAGCAATAAGATGCACTGTCATTTGGGGTCCCTAATATGAGAGGATAAAACAACATATCATCGTCCGTCATGCCCTCCTCGTTGGTTGTACCCACCCCAAAATTCTTTCCCAAGAATATGTTTACTCTGTTCTTGTCCATTTGGACCGACCATGCAGGCTTTGATTCGTCAAATGTGAAGGCAAATTTCCCAGAAACCCACAAGCCGATCTCCCCATACTTGATCTTCACGAATGGATATTTGGTCCAATTGAACTGATCTGGATCCTTTTTTGAATAGTTTTTCTTTGTCTTGGCACAGATGTCAACAATTTCACCTTCTCGGACTTTTAGACCCGTCACCACGCGGCCAGAATCATCATAGGGCACAATATCGTCTCCTAACAGAATCGCTTTGCTTTTGTAACCAATGGGCATCAATGGCGAATCCTTCTTCGGGGTCTGCCCAAATGTACCCTGAGCGTAAGAAAGTGATAGCGAGAGAAGAGCTAGTGTAATCATTGTGCTTAGTCGGTTCATTCTTGATTTCCTTCAAATTATGATTAGCTGGAAATTCCTTGGCTTCATGTTTGTTATTCAGCTTCTGCAACTGCCAGCAAATGACGCCTAACGTGTGCACAAACCACGCTGTGCCGACCGCCGCCTAAAATAGACTCATTCAATCCGGCGGCGGGCGGCATAGAACGAGCACTATAATCCATTTCAAAAGAGCGAGCGTCGTGGTTTGTGCTGTTAACTGCCGTTGCCCGAATGGATTTTGCAAATTCATTCGTCAGATTTGGGTCGGGAGTTCCCGGCGCAGGAGCCAAGGATAACTGTTCATTGATTTCCAAACCGTTCGGTGTAAATGCGATTGCTGAAAGCGTTTGATTTACGCCCGGATGAAGTCCCGAAACTGGCAATACTCCAGCAACGAATTGAACGAGCAACTTGTAGAATTCAAAACGACTTGTGAGCGAATTCTGTGGGAAGGAAATATTGAAATGCGCTCGTAGGGACTTGGAATATTCAAGCATATTATCAAACAGAGGACCAAACAACGGATGATAACCGTTCCGGAGGTGAATGAATTCAAATTGCAGTAGATAGTTGAAGAAATACTCACTCCATTTTTGGTCATCGGGGTAATCTTTGTGTAAACGCAATTCGTGAGCTGGTTCGGTATTGTGTCCACAGTGGACGTGATAGAGGCACGGCACTCCATTGTTGTAGCCACCGAGATGAAAACCGCAAACCAAGTCTTTCCAAGGTTTGCCCGATGCCTGCAAGATGGGGTTTAGGGTAGACGCTAATCGATTCCCGATTGCCTCGACTGAATCACCGGGGTTTATAGAGTTCTGTATGAAATCGGAAATCCAATGATCAAGTCGTTGTCCGCCAACATCTGCTCGCCCCCACATTGCGATTCCCACATTTACTTGAGAAGCATATTGAACTTTGACGGCACCAGAGATAACTTCGGGAGGATTGGCAGGTCGTCTTCTGGTTACGGCGGAATCGCCCACCATTATTACACCGTGCTTTGATATGTCACTTACTACAAGAGTCATTTGATTCCTTTCTCGGGCAATGGCAGTTAACTTCTTGCTAACCGCATTATTGCGTTTAGCCACCCAAATCTGGTGTGCTAAACGAATTGCGTTTATTTCTTTTTCATCTGCACCCAAAGTAAATAAATCGCCCGCGAAGGTCAAGCAATGTGGGTTCGAGTGTTTACTCTTTCTTTGTTGGGAGAGGAACAGCGCAAGGAAAAAAGAGAAAATAGGAAAATCAGCAGGAAAATATCACTTGCAACCCGAATAATTCAATTTCCTGGTCAGATAATTGCATTTCCGGCTCGGATAATTCCATTTCCAACACGGATAATCCGATTTCCGGGAAGACTTGTCAGATTTCCAAGACAACTTGTCCCATTTCCCGGTCGGATAATCGTATTTCCAGCCCGGCTAATCCTATTTCCCGATCGGCTGGACCAATTTCCTACTCGGATAATTCTATTTCCCAGTCGGTTAGATCAATTTCCAACGGGGATAATCCTATTTCCGAAACGGATAATTGTTTCCCTTAACCGGAAAATCAGATTTTCGGGAAGTCTTGACGAATGGGTTAAACGGAAAGCTCGGTCAAATTTAATTGACCCCTTTTTCTTTTAAGTAATCTTCAAACTTTGTATTGAGGTACCGGTTTTCGGCAATGTAGGAAAGAATGTTCGAAAATCTTCCGGCATCAACATAACCGGGAAGTGAAGTGATCGGGTTGCCGTCTTCTTTAAGAAAAATTGTTGTCGGGTAGCCGTTCACGCCGAATGCCTGCGCCA
>JAGWND010000163.1 GCA_028873075.1 Bacteroidota bacterium
AAGAAAACGTCATCATCTCGGCACGCCGCACTAAATCTAATGGGAACCACCCAAAGGTGAGTGTTTCGTTTTCACACGGATTTAGAGATTTGAACGAGCGGCAAACCAGAGAATTTTACCTTGATGAACTTTTTGATGTACGTTCGTACCAAAAGATATTACATTTGCCGATTTCGGAGGACGAGGTAAAAGCTGTGCGGCTTTTTAAGTCATGGCAAGGAAGTTTAAATGAATACAATATTCAGATTTCCACCGGACCTGTGGTTTCCTACCGTGCCAAAAAGTTTATCTACCCGCAGCCCCAAAACGGTTTTTCGTTGGCACCGCTTTTTTGGTTACATAACACCCAGAAGATGCACCTTGTGTGGCCGCTTAACAAAACCGGGAAAGGAGAGTATATTCAAGTTTGCGACCAATCCCTTTCTCTCCTCATAACGAACAAAAATTATATTTTTCTTCGCCGCTTTAGCTCTAAGGATGATGCGAGCAGACTCATCGCAACTCCCTATTTTGCAGATAGTGTTGACGCCGATCTCATTGGCGTGGAGAACCACCTGAATTACATCTATCGCCCCAATGGACACTTGGATCGCAATGAGATTTTAGGTCTCGCTGCTTTGTTAAACAGCACTCTGTTTGACACGTACTTCCGAACATTCAATGGAAATGTCAACGTCAGTGCAACTGAATTACGAGAGATGCCGCTGCCGCCGCTTGAGACAATAAAACAAATTGGCAACGCTATCATTTTGAAAAACGATTTTTCTCAATCTGTCGTAGATGAGATTATCGAACAATTCTTTGAATTAGAAAGGAAACTCTCTTCCGCGTATGAGTAAAATTAAAGAAGCTCAAGCCATTCTAAAAGAACTCGGCTTACCGGACGCACAACAAAATGCAATGTCAGCGTTAACACTTCTTGCACTTTGCAACATCAGGGAGAAGAATGCATGGAAAGATGCTCAGCGGTCAAGTCTTAAAGTTACCAAAGGCATCATGGCTTTTATGGCGAAGCAGTATAGGCGCCGTTACGCTCCGAACACGCGAGAAACGGTAAGGCGTCAAGTACTGCATCAGTTTGTTCAAGCCAGGCTTGCCGATTACAACCCCGATAATCCAGAACTACCGGTAAACAGTCCTAACGCACACTATGCTATTTCCAATTCTGCGCTGGAAGTAATTAAAACTTTCGGAACAAAAAAATGGCGGCCGGCTGTCACAGCGTTCAAAGGAGAAGTCGGCGAGCTCAAAAAGAGGTACGTGAAAGAGCGTGATCTGATCCTTATTCCCTTGAAGCTTTCTGACGGCACCATTATCCGGCTCTCACCCGGAAAGCATAATCAAGTTCAGGTTGCAGTCGTTAACCAGTTTGCGGCGCGTTTTGCCAAAGGTTCATCGCTTCTCTACCTCGGTGATACCGCGAAGAAGGATTTGCATATGGATTCCAAGATGTTGAAGAAGCTTGGTATTCCCATTGATCAACACAGCAAGTTACCAGATGTCATTATCTATGACCACAGCAAAAATTGGTTATATCTCATTGAAGCTGTAACATCGCACGGACCAATCACTCCAAAACGCATTCTTGAACTGGAAGAACTGCTAAAGAATTGCTTCGCAGGAAAAATCTACGTCTCAGCTTTCCCGGATTTTGCAGAGTTCAAGAAACACACTTCCGATTTGGCGTGGGAAACTGAAGTGTGGATCATGGAACACCCAGACCACATGATTCACTTCAACGGCGATAAGTTCATCGGCCCACAATAAGTTGCTGCCAATATTTCGCTCCCACAGGGCTTTGCTTTGGGTACATTTCGTCTACACCCAATGCGACAAATATAGATTCCCGCTCCCAGTCAAAGCATGCCGGGACAAGCTTCGCGAATGGCACAGAATCGAAGGTGAGCCTCCAGGTAAAATGCAAAGCAATTATGGAAATATCATTGCCTGGTGCAACACTGGAGGAAGAGAAAGTTTCGAACATTTTTATCAGCAAAAAGATTTTTGGCCGCAATGTATGCTGGTATAAAAATAAAATAGTGAAAGAAATCAACGGATGAAATCGTGGAATTCAATACTTCTGGCGCTTCTGGCTGCAACGGTCCTTAGCGCTTGCAGTTCAGACAAGAAGGAACCGCCATCGTCAGTTCGGATTTTTAAATATTCTGATCTGGGGCATCCCTCTTCGAATCCAACCGGCGATCAGAACGCCGTTGAAGTGAAACCCTATCAACGAATGATCATCCTGACCGCGAACCTGCAAATTGAAGTTGCCAACTGCAATACCACGCTCTCCAAGATCCAAAATCTGGCAAGCCAAAACAATGGCTACGTTGTACGGTCAACAACGACTTTGGAGCCTGAGGGTACGGCTGCCGGAAATGCTTTACTTCGAATCCCTTCTCATGCGTTCGATACCACTTTATCTGAGATTAAAAGCATTGCCAAGACCGTGGAATCCCAGACGGTAGAAGGCAACGACGTGACTGCAGAATTTTACGATGTCAGTGCGAGGCTGGAAAACAAACAAAAAGTGGAGGCGCGGTTCAGGGAAATTCTAAAATCGGCTAAGAGCGTGAAGGATATATTAGATGTGGAGCAAGCACTGGGCAATGTGAGAGAAGATATTGAGCGATTAACGGGGAGAAAAAAATATCTTGCAGATCAGGTTCAGTATTCAACAATAAGCGTTTATTTGCATGAACCGTACAAAGGTATCATCGCACAGGAGCCGTCATTTATATCAAAGATAGAGAATGGCATCCAAAAGGGCGTTGTCGGATTTGAAGATGTCATGAGTTTCCTAGTAACAATTCTCATTGCCGGGGGACCGGTTATTCTTGCTGCCGGTGTCGTTGCTTTTTACGGGTTGAAGATTGTAAAGCGGCGCCGGAACAAACGAAATATGACATAAGCAACAAACAAATTAAACAGCATTGATACAACATTAACATGATATCCGGGGAAGAAACGTATGCCCCGACATATCCTGCTGTACGGGATGTCGGGGCTATTTTATTATTGATTCAATGAGCTTCCATCTAAGATGATTTTTGTGTAACGTGAATTATGATGTCACCCCTGCAGGGTTTCACCGTGTGTACGGACGATATCTCTATAAATATTTCGCTCCTACGGAGCTTGGATTTGAACATACTGCGTCTACGCTCAGGACTACGAATGAAATTGATACTTAACCATTTTTCATTTTTCACATTAAAAGGAGAAGAAGATGAATGACATCGGAAGATATATTGCCTTTATCATCATATTTGGTGCAACGGGATTAACCGTGTTCACAAAATATGCAAGAGCGGTTGATGTAGTTGGGCTATTGGCATGCGGAGCAGTCATCGGTATTTCAATAGAACGTATGATCGCTGCGTTGAAAGCAAAACGAAAAACCGACAAGGGCAACACTTTGCCGTAGTTCGTCTTCACTCAGGAAAACTATTCAAGAAAAGAACAATCTATGAGCATTAAAGCAATACTTTTCGGCGGAACGGGGATGGTCGGCGGGGGCGTTCTTCACGAAGCGCTCAACGACGCGGCAGTAGAATCAATTCTTGTCATCGGACGCAGAACGTGCAGCGTGAAGCATGAAAAGCTGAGCGAGATTCTGCACAACGATTTTTATAACTATGCGGCTATCGAAAACCGACTGAGCGGGTACAACGCCTGCTTCTTCTGCCTCGGAGTTACTTCCATCGGCAAGAATGAGGAAGATTACCGGCGACTAACATACGATCTGACCATGGCGGCGGCGAGAACGCTTTCCCGCTTCAATCCCGATATGGTTTTTTGCTACGTCTCCGGCGCTGGAACCGACAGCAGCGAAAAGGGGCGAACCATGTGGGCGCGTGTGAAAGGAAAAACGGAAAACGACCTGATGAAGCTTCCGTTCAAAGCGGTGTACGCCTTCAGGCCGGGATTCATCAGACCGACACGGGGACTGAAAAACAGTTTGACAATTTCAAAAATCATCGCTCCATTCTACCCTGTTCTCAGCGCGCTCGCCCCGAAATTTGTCTGCACGCTCGAAGATGTCGGCCGTGCAATGATAAGTGTTGTTGAGAAAGACTATGCTAAAAAAGTTTTAGAATGTGTGGACATTACGAGAATTGGGCGAGAGAGACTGGCGGGGCAAACATAAGAAAAACACTACCTCTCAAAACAGGCCCGCCTCCTTCCTACAACAAAATACGAAGGCTCATTGCGAGGCAGACGCGCAAACTATTGAATATTGAGAATTACACCTGAGTATCAAGCAACAACCACTTCTTAAAGAATTCACAAGGGTACTGTGCCTGCCTGCGCATATCCCGACTTGTTCGAAGAAGGCAGGCGCTTTCCACCCTATGCTGTTCTTTTGCTATCTCGTTCCCACGCTCTGCGTGGGAACGCTTACTTGGCGCTCTGCGCCAGCTAAGCACAAACCGCAGAGCGGTAGATGTCCGCGTTACAACGCAGAGCGTTGTAACGAGAGAAACAATTATTTGGTAACTGATAACTGTTCACTGATTACAGTTTTTTAGTAGTGTCTCAGTTTCGCTCCTGCGTCATTCCGGTCCCGCTTACGCGGGATAAACTCCAGCCGGAATCCAGAAATTTGAGCACTGGATGCCAGCCGGAGTTTACCCCGTGCATGACACGGGGCTGGCATGACATTCGTTTTTGATTTAACCCCGTCAAACTGAAATACTATTTGACAGTTGCAAGGCTTGCAAGAATCTGCCGAGAATTATTATCTTGGAGACATTATGGGGCAAAAATTTCAATATTCCAGCGGCTCTGCGTTGCGAGGCGGGGAGTGAGATTGTTCCAAAAAGACATTCTAAAATATTTATGTAAGAATTGATTTGGAAATTTACGAGGCAAATGAAAAAATTCATTGAAGAACACGAAAAAGAATCGCTGTTGATTCTCATCACCATGCTTGCGGTCACACGGTGGTGGATACCGGGTGTAGCGGGTTTCGAGAATATGTACGCCGCGTCGCAGTGGGCGTTGTCGTACGATTACGGCCTCGTGCGCAGGGGACTCATCGGCACAATCGCCGAATTGTGGATGCCTGTCGTGTCAATAGAAGGCGTTCATCACTCCGCATCGGTTGCTTTGTGCGCGTTCATTGCAATGTTGGCGGCTGTCTTCTATTTCCTTTTGAATTACAAGGAGAAAAGCGGAAAGCTGTTCAGAATAATTCTTTTCTTTATTGCTGCACCGGCAACGCTTTCGCTGTGCGCACGCGATCTCGGCAGGTTCGATCTGTTTCTGATCATCATTGTGTTTCTCTCACTGACGATTCTCTCTTTCAAAAAACAGCTCTGGCTGATTCCGGTTTTGATGACCGCGGCAATGTTCATCCACGAGTCGTTTTTGGTTTTGTACACACCGACAATCATTGCGGCGATGGTTTTCGTTTACGCTTCGGAGAAAAGAGAAAAGAAGGTATTGGCAGCGGCTTTTGTTTCGGCTATTTCAGTTCTTGCCGCCTTTTTCGTTCTCTTCAAATTCGGGTATCCGAAAGCGGGCTATGAGGAATTTTCACGGCTCGTGCAATCGCGGGCAGCGTTTCAGATGACAGAGCTGTCAATGCGCGAATGTTATTACACCGTCAAAGACCATCTCGGTTTGACATTGCCGTACTTGCGCGACACCGGCTCCATACTCAATTTTACCGGCGCGCTCGTGATACTGAGCCCCGCCTTTCTCATTCTGCTGAATCTCTGGACACATGCGTTGAGAAATTGTAAAGAGTACGATGAGGTACCCCACCCTGACCCTCCCATACAAGGGGAGGGAATGAGTCCTCTCCCACTTCAAGGTGGAAAGTCAGAGAGGGTGCCGGTAAAAACGCAAACCCTAACTCTTAGAACAGCAGCAGCCTGTGTGCTCTTCCTTCTCGCCACGCTGAGCGGCTTGATGCTTTTGCCGATTGCAACCGATTACGGGAGATGGCTTTCTGCGATCATTTTTTGCAATTTCTTCTCCGTATTTTTTCTGATAAGCAGAGATGTTATTAAAGTCGAAGAACTCGCGGAATATTCAGGCGGTTCTTTTCCGATGCTGTTTGTCTTGATCGTTCTTACCTATTTGTTTTTCGGCCCTCTTCATGATTGGGAGCCGTACCCGTACCAGCATAATGTGATGTACAGCTTTCTCTCGATAACTTCAGTGCTGATTTTTGATGCGGGGTTTATTCTGAGGTGGCGGGACGTGAAAAAAACAGAATTGAAATAAGTACTCCGGCATCGGTGCTGGTGCCGTTTCTAAAAAATAACATTGGTTTTTTGTGAACAATATTTTCCGAGCACGTAATGACCCCGCCTCCGAAGGAGTCCTTTGGACCTACCCCTCCTTTATGAGGGAAGGGAATTAATCCTCTCCCCCTATGGGGGGAGCGTTAGAGAGGGGGCCGGTGAAGCACAAGAAAACTTTTGAAAAACGGCACCAGGTAATTCTTCACTCTTCCGGTTCGCGGCGGAACGTGAGAAAATCAACCACCAGCGCAACGACCATAAAGAAAAAATAAATTGTTC
Source organism: Bacteroidota bacterium (assembly GCA_028873075.1). Taxonomy (GTDB): domain Bacteria; phylum Bacteroidota; class Ignavibacteria; order UBA10030; family UBA8401; genus JAJYOI01. The sequence goes on from JAGWND010000163.1 coordinate 6,540, forward strand.
CTGTCATATTGTCCTCCGTGATGCTGTATGCAATTGTGAACGCTCCACGGCGCTGAAGCCGCCGCTTTCAATTTCAAAATAGCGGCACAGCCGCGCCATCACAATCCGCAAGCTTCCGATGATATAGCGGAGTTGCGCTCCATTCAACCAAAACGATTCCCCCATCTCTTTGCTGAACACGATAATTTTCCGAATCTCCCTGCTGAGATAATGACGTTCGGTACGCAACACCTCTGCTGTGAGGCTTTCTTCATCGAAATGTTCAGCCGTATCCCCCTCGGAGGCAAGCTGCCGCTCCACGTGCGGCAGAACGGTACTGAAAGATTCCCGCAGGCGCTTTGCAAGTTTTCCCGAAATCCCGTCATCGGGCGTCGAGACGAGAAGACGGTGCAACTCAAAAACACCCGCCATCGTTTCGTAATATTCAACTTGTTTTGACGACATGACCTTTACGTAGCTTTCAAGAATGCGGCTCGTGAACCGATCTGCGGCGCTGAAGGCGCCGTTTCTAACTTCGGATAAAAAACTTTTGTGTGCCGCAGGCGGCTCGAACCCTGATACAAACTTAACGCGGGCGCGGCAAGCACGTGCATTGCGGTCGAAAGAATCCCTCCTGCAATGGTCAGCACAGGAATTTTCCGCGGCGTGCTGCCGACCGGAACGAACGAAGCGCCGGCATTGACGAACTGCACTCCCGCGCGCTTGTACACTTCGGTTTCGTGAACGTGTCCGTGCAGAACTCGTGCAATGTCGTTTCGTGTACACAGCGCGAAGAGCCGCCCTTTGCTTCGGAGTTTCATCGTTTCCGATTCGATGACGGAACAGAGGCGCTCAAGATGCGTCGGTGTGGAGGTCTTTTTCAGCTTGTTGAAATGATGATGCACGAGAAGAATGACCGTCTTCCCGCGCGCGGCGTCCGATTCGAGATAGCTTCTCATCGCGTTGAACTGCGCATCGTTGATTTCTCCGTTCGACCCGAGAGGATTACCGAGCGAGCTCCACCGCGCAACCGAATTGACGCCGAGAAGAACGACATTGCCCTGTTCTTTGACAAAAGGAAACACGCTGCTTTCCGAGCCGAAGAGTCCTTGCGACAATGTTTTTACTCCGTCAAATGTTTCCTGAAACGCTGAGACGAACTCATTCACTTTCGCGTCGTAGTCGGCCGTTCTGCACGCGCGTGGAAATTGCAGCACATCGTCTGCGTGATGCGGACCGCCGTACACATCGTGATTGCCGATGATCATCGTCAGTTTCGCGCTGTCGAGCAGACCGAATTCCGCAAGCACCGAACGGCACGCCTGCAATTCTTCCTTCCGCGCCTGATTCGTAATGTCTCCGGTGATGACGATATGATCTGCACGCTGCGCCAAGCAAAACTCGAGCGACTGGCGAAGATATGAAGTGCGCTCGGGAAAATATGCTGGGCTGAGATGCAGATCGGATAAATGCACAAGTGTGTAGTGTGTGTTCACGTAATTTCCCATAGAAGGAGACGTAACCTGCTTACTTTCTTGCATCAAAAATAGAGAAGTGAGATGAAGCCGGTATT
>JAGWND010000340.1 GCA_028873075.1 Bacteroidota bacterium
GCTTTTCGCTTTAGCATTTCTTCCGATGTTCGGCATCGGCGGATTGACCGGCTTGCCGCTGGGATTAACGATCTCTGATATTCCGCTGCACGACACGTATTACGTCATCGGACATTTCCATTATATCGTCGCGCCGGGAACAGTTTTTGCAATCTTTGCCGGAATTTATTACTGGTTCCCGAAACTGACGGGAAGAAAAATGAATGACATTCTCGGAAGAATCCATTTTGCCGGCTCGCTTGTTTTCATGAACGGTGTTTTCTTTCCGATGTTTATCCTCGGGCTTGCCGGCGTGTCGCGGCGGCTTTGGGATGGAGGAGCGCAATATCAGTTTGCGCAGCATGTTCTGCATTGGCACGAATTCATGTCAATCAGTGCTTGGTTGCTTGCCGTGTTTCAAATTCCGTTCATCGTCAATCTTTTCTGGAGTATCCGGAAAGGGAAAAAAGTGCGTGAAAATTATTGGGACGCGACGACGCTTGAATGGGTTGCATCGTCCCCGCCTCCGCACGGAAATTTTTCTTCGCTTCCTGTTGTCTATCGCTTGCCGTACGAATACAGCGTCCCAGGTTACACAGAAGATTTTCTTCCTCAGAATCAGCCATGAATTCAGGAATTCCATACAGTGTTGAAACGCGCCCCGATACCGGTCTGCATAATGCGAAGTTAGGCGTCTGGCTTTTTCTTGCTTCTGAAGTGATGTTGTTCGGCGCACTCTTTTCGTCGTACGCGCTTCTGCGCGTCGGTGCGGAAGCGTGGCCCCGCGGCGCGGATATTTTGAATGTTCCGCTCGGCGCGGTTAATACGATTATTCTCATTGCTTCCAGCATCACGATGGTGCGCTCGTGGACGTCGCTGTTAAGAAATGATTTCAAAAATTTTCGTTTACTGCTTTCAGCCACTGAAGTGCTCGGCATAATTTTTCTTGTACTTAAGTTCACAGAATACAAAATAAAGTTCGAGCACGGATTGTTTCCGAGCAGCAGCACATTTCTCGCAATGTATTTTACGCTGACGGGTATTCATGCACTTCACCTTTTCGGCGGAATTGTTGTGAATGCGTATCATCTCGTTTCAGGCAAGCGGCTGTGGAAGGCAAGCCCGGAACGATTTGTTCATCGGATCGAAGTCTCCGGGTTGTACTGGCATTTTGTGGACCTGATTTGGATTATTTTATTTCCATTATTGTACCTGACATAAGTGTTTCTTGTTGTAGGATTTTTCAACAGAAGGAAAAATATACGTGTCGCTGAAAGCATTTCACATATTTTTTATCTCGTTATCGTCACTGCTTTTGTTTGGCGTAGCAGCGTGGACAATTTTTTTAAGAAATGACGCTCTGCTTGGAATTGTTTTCGTCATTCTTGCGTTCTTTCTGATAGTCTATGGTGTTCGTTTCCTCGTCCAACAAAAAAATGTAAGCTTTCTGTAAAAAAAATGGTT
>JAGWND010000164.1 GCA_028873075.1 Bacteroidota bacterium
CGATCATTACTGATATTTCCAGCAGTCCCTCCTTGCGATGCTATACCAATTTGCGAACTTCCTGTCGAAGCAAGGGCAACTCCACCGATAGTTCTTGGATTATATTTCGGAGCCAAACCTCTAATAACAATTTTGTTCGACGCAAGCTGCTGATTGATCGCCTGAAGTTGTCCTTGAGCTTGCGCGGTGATTGTTACCGTTTGCCCTTGCACCGCTGTCGCACTGAGATAAAAGTCTTGCTCCACTGTGCCGTTCTCGGGAATAGTCACCTTCACACTATGAGAAACATAGCCAATGTACGAAACAACGATTGTTTGCTCTCCGGATGGCGCGTTGGGAATGGAATAAAATCCGTAGACATCCGACGCCGCGCCGGCGCTTGTGCCTTTCACAAGAATGTTCGCGCCCGGTAACGCGTCCTTTGTGTCTTTGTCAAAAACTTTCCCCTTGATTATTCCGCTTGCAAAAAGCGATTGAGCTGCGAGGAAGAAAAAAATTCCTCCGATCCAAAGAATTCTTCGAATAACACTGTAAGAACCTTTCACAAGAGCATCTCCTTCTATCTGTAGTAGCAGTTTGGGTTGACTCTTTATGAGCTGGATTGTTGGATGGTTGGATTACTGGATTATTGTTTCACTATTCCACTAATCCGTCGATCCAAATTTCCTTTTTGTTTTAGTACCTCAGTAATTCGGCGACTTCGTTTTTTCTGCTCAGTATGAAAAAATGTAAGAGTTCACAATATTCTCCAACATTTCCTGCCGTCCGCTCTGCAGCACAGGAGCGCCTGCTGTAAGAAGCCATTGTTCCGCTTCTTCAAGTGTCGCTTTGCCGGACATCATCTGTGCGCCGATGCCCGAACGAAAACTGCCGTAACGTTCTTCGATGAATGAACTGAGCGCCTTGTCGTCAATAATTTTTTGTGCGATAAGCAATCCGTGTGCGAACGCATCCATCCCGCCGATGTGCGCGTGAAATAAATCTACCGGATCGTTGGAGCTGCGCCGCACCTTCGCATCGAAGTTCAACCCGCCGCTTCCCAAGCCGTGTTGTTTGAGAACGACTACCATCGCCATCGTCGTGCTGTAGAGATCGGTCGGGAATTGGTCGGTGTCCCACCCAAGCAGCACATCTCCTCTGTTCGCATCAACGCTTCCTAATTTTCCTGCCGCCGATGCAACTGCCAATTCATGTTCGAATGAATGCCCGGCGAGTGTTGCGTGATTGGCTTCGATGTTGAGTTTGAAATGATCAATGAGGTTGTATTCTTTGAGGAAGTAGAGGGTGGTAGCTGCGTCGGTATCGTACTGGTGTTTTGTCGGCTCGCACGGCTTGGGTTCGATGAGAAACTGTCCTGTGAAACCGATCTTCTGTTTGTAGTCAACAGCCATGTGAAGAAAGCGCGCCATCTGCTGCTGCTCTCGCTTGATGTCGGTGTTCAGCAGAGTCTCGTATCCTTCTCGTCCTCCCCAGAAGACATAATTTTCTCCGCCCAGCTCTTTCGTCGCATCAATTGCATGTTTCACCTGCGCTGCCGCGTGTGCCATGACATGCGCATTCGGACTTGTTGCGGCGCCTTGCGAGTAGATCGGATTGCTGAAAAGATTTGCCGTTCCCCACAGAAGCTTGACGCCCGTTTCTTTCTGTAAGCCCTTCGCAAACTCCACCATCGTTTCAAGATTCTTGCACGCCTCTGAAAAATTTTCTCCTTCAGGAGCAATGTCTCTGTCATGAAAACAATAATACTCGATGCCTAACTTCTGGAAGAGTTCGAACGCCGCTTCCATCGTTTCTTTTGCGCGGCCGATCGGCGTGGCGGACTTGTGCCATTCTCTCCTGAAACTCGGTCCGCCGAACATGTCGCTTCCTGTTCCCATCATCGTGTGCCAGTATGCCACGGAGAAGCGAAGATGTTCCGCGATGGTTTTGCTGCCGACAAGCTGCTGCCTGTCATAGTATTTGAAGGCAAGAGCATTCTTCGATGCTTTACCTTCATAAGGAATCGGTTTGTTGATCGTTGGAAAGAATTTATTGAGCATATTCTTTATCTCTATAGTAACAATCCAACAGCGCGAAAACTACAACTACATTGAAAAGGGAGGAATAACTCGGTTATTAACTGGTAATCTTCATTTTCACAGGAGGCAATACTTCAAATATTTTATCAGTTCAAACATTATTGAACCGATTCAATGTTAAAAATATTTTTACTCTTTGTCAAGTGAAAAAGTTAAGAAATTATACTTTCCTTAACCTTGAAAGCCCGTCTTTCCAATTCTGATAGAATGAATCATATTTCTTCGCCGTTTCAAAGTCCGGATGTATCCCTTCTAACTTCGCCAGACCCCGGAACGCCTTGCTCTCATCTGGAAATAACCCAAGACCGATTCCAGCGCCCCGGGCGGCACCTTGCGAGCCGTCCGTATTGTAAATTTCGAGATTGACATTGCACGTGTTTACGAACGCTTCCCGGAAAATTTTGCTCTGAAACAAATTGGAATTCCCAGCCTTGATGACGTTGAATGCCATGCCAAGACTCTTCATCACATCGAGCCCGTACCGGAAAGAAAAAGCAATTCCTTCCTGTGCCGAACGAACGAGATGTGCTTTTCCGTGGATATTGAAATTGATACCTGAAAAATGTCCGTTGACCTCCTGATTCTTCAGTACACGTTCAGCGCCGTTGCCGAAAGGATAGCAGAGCAAACCTTCGGAACCGATCGGAGTCTTCGATGCGATGCCGTTCAGTTCATCGTACGAAAATTTGTCGTCAAAAATATTTTGTTTCAGCCAGCTGTACTGGATGCCGGTGCCGTTGATGCACAGCAGCACGCCGGTATTCGGATGTGCCTCGGAGTAATTTACATGCGCGAACGTGTTCACACGCCCTGCCGGATCGAAAATGTTTTGATCGCTGACACCGTAAATGACTCCCGATGTCCCTGCAGTCGCAGCAATTTCTCCCGGATGAAGAACGCTCAGCGAAAGAGCGTTGTTCGGTTGATCGCCGGCTCTGTACGAGATCGGAATTCCCGCGTTCAAGCCTAATTCTCTTGCCGCCGATGACGTCAGCGTTCCTTGCCGACCGAATGTCGGCACAATGTCCGGAAGCAAATTTTTTTCGAAGCCATAATAGTGGAGAAGCTTCTCCGCGGTCGTCTTCCCGGAAAAATCCCAGAGTATCCCTTCGCTCAAACCTGAAACCGTTGTGCACATTGTTCCGGTTAATCTGAAAGCGATATAATCGCCCGGCAGCATAATTGTAAAAATTTTCCAAAACACGTCCGGGCGATGTTCTTTCACCCACCGGAGCTTCGACGCGGTAAAATTTCCCGGCGAGTTCAAATAATGATGAAGACAATACTCCTCTCCGATCTCCGAAAATGCTTTGTTGCCGATTTCTATCGCTCGGCTGTCGCACCATATGATAGAAGGATGAAGAATGTCTCCGTTCTTGTCAACCATGACCAGACCGTGCATTTGGTACGAGATGCCGATACCGGCAATCTCATAGGAAGCGAGCGAAATTTTTGAAAGCATCAACGTCGTTGCAGCAACAACATGCTGCCACCAGAGATCGGGATGCTGCTCAGCCCAGCCGCTCTGCGGCGAATCAATTTTCATTTCCCGTTCCGGCGAGCTCGCCGAGGCGAGCAGCCCTCCGGTCTCCGCATCAATCAGCGAGGCTTTGATAGACGAGCTCCCAATATCATACCCGAGAAGCAGTGTGTGTTTCATTTTTTTCTCCTACATTAACTGAAAAGATATCTAACGGCGTTTCCCCGCCGTCTTGTGAAAGTAATATTTTTTTTCTAAACTTTCTTCAATAATGCGAAATAATTTTCCGGGATTACTCAGTTAAGCTCAATTTTAAAAAAATACTCTTGCGTTTACCGACCCGTCTCTCCAGCTCTCGCCTTTGAGGGAGAGAGGATGTTTCCTTCCTGTCCCAAAGAGCTGTCTTTGGCGCAAGCGGAGGGCCGGGCGGGGTCATACTCTATGGAGGTTCTATGAGATTATTTCTCCCGCTTTCATTTATGCTCTGCTCTTCCCTGCTTGGACAGAGCAACAATTCGAAGAACCCTTCGGATAAAAAGCCGGTCTTCTTGAATCCTGCCATTCCTCTTGAGGAACGCGTGAGCGCTCTCGTTTCACGAATGACATTAGAAGAGAAAGTCTCGCAAATGGTCAACGCTTCGGCGGCAATTCCACGTCTCAACATTCCGGCGTACAATTGGTGGAACGAATGTCTGCACGGCGTGGCGCGTAACGGCATTGCCACAGTTTTTCCGCAGGCAATCGGCCTTGCGGCAACCTGGAATACCGATCTCATGTTCAGCGTCGCCGACGCCATCTCAACCGAAGCTCGTGCAAAATACAACGAAGCACTTCGTGAAAATGATCGGAATATTTTCAAGGGACTGACGTTCTGGAGCCCGAACATCAACCTCTTTCGCGACCCGCGATGGGGGCGCGGACAGGAAACGTACGGCGAAGATCCTTTTCTGACCTCGCGCATGGGCGTAGCGTTTGTGAAAGGCTTGCAGGGAAAGAATCCGAAATATTTTAAGGTTATCTCAACTCCGAAACATTACGCCGTGCACAGCGGACCTGAACCCGACCGCCATACGTTCAATGCAATCATCAGCAGCGGCGATTTATGGGAAACGTATCTTCCCGCTTTTGAAGCGTGCGTGAAAGAAGGGGGCGCGTTTTCCGTTATGTGCGCGTACAACCGCTTTATGGGAGACGCCTGCTGCGGCTCACCGACGCTGCTGCGAAAAATATTGCGGGACGATTGGGGATTTAAGGGGTATGTCGTTTCGGATTGCGGCGCTGTCACGAACATTTACAAGACGCACAAAATTGTGAACACTGCCCCGGAAGCCGCTGCGCTTGCAGTACAATCGGGAACAGATCTCGAATGCGGACAAACGTACAGTTCTTCTCTGATCGCAGCAGTGAAGGAAGGGTTGCTGACAGAAAATGACATCAATGTTGCACTGAAAAGACTTTTTACTGCCCGTTTCAAATTAGGAATGTTTGATCCGCCGGACATCGTTCCGTACTCAAAAATTTCTATGAAGGAAAACGACTCGCCGGAACATCGCCGGCTTGCGCTCGAAGCCGCACGTGAATCAATCGTGCTGCTGAAAAACGAGAATCATGTTCTACCCCTGAAAAAGAATCTGAAGAGAATCGCTGTGATCGGACCGACGGCGGATTCGTACTTCATGCTGCTGGGAAACTATAACGGCACTCCTTCAAAATACGTCACGCCGCTTCAAGGAATACGAGATAAAGCCGGCGACAGCACAGAAGTGGTTTATGACACCGGATGCAATCTTGTCGAAGAAGGGCCTGCTGTTCAGGATATTCAGCCGACGATGCTTAGTTCGGGCGGAGCAACCGGATTGAAGGCTGAGTATTTCAACAACAGCAACCTCAGCGGTACTCCATTCTTCACGCGCATCAACCAGTTCAGCACGCCGAATTGGATCTACGGATCACGAACCCCATCATTTAACGGCTCTTCAAGCTTTTCTTCAATTCGCTGGAGCGGGACGCTTACAATGCCCGAATCGGGCGATTTCCGTTTCATCGTTAAAAGCGATAACGGTTACCGTCTTTCGATCAACAATGTTCTTGTTGTTGAAGATTGGAACAACCGGAGTTTGACTGCCAAAAGCGGCATTGCTCATGTGGAAAAGGGGAAGCCGTACGCACTTACCGTTGAATCTGCTTTGGGTGTGCCCCGTTCACAATTGTACGTTCAATGGGAACGGCTTGAGACGAATCATTTTCAGAAAGTAATCGAGCTTGCAAGAAATTCTGACGCAGTGATTTTTGTCGGCGGCATTACTTCTCAATTGGAAGGCGAGGAAATGCCGGTAAACCTGCCGGGGTTTAAAGGCGGCGACAGAACAACGCTCAATCTTCCCAAAGTGCAGGAAGATTTATTGAAGGCGCTTCACGCAACCGGCACGCCTGTCATTCTCGTTCTCACAAGCGGCAGCGCTCTTGCAGTCAATTGGGAAGAAGAAAATCTTCCTGCCATCATCCAGCTTTGGTACCCGGGGGAAGAAGGGGGTGCCGCGCTGGCTGACGTGCTGTTCGGAGATTACAATCCGGCAGGCAGATTACCTGTAACATTTTACAAATCGGTCGAGCAGCTTCCCCCGTTTGAAGACTATAACATGGCGCCCGATTCTCTCGGCAGGGGCAGGACCTACCGTTATTTCACAGGCAAACCTCTTTACCCGTTCGGATTCGGGTTAAGCTATACAAGCTTTGATTATCTGAAATCAGATGTTGACAAGGCAATAGCAAGAGAAAACGACACGCTAAAAGTTTCCGTCGCAGTTCGCAACTCGGGCAAGCGAGACGGCGATGACGTGGTGCAGCTTTATGTGTCCAAGCGGATCCCTTCAGAAAAAAACCTTGACACGAAAGAGGTGCAGCCGATAAAATCACTGAAAGGATTTAAACGGGTTTCCATAAAGAAAGGCGAAACCACGATTGTTGAAATTTCTCTGCCTGTCGAATCATTAAGAAATTTCAGCATGGAAAAGAATAAGTATGTCGTCGAACCGGGGACATACGAATTGCAAATCGGCTCGTCGTCAGACGACATCAAACTGAAGAAAATAATAACAGTGGTTGAATGAAAGGAGCGGTCGAATAATGGAATATCGGAATAAAGGGATCATTGACGTTACGCAGAATGATTTTGGAGACGGCCAAAACAAGAACGACGTCATTCCCGCGAAAGCGGGAATCCATAGTTTTGAGCCGACTTCGACAATTAGATTCCCGATAAAAATTCCGCTTTACGGCATCCCGTACAGCGGGACATTCGGGAATCGCGTTCTTCTTCTTGTACGTAACCTCAGCGGAATAGTCAAAGTGTTGGTGCAGCTAGAATTTTTGGGGAGTTTGATCTTTGGCATGTTGAGCTTTTCTCCAACGGCTCTAGCGCAGCCAAAATCTCTTTTCTACATGACGCGAAGGTACGAATCGGTACATTCTTTCTTGGAACATTGCAACAAAATCGCTATTCTCGTTCCAACATGGTACACGGTTGATAAAGACGGAATGCTCTGGGGCGGTCCGGATCCGCTTGTTATGAAAACAGCAAAAGAGCACCGCGTCGACGTCATGCCGATCGTCACCGGTTACCAGTTTACTCCGGAAATTTTTCATCAGTTCGTGACAAGCCCAACTCCGCATCAACCTTTCATTCAGTCGCTCGTCCGCGAATGTAAACTCAATGGATATTCCGGCATCCAATTCGATTTTGAACACATCAACTGGTTCGATAAGGATGCACTGTCAAATCTCGTAACGGAAACCGCCGCTGCTTTGCACCAGAATGGTTTCAAACTTGCGATTGCAACGGTTCCCAACGCCCCGGGATATCCCGGGCAGACCGGATTCGATTACTGGATTTTCAAAGAATGGCAAGGTGCGTATGACCTTGAAAGCCTAGCCAAGTCCACCGACATGATTTGTCTCATGACCTATGACCAACATACTAGTTATACTGCGCCTGGTCCCGTTGCAGGATATTCGTGGACGATCGAAAATTTAGCATACGCCCTGCAGTATGTGCCGAAAAACAAACTCATGCTCGGCATCCCTCTTTATGGCTATCATTGGTTTGCAACAATACCAGACAAAGAATTTCATGGGGCTACAGCGCGCTCTGTCGGAACACCGGAAGCACTGCAATTGGCAAAAGCCTACAATGCCGTCGTACAGTGGGATTCTACGGATCACACATCATGGTTTTATTTTTACCGCGACAATATGCGTGAGTGGGTGTTTATCACCGATGTGCGCACGTTTCAGGATCGGCTTCAAATCATCAAAGAGCGCGGCGTCGAGGGATTTTGTTCGTGGGTCTTAGGAGACGAAGATCCTGAAATATGGAACCTGCTGCCGGAAAGGAAATAAAAATCGAACATTGAAAATTGTGTATTGAACATTTTTTCTTTGCCGCAGCAGAACACTCAATATTCAATGATCA